>JAEUJD010000016.1 GCA_016793015.1 Phycisphaerales bacterium
GGCTGGCGTTGACTCATGTGCAATCGCGATTTTTACTGCCGCTGGCTGTGCCCGGGGCCATGCTGATCGGCCTTGCCGGGAGCGGATCGTGGCTCAACACCGAGTCGGTGCGGTGGGACCTGTATCGAAGACTGGCGATGACAACTGCCGCGCTGTGTGCGGGGTTCATGGCGATGCGGTCGCTCGATACGTTCTGGTCGGAGGTCGGCGGGAGTCCGAATCAAACCCTGGCGTTCGGGCCTGCGGCACTCGCTCAAGAACGCCTGCGCATCGGCGACTCCGCTCAAGTGAAACCGGGCGAGACGCTGTATCTGCTGGGCGATTCGACTCCGTTCTACGTACCCGGGCCGGTGGTCTATCACACGACGTGGGATGCGTCGCCCCTGGGCGAGGCGGTGCGAAGCGTGAAGGAAAGCGAGAGTGCGCCGTTCGAGTGGTCGGGCAAACTCCTTGATCGCGGGATTGGAGCCGTGCTGATCAATTTCTCAGAGCTCGGCCGCCTGATCGAGAGCAAGTGGTACGACCCCGCGATCACGCGCGATGTGTTCATGCGATGGTCCGCGGCGACGCGACCGGTGCTGCCGGCGAGGACGAGCGAGGAGATTGTGCCGCCGGTTGTCAAGCCCGTTCGCGCGCCGGAGGCCAAGCCGTGAACGCACCGGACACTCCACGCAGACCGTCGGTCACGAAAATCTTCGTGCAGGTTCTCGGGTTCCTGATTGGTCTTGCGCTGCTCGGGTGGTGCGTGAAGCAGGCGTTCAGCCCGGAGAATCAGAAGCAGTTGGCCGCGCTTCGGGATGCACCTGTGCATCTCATCGCGATGCTCTTCGGCGCGAACGCGATGGTGCTGTTCTTCTCGGGGCTGAGCTTCTTCTGCTCGCTGCGGCCGCTCCGGAAGCTCAACTTCTGGGATTTGCAGGCGACCAACGCGATCGCGACCTTCTTGAGTTATGTGCCGTTCAAGGCGGGGATGCTGTTTCGGATCCTCGTGCACAACCGGCGCGATGGCGTGCCGGTGGCGTTGATCGGTGCGTGGTTCGGCGCGGTCTCGATCGTGATGGCGATCACGCTGCTGCCCTTGTTTGCGGCGTCGCTGCTCACGCGAGAGATCAACGGGAAGTGGATCGCGATCGCGCTCGTGCTTGGGGCGGCCGGGTTTCTCACTGTGTGTCTGCTCGCGTGGTACTTCCACGGAACGCGGGGCATGGCGATCATGCGGGCGATCGCGGACAAGTTCGGGCGCTGGGCGCAGAAACTAGTTCGAACAGCCTTCGTACGGACAGCGCACGGCGGACTGGACATTCTGGCTTCGCCAACGCGGGTGCTGCTGCTCGTCGTTATTCGTCTGATCGACATGGGCAGTCAGGCAATGCGGTTCTATCTGGCGGGGATGATCGTCGGAACGCCGATTGCACTCGACACGTGCGTGCTGCTGGCGTCGATGCACTTTGTGGTGGGCGTGATCAGCCCGGCGGGGACGGTCGGCACGCGTGAGGCCGCGATCGTGGGAACGGCGACGATGCTGGGGCTTGAGAATGCACCCGCGATGGCGGGCGTGGCACTGCTGGTGCTCGCGAGCGAGGCCGTTGTGAACTCGATTCTGTCGGCACTTGCGGTGATGAGGCTGGGTGTGCACAGGATGTTCGTGCCGCGGGGAGAGAAGAGAAACACGGAGGAAGGCGGGAGAGATTCGAATGCGAAGAAGGCATGAGGCAAGTGGCATCGAGGCATCAAGTGGCTGAGAACGAAGCAACGAGCGGAATCACTAGGATTGAATGATGCGGATCGCGTTGGCGCAGACAAATCCGACAGTTGGCGATATCACGGGGAACGCGACCGACATCGCGCGGATGATCGCGCGGGCACGCGAGGGCGGCGCGGATTGCGTGCTGTTTCCGGAATTGGCGATCTGCGGATATCCGCCTCGGGACTTGCTGCTGCAGGGCGGGTTCTTGAAGGCGTGTACGAGTGCAGCGAAGGAACTCGGCGAGAAACACTCGGATGGACTCACGCTGATCTTCGGGTGTCCGTTGCCGGTTGGCGGCAGCGACGCCAAGGCGCCGAGCGGGATCGCGAACTCGCTGCTGGCGTATCGCGACGGAAAGATGCTCGACTACTACGACAAGCGGCTGCTGCCGACGTACGACATCTTCGATGAGGATCGGTATTTCACGCCCGGAGATCGCACGGTGGTGATCGACGTGAAGGGAACGAAGGTCGGGCTGACGATCTGCGAAGATTTGTGGAAGGGCGAGGACGCGGGGTTTGCCTCGCATTATGCGGATGCTTCCGATCCGGTGGCGCAGGTCGTGAAGGCCGGCGCGGAGGTGATTCTGTCGGCCTCGGCGAGTCCGTTCGTGCTGGGCAAGAGCCCGCGGCATCGGGCGATTCTGAAGAAGCACGCGATGACGCACGGGGTGTACGTTGCGAGCGTGAATCAGGTGGGCGGCAATGACGAATTGATCTTTGATGGTCACGGCGCGGCTTTTTCGCCGAGCGGCGAACTGATCGCGGCGGGAGCGGGGTTTGAAGAGGCGCTGACGTTTGTCGATGTGCCGGCGAGCTTGCAAGCGGTCGCTGATCCGGTGGCGATCAGGGGCGATGAAGAACATCTGTTCCGGGCGCTGGTGCTGGGCGTGCGGGATTACTGCCGCAAGACCGGGTTCAGGACCGCCCTGCTCGGTCTTTCGGGCGGCATCGACAGCGCGGTGACGGCGGCACTCGCATGTGCAGCGCTCGGACCGGAGAACGTCACGGGGGTTGCGCTGCCGGGGCCGTATTCGAGCGAGCACAGCAAGACAGACGCGTACGACCTCGCGAAGCGGCTTGGGATGAAGTGCATCACGGTGCCGATCGCGCCGATGTTTGAGGGCGCTGTGCGAACGATCGATCCGGCGATGAACGCGGTGGGCGCGAGCACGCTGGGCGAGAAGCTCCCCGATCTGGCGGAAGAGAACCTGCAATCGCGGCTGCGCGGGACGACTCTGATGGCGCTCTCGAACCGGACGGGCGCGATCGTGCTGACGACGGGAAACAAGAGTGAGCTTGCGGTTGGTTACTGCACGCTGTACGGCGACATGAACGGCGGGCTTGCGGTGCTGTGCGACCTGACAAAGAACTGGGTTTACCGGCTTGCGCGGTGGATGAACGCGCATCCGGGCGCGTGCGGCTTTGCGGCGGCGCCGATTCCGGACGGGAGCATCGAGAAACCTCCGAGCGCGGAACTGCGGCCGGATCAGAAGGATCAGGATTCGCTGCCGCCGTACGACGTGCTGGATGAGATTCTGAATCGGTATGTGGAGAAACGCCAGAGCGCGGGCGAGATCATCCGCGAATGCAAGGGTCGCGCGGGCTTTGCTGAGGCGACGGTGCGCCGGATTGTGCGACTGACGGATGTTTCGGAGTACAAGAGGAAGCAGGCCGCGCTCGGGCTGAAGGTGACGGGGGTTGCATTCGGCTCGGGGCGGCGGATGCCGATTGCTCAGGGGTGGAGAAGCCCGTAAAGCACGGAATATGCGATGAAACTATTCCAAATCGCACACGCCACTTGGCTCCAAGTGCGATTCCTGTTATTCTGATTCTCTCGTTGGGTAAGGGAGGCTTCATGTCAAAGAATGCATTTTTCGTCGGCGCGATGGTTGTCAGCAGCCTTGCGGGCACGGTCGCCTCGGCAAATTGGGGCTTGAAGTACGAGGTCTCGACGGACGGCATCACATGGAAGCCGGTCGTCGCGGCGGCGCCTCTCGCGCAGGTTCATTTCCGGATGTCCGCGTACTTTGACATCGGGACCAAGGTGCAGACCGCGGACGGGATCGGCGATGCCGTTGTGTTCTCGCGTTTCACCGGGCAGCAGCAGATCACCGGGATGGTGGCCGGAGACGTCATCGGAAGCATGCAGCGGCTTACGCCACAGGGGAATTCGGCGCTCCTGACCGTGTCGGGGAACTTGATCGGCGGAACGTCAGTAACATCCTTTGCGACGAACCTTTTGCTCAATCTGAATCCGTACATCGCGAGTCCGCTGACGGAGACGGCCATCCTGCGCGGGGTCGTCACGGTGGGAACGGACGCAACGACGCGAACGCTGGTCGTGAAGAACAATGTGTTCGGCGTTGGAACATCAATGCCGGGGCTTCGCTTTTACAGCAGTTTGTCGGGTTCGAGCCTTCTGGCTGCCGCACCGATCGATACTGCGGCTCGCTCCGATATTCTGGGGACGATCCTGGTGAGCGATGGCAGCAGTTGTCCGCCGGTCGACTCGATCACAGCCTCGGGGGGGGGAACAACCCAGCCCTCGCAGAGCATCGCGATTCATGCCGTTGCGGATGATGCCGTGTTCTACATCTGGACAAAGGGCGGATCGGACCTGAGCAACAGCGTCCGCCAGCAAGGGGTGTATACGTCGACTTTGTCGATCTCGGATCCGTTCCCTTCGGATGCCGGGACCTATGAGGTGCGGGTCTACGACGCCTGCGGCAACCAGACGATGAGCGGTCCGGTGGTGGTGACGGTCGTGTGCGGGGCGGATCTCTCGCGGAACGGCGTTGTCGACGACACGGACTTCATTCTGTTCGGTGCAGCGTACAGCCAGCTCGAGTGCCCGGGCTCGCAGTGCGCCGGCGACTTGAACGTGGATGGTCTCGTCGACGATGCGGACTTCGTGCTGTTTGCTGCTGAATACTCCGACTTCACGTGCCCTTCCTGATCCCTGCGGCGATCGGGAACTGATCGAACTCGTGTTTGAACATTCCGGAAGGTGTGTGATACGCTTCATTTCATGGCATTCAAGCTCTACAGCATTCTCGGATTCAAGGATCAGCCCGATCTCACGCTGGAGGGGCTTGTTCCGGCGGGTTGGTACTCGCGGGGCGGGTTTGACCCGGTCGTTGTGGGCAAGTGGGCGAGTGAGCAGAAGTCGGATCTGCTGATCGTCGATTTTGAGGCGCTCTGCTCGGATGTGCGGATTCAGAAAGCCGAGTGTGTTGCGCAGGGGCACGCGCAGCGGATCGCCGGGTTCCGTGCCGCCAAGCGGGACAGGAAAAACCCGATCGCACGGATCGGGACGTACGCCGTTTGTCCGAACGCCGACTACTGGACGCCGGTGACTCCGACCGAAGAGAAGATGCTGGCGTGGAAGGGTTCGAACCGTTTCAACTCGGTCATCGCCGATGAGATGGACGTGGTCTGCCCGTCTCTGTACGCCTTTTACGACGACGAGAAGGGCTGGCTGAAATACGCGATCGCGAATATCGAAGAAGCGTACAAGTATGGCAAGCCCGTGATCCCGTTTATCTGCCCCCACTACCACCACTCGGACCCGAAATTCAGGAACAAGATGATCCCGTATTTCGGGACGATTCTCGACACGGTGCGGGAGCGGTGCGACGGCGCGATCCTGTGGGGAGGCTGGTGGTTTGGTTCAAAGGACACTGGTGAAGGAAGCGAATCGGGGCATCCGTGGCCGTGGGAGAAGGACTTTGCCTGGCTGAAGGAAGTGCGCAGGATCGTGCGGGGGATGTAGATCGAGGGTCGGAGTTCGGGCGAGAGTCGACGCTGGCTATGAGTGACACGAAGAAAGCGGCAAAGTGGGTGCGGCGGGGCGTGGTATCTCTGGCGCTGGTGATCGCGCTTGGATATGGGCTGTTTGCCGCGGCGCTCTGGGCGGGACAGGATTCGATGATCTTTCCGCGGTATGCGGGGAGGTCGTCGGGGCGGGCACTGCCGGAGACTGGCGAGCGGATCTGGTACACCGCGCCGGACGGTCGCAAGATCGAAGCGTGGTACTTCAAGGGGAAGGGGCGGAGCGCGGAATCGCCGGGGCCTCTCCTGGTGTGCTTCCACGGGAACGCCGATTTCATCGAGAACTGGTCGTGGTTTGCCGAGACGTGCCAGCGCGAGGGATTCAACGTGCTGCTGCCGGAGTTTCGCGGCTATGGGCGGAGCGAGGGTGAGCCGTCGGAGAAGGCGATCGTTGCAGATTCTGCCTCGATGGTGCGGATCGCGCTCGAGCGTCCGGAAGTGGACAAGGGCAAGTTGATTTTGCTGGGGCGGTCGCTGGGAGGGGGAGTCGCGTGCGGTGTGGGCGGGCGGGTGCCGCCGGCGGCGATGATTCTGGAATGCACATTCTCGTCGCTCGCGGCGATGGCGGATGGGTACCACGTTCCCCGGTGGCTGGTGCGGCACCCATTCCTGAACGATGAGGCTCTGAAAGCGATCAAGGCACCGGTGCTGCTGGCGCACGGCGAGCATGATCGGGTGATTCCGATCGCGCATGCCGAGGCGCTCAAGAAGGCTCGTCCGGATGCGGAGTTGATCCGGCTTGATTGCGATCACAACGACCTTCCGGGGAAGGATGAAGGCAGGTACCGCGTGGAATTTGAAGGGTTCTTGAGGCGGGCGGGGCTGTGGCCAGGCACGTGAGCGGGGTGGACTGGTGAGTGGGTTGGGCGAAAATTTGTTCGCATTTTGAACGGATTCCCGTTGGGTTTTTGGCGTTTTGGATGGCTTTTTGATCCGAAAAGTTGAACCGCAGCTTTATTCTGGATATATATATCGTGATATCTAGATATCAGCTTCCCCGGCCTGTTCGGAGTCGTTCGATGACTGTTCAATTTGAAGCAGGAATGACGGGACGGACTGGCCCAGCGGGGCGCGACGGGAGCCAACCGGATTGCCAGCGGGATGGGGAAGGGCTGAGTGGGATCGGGCTTGCACTGCTGGCGGCGGCGGCGATGTGCGTGCCGTTCTTTGGGATCGGCGCGAAGGTTTCGCACGATGCGTGGTGGGCGATCGAGAGCGTGCGGCTGGAGAAAGAGGAAGCGGCGCGGGCCTGGCAGCGTGTGGTGGAAGCGCCGGCGCTCGCGATGGTTCCGGTCGATCGCGCGGCACACGGGCGCGATGTTTTTCTTTCGGCGTGCATTCTGTGCCACGGCGCGGATGGGCGGGGGGTCGATGGGCTTGGCCGGAATCTCGCGGAGAGCCCGTTTGTTGCGGCGCAGGGCGATGAGGATCTGTTCAAGTTCATCACGGTCGGGCGGCCGGACGCGAAGCCGGTGGCGATGCCGCCCCGAGCGGGACGGACCGATCTGGCGGATGCGGACCTGCGGGATGTCGTGACGTTTCTGAGGGGGTTGCAGGATCCGCGGCGCATGCCGCGGCTTCCGGAGCCGGTTGCGCTCGCAAGCCCAGCACCGACCGAGCAGGACAAGGCGAAGGCGCTTGCGGCGGCGGGCGGCGATGCGGAACTGGCGGGGTACATCGCGCACGGGACGACGATCTTCAACTCGACGTGCATCGCGTGCCACGGCGCGGGCGGATTGGGGATCGCGGGCAACGGGAAGATGCTGAAGAACAACGAGTTTGTGCGGAGCCTGGACGACGACGGGCTCCTGGCGTTTCTGAAAAAGGGGCGTGACCCGAGCGATCCGAAGAACACGACGGGCGTGGGGATGCCGCCCAAGGGCGGGAACCCGGCGTTGTCGGAAGACGACCTCTTGGACGTGATCTCGTACGTGCGGACGCTGCAGGACAAGAAGACGGCGGCGAAATGAGCGGAACCCACAGGACACGCGCCGCCCGCGAACGAGCGGCCCGCGTCTCGTTCAACTTGGAGCAAGGACCATGAAGACGACGGAGCGGACGAACCGGGGCCGGAAGGCTCTGCTGGCGATGATCGTGTCGGGGACTGCGCTGGGCTGGTTCGCATCGCCCGCGGATGCGCAGCAGGAAGGCCGGAGGCGGCGGGGCGCGGCGCAGGAGGCGAAGGCGGTGGAACTCGCGCCCGACCAGGTGGCGCAACTGACAAAGATCGCGAACGAGCGGAGATTGAATGTGGATGATCTGCTTGCCGCGGCGAAGACGTACACGCCCAGCGGGCGGCACGATGAGTATGTGCTGTTCAGTTCGGGCGGACAGAGCGGGCAGGTGTTTGCGATCGGGGTTCCGAGCATGCGGCTGTTGCGGTCGATCGCGGTGTTTACGCCGGAATCGTGGCAGGGGTATGGGTTTGCGGGCAAGGACGATCCGGTGATCGAGCGGCTGAAGTTCAAAGGGACGCTGAACGCGTGGGGCGATACGCACCATCCGGCGTTGTCGGAGACGAAGGGTGATTACGACGGGCAGTATCTGTTTATCGGCGACAAGGCGAACGCGCGGGTCGCGGTGATCGATCTGCGGGATTGGGAGACCAAACAGATCGTCAAGAACCCGCTGACGATCAGCGACCACGGCGCATCGTTTGTGACGCCGGATACGGACTACATCATCGAGGGCGGGCAGTACGGGACGGTGCTGGGTTATGGATATGCGCCGCCGGAGGACTATCAGAAGTCGTATCGCGGCATGGTGACGATGTGGAAGTTTGATCGGGAGAAGGGCCGCATCGATGAGACGAAGTCGTTTGCGCTGGAGTTGCCCCCGTACTGGCAGGACCTCGCGGATGCGGGGAAGCTCGCGAGCGACGGGTACTTCTTCGTGAACTCGTTCAACACCGAGCTGGCGACGGGCGGGATTGAAAAGGGGAACCCGCCGTTCGAGGCTGGGGTGAGCAAGCGGGACATGGACTACCTGCACATCGTGGACTGGAAGAAGGCGGAGCAGGTGTTCAAGTCGGGGAAGGCGAAAACGATCAACGGGTTCCCGGTGATCGGGCTCGACACGAGCATCGCGGAGGGGCTGCTGTACTTCGCGCCCGAGCCGAAAAGCCCGCACGGCGTGGACGTGACGCCGGACGGCAAGTTCATGGTGGTGGCGGGCAAACTCGACCCGCACGTGACGGTGTATTCGATCGACAAGGTGAAGAAGGCGATCGCGGAGAAGAAGTACAGCGGGAAGGACGCGTACGGCGTGCCGATCCTGGACTTTGACGCGGTGATGGAAGCGCAGGTGGAGCTCGGGCTTGGGCCGTTGCACACGCAGTTCGACAACAAGGGGTACGCGTACACGTCGCTGTTCCTGGATTCGGCGGTGGCGCGCTGGAGCCTTGGGGGCGACTTTGCGAAACTGCACAGCGAGCAGCCGTGGAAACTGGTGACCAAGACGCCGGTGCAGTACAACATCGGACACCTGTCGGCGGCGGAGGGCGACACGGTCAGCCCGGACGGGAATTACCTGATCGCGATGAATAAGTGGTCGGTGGATCGATTCCTGTGCACGGGGCCGCTGCTGCCTCAGAACTTCCAACTGGTGGACATCGCGGCGCCGGGGACGACGATGCCGGTGCTGTACGACATGCCGGTGGGTGTGGGCGAGCCGCACTACTGCCAGATGATCAAGGCGGACAAGCTCAAGAGCTGGCCGGTGTATCCGGAGGTGGGCTGGAACACGCACACGCAATCGCTCGATCCGCGTGCGCCCAAGAAGGGCGAAGAGGGCGTGACGCGTGACGGGAACAAGGTGCTGGTGAAGTCGATCGCGATCCGGAGCCACTTCACGCCCGAGCACGTTGAAGTGAACGAGGGCGACATCGTGACTTGGCGGATCGTGGCGGCGGAGACGACGCAGGACGCGACGCACGGATTCTGCATCGGCGCGTACAACATCAATCTCTCGCTCGAGCCGGGCGAGTTCGAGGAAGTGACGTTCGTGGCGGACAAGCCGGGAACGTATCCGTTCTATTGCACCGAGTTCTGCTCGGCGCTGCACCTCGAGATGATGGGGTATCTGCATGTGAAGCCCAAGTCTGGCTCGGTGTCGGATGCCGCGCACTGAGGGAGTGCTGTGCGCACCTTTCCGCGCGGGGCGAAAGCCCGGCGCGGGGTTTTCGGAGATCGGCGGGGCGTACTGGCCCGGTGAGCAATCCGTACATGACTGGAGACACGCATGTGCAAGATTCTGGAAGCGGTTGTCGGACCCCGTATCGCCCCGGAAGAACTGCGCGAGAACCGGCTGCGTTACGCGACGCCGACGATTCTTTTCATGCTCGCGCGGGTGCTGCTGCTGATCTCGGTGTTTCTGCCCTACTGGCATATGGAACTGGAGGCGCCGCAGTATCCGAAGGGGCTGTTCCTGACGGCGTATGTGAACCATCTGTCGGGTGATGTGCGCGAGATCGACGGGCTGAACCATTACATCGGGATGCGGCCGCTCGGTGAGGCGGCGGCGTTCGAGCGGGCGGCGGGCGTGTGGATGGTGATCGCGATGTTTCTGCTGGTGGAGGGGGCGGCGTTTATCCACAGCAAGTGGGCTGTGCTGCTGGCGGTGCCGGCGATCGCGTTTCCGATCGTGTTTGTTGCGGACCTGTACTTCTGGATGCGCACGTTCGGGCTGAACCTGAATCCGGATGCGCCGCTTTCTGCGTCGGTGAAGCCGTTTGTGCCCACGGTGATCGGAGAAGGAGGCATCGGGCAGTTCAAGACGTATGCCGAGATGGGGACGGGCTACTGGCTTGCGGTGGGGTGCGCGGTGCTGACGATCGCGGGGTTTGTGTTTCACCGGCGGGCGTACAAGCCGCTGATGGAGCGGATGAACGCGGAGATGCGAAAGGCTGTGGCATGAACGGCGTGCTCGGGGCAATCCTGATTTCGGTCGGCGGGCTTGTGGCCCGTGCGGGCGATGGCTTGCCCGGAAACGACCACGAGTCGCCGCGGGATCGCGCGGGCTTGAGCAGAGCAGTGCTGACGGGAGAGATCGGCAAGCGAATCGCCGGTGCGGAGGAGGGGGCGACGATCGAGATCGGGCCGGGCGTGTACCGCGAGCATCTGCGCATCGGCAAGAGGATCACGCTGGTCGGGCTTCCGGGCGCGATACTGGATGGAGCGGGGAGCGGGGACATTGTGGAGATCGCGGCGGAGGGCGTCACGATCCGCGGGTTCACGTTGCGGAACACGGGGATTGATCTCGAACAGGAGAACGCGGCGATCCGCGTGCTGGCGGGGCGGGCGACGATCGAGGACAACGTGCTGGAGGATGTGCTGTTCGGGATCGATCTGCGGGGTGCGCCGGACTGCATCATCCGGGGCAATCGGATCGGCGGGAAGGCGCTCGACATCGCGCGGCGGGGTGATGGGCTGCGGCTCTGGCGATCGGACCGGGGCATCATCGAGTACAACACGCTGCACGATGGGCGGGACGCGATTCTCTGGTATTCGTCGGGCATCACGGTGCGCGGAAACCGATCGGAGAACTGCCGCTACGGGCTGCACCTGATGTTCAGCGATGAGGTTGTGATCGAGGACAACACGCTGACGGGCAACTCGGTGGGGATCTACCTGATGTACAGCGCGGGCGTGGAGATCGCGCGGAACCGGCTGGTGCGGAACCGCGGGCCGAGCGGGTACGGGATCGGGCTCAAAGAGACGGACCGCTTCCGCGTGCAGGAGAACCTGATCACGGGGAACCGGGTGGGCGTCTACCTCGATGGTTCGCCGTTCACAGCGAAGCAGCCGGGCGAGTTTGCGCGGAACATCTTTGCGTTCAACGACATCGGCGTGACGTTTCTGCCGTCGGCGCGGGGGAACGAGTTCAGCGAGAACAACTTTATCGACAACATCACCCAGGTTGCGGTTTCGGGGCGGGGGACGCTGACGGGGAATCGGTTCTGGAAGGGAGAAGCGGGCAACTTCTGGAGCGACTACACGGGGTACGACCGCGACGGGGACGGCATCGGCGACTTTGTGCATGAATCGCGGACGCTCTTTGAGAGCCTGACCGATCGCAACCCGGCGATGCGGCTGTTTCTGTTCAGCCCGACGCAGCAGGCGATCGAGTTTGTGGGGCGTGCGTTGCCGGCGGTGCGGCCGGAATCGAAGTTTGAGGATGAGGTGCCGCGGATGAGGCCGGTGGAGATCGCGTTTGCGCGCGAAGAAGCGGCGGGCGGCGCGCTCGGTCTGGGGGGTGCGGCGGCGCTGCTGCTCACGGCGGGTGCGGGCGTGCTGGTCGCGGCGAGAAGGGACGGCGGAACATGATCCGGATTGAGCAGGTGACGAAGCGGTTTGGGCGCGGCGCGGGGGTGCGGGATGTGTGCCTGGAGATCGGCAGCGGGGACAGCGTTGCGCTTTGGGGCTCGAACGGCGCGGGGAAGACGACGCTGATCCGGTGCGTGCTGGGCTTGATTCCGTTTGGGGGGAAGATTCGCGTGGGCGGGCACGATGTGCGGCGGCGGGGAAAGCACGCGCGGATGCTGATCGGGTATGTGCCGCAGGAATTGAGTTTTTACGATGAATTTCGCGTGAACGAAGCTGTCGTGTTTTTCGGGCGGTTGAAGGGGCTGGGAGCGCTGCGGGCGGATGGTGTGCTGGGGAGGGTGGGGCTGAGCGGCGAGGGCCGGAAGCGGATTCGAGAATTATCGGGGGGCATGAAGCAGCGGCTGGCGCTTGCGATCGCGATGCTGGGCGATCCGCCGATCCTGATTCTTGATGAAGTGACGGCGAGCCTGGATGCGTGCGGGCGGCGGGAGTTTGTGTCGCTGCTGTCGGGACTGTGCGGCGCGGGGCGGACGATGCTGTTTGCGTCGCACCGGCTCGAAGAGATCGCGGCGCTGGCGAAGCGCGTGGCCGTGCTGGAGAAGGGCACGCTCGAGCGCACCGTGGATGCGGCGGACTTTGCGACAGGCATTGCGGTGGGCGATCGCGGCGGGACCGTCGTGCATCTGGTCATCCCCGCGCCGGCGCGAGCGGAGGCGATGCAGGTCTTGCGGTCGGGCGGGCTTGTGCCGACGCTGAACGGTGTGGGCGTGCTGGTCCGCGTGGATGAGAACCGGAAGGCGATGCCGTTCGGGCTGTTGTCGCAGGCGGGCGTGCGGGTGGATGACTTCGAGGTGATCCGGAGCGATGGGCACGGAGCGGCGGGCGTGCACAAGGAGACGCCATGAATCTTGCGACTTTTCGAGCGGGATGCGATCTTGACACGGGAACTTCCGAAACCCCCACGGTCATCGTTCCGCAAAGCCTGCGCGATGCCACCTCCCCCTTGGGCAAAGGGGGAGGACAAACGCCGGGAAACGCGAGTGGCAAACGGAGTTCGTATGACATGGAACTGTGCGCTTCGGGGCACTTGCCGCCGGGGATGGCGCGGAATGTTTTGACCGTTGCGGGGCGCGAACTGCGGGACGCCGTGCGGGCGAAATGGTTTTTGCTGTACACGCTCGCGTTTGCCGGGCTCGGTCTGGCGATCTCGTTTGTGTCGGCCTCGGCAACGGGCGGATCGGGGCTTGCGAGCTTTGGGCGCACGACGGCGGGGATGATCAATCTGGTGCTGCTGGTTGTGCCCCTGATGGCGTTGACGGCGGGCGCGGGGGCGATTGCATCGGACCGGGAACGGGGAATGTTGCAATACCTGCTGGCGCAACCGGTCTCGCGTTCGGAGGTTTATCTCGGGAAGTATGTGGGATTGGCGTTCGCGCTGCTGGCGTGTATTTTTCTTGGGCTGGGCGTGTGCGCGGGCGTGCTGGCGTGGACTGGGATCGGAACCAAGCCGGGTGCGGTGCTGTGGCTGACGGGCTTGTCGTTCGGGCTCGCGCTCGGGATGCTGAGCGTGGGCATGCTGATCTCGTCGCTTTCGCGCCGGGCGTCGGTTGCGGTGGGAACGGCGGTCTTTGTGTGGCTGACGCTGGTGTTTGTGAGTGACCTTGGTCTTATGGCGGGCGCGATGGCGCTGCGGCTGCGGATCGAGCAGTTGTTCTGGCTGAGCCTTGTGAATCCGCTGCAGGTTTTCAAGATGTGGTCGCTGCATTCGGCGGATGCGTCGCTGGATGTGCTGGGGCCGGCGGGGCTGTATGCGACGGAGGAGTACGGGCGCGGGCTGAACGCAATCTTCGCGGCGGGCATGCTGGCGTGGGTGATTGTGCCGCTGGCGATCGGGGTGCTTGTGATGAACCGGAGGGCCGCGGCATGAAGTGCATGGCTGTGATGATGTTGTCCGCGGCGTGCGGGCTTTGCGGATGCGGGAGGACAGAACTGGCGGGGCCGCCGACGATCCGGCTTGGAAAAGACGAGTGCGTCTCGTGCGGGATGATCATCAGTGAGGGCAAGTGCTCGGGGGCGATGCTGATCGAGACCGCCGGTGATCGGGCGCACTTGCTGTTTGATGATCTTGGCTGCCTGCTCGACTACAAGCGGGAGCAGGCGGGCAAAGTGAGGGTGGTCGGGATCTTTGTGCACGATTTCGGAGACGGGGGCTGGGTGGAAAGCAACACCGCGACTTACGTGTTCGGTGCGGAGGGCAGGGTTCACACACCGATGGGTTCGGGGATCATCGCGTTCGGCAGCCGCGAGCGGGCCGAAGCCCGGCAACGCGAGAGCGGCGGCGAACTGATGGCGTTCGCAGCGCTTGCGGAAGCGCGGCGCGACTGGATGGAGCAGCGGTTCGGCAAAGCGGCCAAGGCCCGGTGATCGGTGGGCCATCGGTCGGCCGGGGACAGAACGAAAGCAGCTTGTGATCAGCCCGGCAGAAGCCGGGGACAAAGGAGAATCGGAACATGCGCATCGATCCGGAACAAACTGTGGCCCGCATCGGCATCGACGACCCCAGGAGCCTGGTGCTCTTTGATCGGTTCGGGCTTGATTACTGCTGCGGAGGCACGCGGACGCTCCGGCAGGCGTGCGAGGCGGCGGGCGTGGACCTTGCGACACTGCAGAGGGAGCTCGAGGCGCTTTCGGAATCTGCTTCGACGGGGGAACGGGATTGGGGCGCGGCGACGATGACGGAACTCGCGGACCACATCGAGCACACGCACCACGTGTTTGTGCGTGAGACGTTTGCACGGCTCGCGGTGCTGGTGCCGAAGGTGGCGGGGCACCACGGCGCGGCACACCCGGAATTGCTTCAGCTCGAGAAGACGGTCCGGCGGCTGGCCGAGGAGATGCACGACCACATGATCCGGGAGGATCGCGTGCTGTTCCCGTGGCTGCGGCGACTGGACCGCAAGTCGGAGATCCACACGGGGCCGCCCTGGAGCGTGCGCCGGCCGATCGACTACATGATGCACGATCACGACGAGGTGGGGAAGATGCTGCGGGAGATCCGGGGTTTGACGGACAACTTCACGCCACCGCCGGGTGCGTGCGCTTCGTTCCGCGTGATGGTGAGCCTGCTGGCGGAACTCGAACGCGACACGCACGTGCACGTTCACAAGGAGAACAACATCCTGTTCCCGGCGGGTGTCCGGGCGGAAGCGGCCGAGATGGAACGGCGCGGCGCGATCCAGGGGAATACGGCCGGCGTTGTACCCGGCTGCACGTGAAGACCGCGGGCGTGGGAGCACTTGAGAATCGCCCGCGCCGGATATGCTTCGCGGGATTTTTGTTGTTGCTGCACGGGCTGGCTTGGAAGTCGGATCGATCACATGCTGTCGCAAACGATTGAATATGCGCTCCGCGCGATGATCCACCTGGCGGCGCTCGAACCCGACAAGGCGGTGAACAGCGAGACGATCGCGGCGAAGACGAAGGTGCCCCAGGGTTATCTCTCGAAGATCCTGCGGGACCTTGTCGTGGCGGACCTGATCACCTCGCAGCGCGGGCCGAACGGGGGCTTTTCGCTCTCGCGACCGGCAAGCGCGATCACGATGCTGGATGTTGTGAACGCGGTCGATCGGATCCAGCGGATCGAGAAGTGCCCGCTGGGGAACCCGGCGCACGTGGAACTGTGCCCGCTGCACCGGCGGATGGACGACGCGGTTGCGCTGATCGAACGGGAGTTTGCGCGGACGACGCTGAACGAGGTGCTGGAGACGAGCGTGCGATCGGGGACGTCGTGCCGCGCCCTCATCACGCCGAGCGTGCGCGGCAAACCGGCGTAAGGCGAGAGATGGAGCATCCGCCGAGCCGCACGCGTGGCCGACTAAAATGATGAACACCCCGGAGGGGTGGCTGAGCGGTTGAAAGCAGCAGACTTGAAATCTGCCGTGGGGCTTGTCCTCACCAGGAGTTCGAATCTCCTCCCCTCCGCTTCCGCGGCACGCTTTGGAGAACAAAGCTTGCCGCTTTCCTTTCTGTCGCGATTCCGCGCTTGATTGGCGCTGCTTTTGCGTTGGCCCTGCCACGCGTTCGCTGGCGCCAGCCACTCCCTATACCACCAGACGAGCACTGCTCGACTCACCCACCGCTTGCCAGGCGGACTTCGCCGCGCGACGTCTACCGGAATTCCGAATTTCCCAAATGGGAGGGATGTTGATTGTGCTTGATTTCTCTCTCGGCCGGGTGCGTCGTCGGCTTGTTGTTCGCCGCGATCGTGGGATCGACTCGGAGGCGCGGTCTGCATCGTGGATGGCACCAACTTCACCGACACTCCCGCGCAGAGCTCCCTCACGGTTGGCGGAGCTCAGTTGCAATGCGGGGTCGAAGGAACCTGAAACACTCAACGGGGTTGTGGCTCGATCCGACAGGCAGAACCAAACGAGAACGCCGAGATCGCCTATCAACGAGATCTCCTATCAGGACGATCGGCAGACGCCACGGCGCTGCTCGCGGCCGCGTCCGATTTTTCCGAGAGGTTTTACGACGCCGTTGTCGCCCGCTTGAAGGCAGGTACGCCGTCTGCGCTCACGATCCCCGCCGACAAAGTTCTGCACATTGCTTTTCGCGCAGGAACTCGCGCACAGGACATTCTTGATTTCATTGCACCGCACCGGGCGGACTTCGTCGTGCCGGGGACGCGATCCAATTGGATCTTCGGGATTTCATGCTCGGCAAAGCCGCCGAACGCGAGATGCGGCGTGTCGGCTGTTCCGTCCTCGCGGTCAAACTGCTCTTGGCTACGATCCCAACGAGCGCGCAACGAACCGCCAAGCTCTTCCTTCTGAAAACAAGGCTCCGCTATGCAAAGCCCGCGATTCTCAGACGCTCCGCGCAAGAAGCCTGGCGATCCGTCCGTTCAACCGCCCTTGCAAGAAGCACGTTCGGCTGCAACTTCCTTGCCGACCGAGGTCCTGATCAAGGATCTTTCCAAGTCATTTGGAGATCATGCCGTGCTCACGGGCATCGACCTTCAGATACTCCGATCCGAGATGGTCGCCATCGTCGGCCCCTCCGGCTGCGGCAAGACGGTGCTCTTGAAGCACATCATGGGCACACTGAATCCGGACCGGGGTTCGGTTTCCGTCGCTGATCATGAGCAGCCGGGATCACCGCTCATGAATCTCGCCGACTTGCCCGAAGAGCGAATGGACGAGATCCGGATTCATTGGGCGGTTGTTTTTCAGCGCAACGCGCTATTCGGCGGAACCGTGTTCGAAAACCTGGCGCTCTGGCCGCGTGAAATCAAACGGATGCCGGACGATGAGATCCTCCCGCGCGCCATACAAGCGTTGCGGGATGTCGGACTCAATCCCGATCAGGTGTTGCAAACGAAAAGGGAATCGCTCTCCGGCGGCATGGCCAAGCGCGTCGCCATTGCGCGTGCACTTGTCATGAATCCGCTCCTGATCCTTTACGATGAGCCCACTTCCGGGCTGGACCCCGTCGCGGGTGCGCAAATCCATGATCTGATAGCGCGCACGCACGAAGTCCGGACCGACGCGAACATCGCACGGACGTCCATCATCGTCACCCATGACACGGAACTCCTTCGCCGGCTGCGGCCGCGCATAGTCATGCTGAGCGAAGGGAGAGTCTACTTCGACGGCAGCTTCGACCAGTTCATCGCGAGTGAACTGGTCCTGATACGCCCGTACGTGCATCAGATGCCGCTGCTCCACGAGCGGCGGCACGAGTAACCGACGCCGGCGGGCGTACCCGGGCACCTTCCGATCTCGAATCCGGGCGCCCGTTTCGGGACGACCCAAACCGGCGTGCCGCCAGTTCTTGACCATACCGGAGCTCCATCGTGCCCGCACGTTCTCGTCCCGACAACTCCGCCGCGTGTTTCCGTGTGCGTGCCCGGCAAACCACTCTCCGGAATCTCGCACCCCTTTCGGGGCATCGTCCGGAGACCGGGCGCTGCTCCGTTTCGCATTTGCCGAAGGCAGAATCGCGCGGCCCGAGTGGAGATACGCATGTCTGACGCTCTTCGTGCAGATGCTCCGCGGGTGATGTCGGTCCAGGTCGGACGCATCGCGCCGCTGGGCGCGCAAGGGGTGCCGAGCGGCTTTGTGAAATCGGCGGTCGCGGGGCCGGTGCGTGTTGCTCCGCTCGGCCTGGATGGCGATGAGCAGGCCGATCTGACGGTGCACGGCGGGCCGGACAAAGCGGTGTATTTCTACCCCTCCGAGCACTACCCGCGATGGCTTGTCGATGTGCCGCGGCACGAACACGCGCTGCATGCGGGCGCGTTCGGAGAGAACATCACGACGGTCGGACTCGACGAGTCTTCCGTTGCGATCGGCGATGTTTTTCGCATCGGTTCCGCCGAGTTCCAGGCGACACAACCCCGGCAGCCCTGTTTCAAGCTCGGCCTGCGGTTCAACGACAGCAGCCTCGGCCGCATCATGATGCAGACCGGGCGAACGGGCTGGTATGCGCGGGTGCTCAAGCCGGGCAGCCTCGGGGCCGGAGACGCGATCGAGATTCTGCGCCGGCCGAACCCCGCGTGGACGATCGGGCGATTCAACGCGTTTGTTCTTCATCGGCGGGCCGCGAAGGCGGAGATCGTGGAAGCGGCTGCGCTCGAAGGTCTGGCGGAGGTCTGGAAAACGGGACTGGAAGAATCGCTCGCGGATAGGCGCGGGAGGTAGAGGGCAAAGCGGCGTTCACCGCACCCGCGTCAGTTCACCCCTGGCCCAGTCGCGCCATTCGGGCGTTTCGCCCTTCAACGCGACTTCTTTGAGGAGCCAGGCGGTCTTCTCGTCGGCCTTGCCGCTCTTGAGTTGAAGTCGGGCGAGGCCCTGCATCGCGGCGACGTACTCGGGATAGACCTCGAGCGCGGTCCGGTAGGTTGCGATTGCCTCGTCGCTTCGGCCGGCGGATTCGAGGGTCATGGCCAGGTTGACGCGCGGATCGGGGTGGCCGGGGAGCAGGCGGCGAGCCCACTCGAATTCGCCCGCGGCCTCGTAGTACTTGCCTTCCTGAAGATAGATGACGCCGAGGTTGTTGTGCGCGGGGCCGAAGTAAAGGTCGGCCGACAAAGCTTGACGAAGAAGCTCCTCGGCGCGGTTCATGGATGAGAGATCGCCCTTGTCCATATATGGCAGCGCTTCATTGTTCAGAGCAACTGCGCGCTGCGTGTCGCGTGCGGCTTCCGACGCGGGGGCGTAGGGATCGGTCTTTTTGGCGGAAGAGCACCCGGTGAGAAGTGCGAGGGGCAACACGAGGGCCAGCGCGAGGGGCAGAGTGAGACTGCTCCTGCGCGGACACTGAGCGGAAATCGGATTCAACGCTTTGTCTGTCATCGCGGCAACTTCTCCGGCGGATGCTGAGGAGGTGAAAGCGGCAGAGCGGACGAACCCAGAAACGACGATGTGAAAAAAATCGAAACGGACCATGCAACAGAGGTCTCGGAGGACTTGCCGCCTGAGACGGCTCGTTTCATCGGTGCGACGTTGAGCGTGGTGGCGATCCAGGTCGGGTGCTGTTTCTTCCAGCTCGCGAGAAAACGGCCGAGATCGGGGATGCTGATGGATTCAAACTGGACGCGGATGGTCTGGCGGTGGTAGACGCCGGCACCGGCGGAGACCGACTCGGAACTCACATCTTTGATGACGGATGGATTGATGCCTGCTTGGACAAGCGAGTCGGAGACCATGCCCAAAAGGCGATCTTCACGGGTTTGACCATCTTCGACGATGATCGGAAGCGTGCGGAGGTGGCGGACTTCGGAGATGATGGCTGCGGCCTGGAGATCGGCGGTTCGCGCGGTCTCGACATCTCGGCTTGCTGCCCACCAACGTGAAGTGGACCATACCAGGGCACCGGCGGCGGCACAAGCTGCGATTGTGATGGCAAAGTCGGGGAGCGATTTCATCGCGCTGCTCCCTTGGGCTGCAATGTTGCATCGAATCGGATGGCAGATCCGCTGGCGTGGGTGCGCTGCGACTGGAGCGTCCAATCCGCGAGAGAGCCAAGGGCTTTGG
>JAEUJD010000018.1 GCA_016793015.1 Phycisphaerales bacterium
GTTTGCTCCGCCACCTGCGATCCCCCTGCCGCTACCACGCGCAGCACATCTCCAGCGCAGGCTCGATCGACATCATCCGTCAAGCCCGGCGCGATGGCCTTCCCGTCACCGGCGAAGCATCACCTCATCACCTGCTTCTCACCCACGATCTCTGCGAGGGTTACAACACGCTCGCCAAAGTGAACCCCCCGCTGCGCGAATTGATCGATGTGAACGCCCTCGTCGAAGGCGTCGCGGACGGCACGATCTCCATCCTGGGCACCGATCACGCCCCCCACTCCGCCGAAGAAAAGTCCCTCCCCTTTGAAGACGCGCCGATGGGCCTTGTCGGTCTTGAGTTCGCACTCCCGCTCTACGCCGAAGCGCTCGTCCACTCCGGCGCAATCTCCTGGCCCCGCCTCATCGCACTCCTGACCGTCGAGCCCGCCCAACTCTGCGGCCTCGACGTCCTCGGCCTCGGCTCCCTCAAAGAAGATGCCCCCGCCGACATCACCATCATCGACCCCAACGCCAAGTGGAAGATTGACCCTTCCAAAATGGTCGGAAAAAGCAAGAACACGCCTCTGGCCGGCCGCAAACTGACCGGTCGCGCCATCACCACCATCGTCGGAGGCGTGATCGTCGATGCCGAGTAGTTTTCTCAGGAGCCCCCTCCCCGAGGGAGGGGGTTGGGGGTGGGTTCGAGACGCCCTGAATTTCCCAGCTCGCGAACCATTATTGCCTCTCTCGCTTTCTCCAAGCACCACAACCACTCGACTCGAAACGTGACTTCAACGCTTCCCCAACCTTCCCTCTCCACCCCCGATCGCATCCGCGATGTCCTCGTCAAATACTGGGGCTTCGATTCCGTTCGCCCGCTCCAGCAAGAAGCCATCACCGCCACCCTCGCCCACCGCGATTCCCTCGTCGTCATGCCCACCGGTGGCGGCAAGTCTCTCTGCTATCAACTCCCCCCGCTCCTCACCGGCCAAACCACGCTCGTCATCAGTCCGCTCATCGCGCTGATGAAAGATCAGGTCGATGCCCTCCGCCTCATCGGCGTCCCCGCCGCGGCACTCAACAGCAGCCAATCCGAAGAAGAAGCCCAGCAAACCTGGGCCGACCTCCGCGCTGGCAACCTCCGCATCGTCTTCATCGCGCCCGAACGCCTCTTCAGCGGCAACCTCATCGAACGCCTCGGCGAACTCGGCATCACCCACATCGCCGTCGATGAGGCCCACTGCATCAGCCAGTGGGGCCACGATTTCCGGCCCGAATACCGCCGCCTTTCCGAACTTCGCTCACGCATCCCCAAGGTCAGTTTTCAGGCCCTCACCGCCACGGCGACCCCTCGCGTCCGCGACGACATCGCCCAGCAGCTCTCCCTCAAAGATCCCGCCACCATCGTCGGCGTCTTCGATCGCCCCAATCTCACCTACCGCGTCCACCAGCGCACCGACCTCGTCGGTCAAGTCATCGAAGCCGTCGAACGCCACAAAGACGGCGCCACCATCGTCTACTGCATCAGTCGCAAAGACACCGAATCCCTCGCCGACGATCTCAAACGCCACAAGCTCAAGGCCGCGGCATATCACGCCGGCCTCGCCGCCAGCACCCGCCAGCGCGTCCAGGAACACTTCAAGCAAGAACGCCTCGATGTCGTCGTCGCCACCGTCGCCTTCGGCATGGGCATCGATCGCTCCAACGTCCGCTGCGTTATTCATGCCGCCATGCCCAAGAGCGTCGAGGCCTACACACAGGAAACCGGCCGAGCTGGGCGCGATGGCTTGCCCGCGGAATGTCTCTTGCTCTATTCCGCTGCTGATGCCGCGAAGTGGTCTCGCATTGTCGAGCTTTCGGCCAAGGAGCACGACACCGATCCCGCCCAAGTCGCGCACCAGCTCGCACTGCTCGAGGAACTCCGCCGCCTCGTCACCGGTTCGCGCTGCCGCCACCGCGCGCTCAGCGAGTACTTCGGCCAGGAATACACGCCCGCTTCCGGCGCGGGCTGCGGCGCGTGCGATATCTGCCTGCACGAATCCGAGGGCGTGCCCGACTCTACAGTCATTGCACAAAAGATACTCTCCTGCATCTTCCGCGCCGCCGGAAGCGACCCCGACCGCCCCTATCACTACGGCGCAAAGCACATCGTCACGATCCTGCGTGGCCGCGCTACCGCCGATGTCACGCGCAGGGGTCATCACCAACTCTCCACCTTCGGCATCCTCGCCGATGTCCCCGCCGACACTCTCGGCAATTACATCGATCAACTCGTCGACATCGGCGCCCTCGGCCGCGAGCACGGCCAGTACCCCACGCTCTACCTCACGTCTCTCTCGTGGGAAGTCCTCAAGAGCAAGCGCCAAGTGGAACTCCGCGCCACGCGTGCCACCGAAGCTGCTCCGGACTCATCATCCGGCACCGAGCCCGCGGCACCTTTCGACACCGGCCTCTTCGAACGCCTCCGCGAACTGCGACGCGAACTCGCCACAGAATTCGCCGTCCCCGCTTACATCATCTTCGGAGACGCGGCACTCCAAGACATGGCCCGCGTGCGCCCAACCTCACCGGAAACATTCAGCCGCGTAAAAGGCGTCGGCGAACGCAAAGTCACCGAGTTCGGCGAGCGATTCACAACCGTGATCGCCGAGTACTGCCGAACTCACAATCTCTCCACCAACAACGCCCCCACCCCCACCGGCGGCACTTTCCGCCGCGCGACGCGGTCCTCTTCCGGCTCCAAATCACCTGCCAAAGTGCGCAGTTTCCAATTGTTCGACCAGCGCCGCTCGATCGAAGAAATCGCCAAAGAAGTCGGGCTCACGCCCGGCACAATCCACGAACACCTCGCCCACTACATCGAAGAACGCAAGCCCGCCGACATTTCGACATGGGTCGACCCCAAGACCTACGACCTCATCACCACCACCGCGCGCAAAATCAACGCCGACCGCCTCAAACCCGTCTTCGAACACCTCGCCGGCCTCGTCCCCTACGAAAAGATCCGAATCACGCTCACGCACGCAATGGGCGCACGACCCAAGGGCGTATAAGGAACGTTCGCGTTCACTCCGCCACCAATCCGCAATCCCAAATCCGAGTTCTCTCCTCCCCCTCCGCGCAACTCCGCACCCTCCGCAACTCCGCGTTCTCTCCCTCTTTGTCTTCCCTTCATGCCTTCGTGGTGAACTCTCAATCCATGCCCCGAGAACTCTTCCACCTCTCGCCTGCTCGCCCCGCCGCCCGCGCCGCCGAACGTCTCTTCCGCCGCGAGCGCACCCGAATCCGCCGCCGTATCCCCGGCGCGATCATCGAGCACATCGGCGCAACCGCCATCCGCAACTTCCCCACCAAGGGCGATCTCGACATCGTCGTGCGCATCAGCATCGACGAGTTTCCTGCCGCCGACCGCGAGCTTTCCCGCCTCTATATCCGCAACACCGCCAACAAGCGCACCGCCGCTTTCGCTTCCTTCAAAGACGACCAGGCCCATCCCCCGCTCGGCGTCCAGCTCGTCGCCATCGGCGCCGAGCACGACGATTTCGATCTCCTCCGCGATCAACTCCGCGTCAGCGTCTCCTGCCGCCGCACACTCGCCCGCCTGAAACGCCGTTTCGCGGGCCGTTCCATGAATCACTACCGGCGTGCCAAGAGTGCCGCCATCGAGCAAATCTCGAAAAAAGAGCCTCTCGCCACGCTCCTGGCGGGCCGCCGCTCGCGCTCCAAACCCGTCAAAAACTAGACAATTCGGGCTCCTCATTCCTATCATGCGCCGCACAGGAGGCCGGGTCTAAACCGCCCGCCAAAGTCCGGTGCGAATCGCACGAGAGGCAGGCCCAAAGCGCCTGCACGAGGGAATCTGACTCATGGCAATCCGCGTCGGAATCAACGGCTTTGGTCGCATCGGTCGTCTTGTCTACCGCATCGGCTTTGATCAGGGCATCGAGTTTGTCGCGCTGAACGATCTCGTTCCCGCAGACAACCTCGCGTACCTCCTCAAGTACGACACCATGCACCGCCAGTTCAACGTGAAGGGCACGCCCGCCACGATCAGCGCCACCGAGAACTCGTTCACGGTCAACGGCTTCACCACCAAGACCATGGCCGAGCGCGACCCCGCCAAGCTCCCGTGGAAAGACCTGGGCGTCGATTACGTCCTCGAATCGACCGGCCTCTTCACCGAGTTCGAGAAAGCCAATCTGCACAACACCGCCGGCGCCAAGCGCACCATCATCAGCGCCCCGACCAAGAGCGAGCCCGCGCAGGTCCCCACGCTCGTCCTGGGCGTCAATCACGAAACCTACGACCCGAGCAAGCACACCGTCGTCAGCAACGCATCCTGCACGACCAACTGCCTCGCCCCGATCACCAAGGTCATTGTCGACAACTTCGGCCTCGAAGAAGGCCTGATGACCACCATCCACGCCGCCACCGCAACCCAGCCGACGCAGGACGGCCCCTCCAAGAAAGACTGGCGTGGCGGACGCAACGCGTACCAGAACATCATCCCCGCGAGCACCGGCGCCGCCAAGGCCGTCGCGCTCGCGATACCCGCGATCAAGGGCAAGCTCACCGGCATGTCCTTCCGCGTTCCGACCGCCGACGTCTCGGCCGTCGATCTCACCTTCAAGACCGGCAAGGACACCAGCCTCGCCGAGATCAACGCCGCGATGAAGACCGCCAGCGAAGGCTCGATGAAGGGCATCCTCGGCTACACCGACGAGGAAGTCGTCAGCAGCGACTTCATCAGCGATCGCCGCTCTTCCATCTACGACGCCAAGGCCGGCATCGAACTCAACAAGCGCTTCTTCAAGATCGTGAGCTGGTACGACAACGAAGCCGGCTACGCCGCCCGCTGCGTCGATCTCATCAAGTACATCGCCGCCAAAGACGGCATCAAGTAATCCGCGATTCAGACATCACGCAAACCCAACCAGCCCCACGCGAACGCGTGGGGTTTTTCATGTCACATCACTTCACATAATCCGCGCACAAAATCCCACTCCACAAGAACCCGTCCCAAACCTCGCGTTCTTTCTTGCGCGTTCCGCTCCCCCGCCCGAAAATAACGGACACACGGACCTGCAATCCCCAGCGCCGTCATAGACGGACCTTCGTTCTCGGTCGAAGATGCCCCGTGGTGGCAATGTCTTCGTCCGTAGCGCCTCGGTGGCTCGCGGCAGGAGCGGCCTCGCGTTCTGCGGGAGTGCGTGCATGAAAATCCGAGTCGCTTCTTCTCTCATCGGCCTCGCGCTCCTCTCCACGCTTTCCGGATGCGCCGCCATGCTTCCCATCGCCGGCGCACTCGTCCTCAAAGAAGCCGCCGACCGCTACGAAGCCGCCAACAAACCACCCGAATCCAAGCCCGCGCCAGCCGACACCACCGTCGCTTCCGTCCCCGATACCGCAGTGCCCGAAGTCGAACCCGAAGAACAAGCAGCGCCCGCTCCGGTCGCAACGCGCGTTGCTTCAACCACATCCAAAAAGCCCCCGCTCAGCGCGCCGGCGAAGCCCGCTCCCATCGCCAGCGCCGAGCCAGATTCCTCAGACTCGGAACGCCCCCTCTCTCCGACCGACGAACCACTCAAAGTGGCAAGCATCCCCTCTGCCGCTCACGATGAGGAATACACCGACGAAGAGATCGCCGCATCGCAGCGCCCGCTGAATGCCGCACCAGTGCGCAATAATTCGCCGCAAACGCCTGTCAAAGCCGTTCCCAAAACCGTCTCGGGCAACCCCCCAAAGCCCACGCTCGCCCCGAACAAGACCGGCACCGCTCAGGCCAAGTCCGATCCGGCCGCACAAAAGGCCAATCAAAAAGCCCAAGAGGTCGTCAAGACCGCGAACTCGATCCCCACTACCGAAGCCGCGGCAAACGACTCCGCCACCGACTCCGCAGCGCGCATCCTCGCCACCGCGCTCAAGAAAATCCCAAACCCGCAGGCCATCCCCGCCACGAAGCCCGCGCCGATCATTCCGCAGAAGAACAACTGATCATCCGCGCGCCACTTGCGCAATCAAAGACCCCCTCCCAGAGGGAGGGGCAGGGGGCGGGCTGGCGCTTTGCTTTTCGATGAGCGGAATTCACATCACGGCTTCAACCTCACCGTGATTTCCTTTCCATCCTCACCACTCCCGGCGTATTCAACTCCGCCGGAAATCACCCGCACATTCACATTCCGCTTCGGCCGCGCCCGGCTTCCTTCACTCTTCGCGACTTTCACCGTCACGTCCGCGCCCGCACGCTGCGCCTGATACGTCGTCAGCAGATACTCGCCCTTCTTGTACCCCCAGCCGTCGCCCGCATCTTCATACATCGTGCCCGCTGCCTTGCCGTGCTCATCCAGGTTGATGATCAGGGTCGGTTCCGTCGGCTTCTCATCCACAAACTGCATCACCTGCCCGGTCGGCACGATCGCGCCCGGACGCACATACAGCTTCGGCAAATCCGGATCCGCCTTCTCCGCGGCATCCGACTTCGTGAAGTCGATCTTCGCCCAGTTCCCCCGAGGCATCGCGCTCACACGCGTCCGATCCGGAACCATGTCCGGCACCACCAGCAGATCGTTCCCGATCAGGAACGCATCATCCTCGCTCCGAAGCGTCGGATCCTTTAGATCCGCCCAGTACACCGGCCGAATCACCGGCATCCCGTTCACGCTCGCCTCCTGGAACAGCGTGTAGAAGTACGGCATGAACCGCATCCGGCGATTGATCGCGTCGCGGCAGGTGCTCTCCACCTCCGCCCCGAACGACCACGGCTCCTTATCGATATTCCCCTTCCCCGTGTGACCGCGCGCAAACGGCATCATCGCGCCGAATCCCATCCAGCGCGCAAACAGCTTCCCTTCGCCTCCCGCCGGCCCGTTCCCCGCAAAGCCCCCGATATCCGGCCCCGCAAACGGCTGCAAACTCATCCCCATGTTCAGCGCCATCGGTACCGAGTTCTCCAGGTGATACCAGTTCGCGCTGTTGTCCCCCGTCCACGTCGCCGCGTACCGATGCCCGCCCAAAAAATTCGCACGGCTCAGCACGAACGGCCGCTTCTCCGGGTCCGCCTCCATGATCCCTTCGCGACTCGCCTTCACCATGAACATGCCATACACGTTGTGATAGCGAAGGTGCGGTCCATCGCCACCAAGGTCTTTATCCGCGCGATGCAGATTGTTCTCCGGCATCGTCTTGCTCGGCACGTTGAACACCGCCGGCTCGTTCATGTCGTTCCAGATCCCATCAATCCCGTTCGCCATGAAATCCTTGTACAGCCCGCCCCACCACTCGCGCGTTTCCTTCCGCGTGTAATCCGGGAATACGCACTTGCCCGGCCACACTTCACCGAAGAACGTCGCGCCATCCGCCTTCTGCACCGGGTGATTCCCCGCCATCGCCTGCTCGAAGACGAAGTAGCCTTCCGGCCCGAACTTCGCCGGGTCCGCCGCGACGCCGGGATCGATCATCCACACATTGTGCACGCCCTTGCCGTGCAGATACGCGTTCAGTCCCTTCGGATCAGGGAACTGCGACTTGTCGAACGTAAAGATCCGGAACTTGTCCATGTAGTCGATGTCCATCCAGATGACATCGAGCGGGATCTTCCGCGAGCGGAATCCGTCCGCGAT
Organism: Phycisphaerales bacterium; assembly: GCA_016793015.1. Classification (GTDB taxonomy): domain Bacteria; phylum Planctomycetota; class Phycisphaerae; order Phycisphaerales; family UBA1924; genus JAFEBO01. The sequence continues at coordinate 7,599 of JAEUJD010000018.1, forward strand.
TTCCTTCACCTTCGAATCCGGGTTGTACGAATATCGACACTGGTGATACCCAAGCGCCCACTTCGGTGGCAGCGTGATCGTCCCCGTCAACTCCGCCAGCGCCTTCACCACTTCCTGAGGCGTGTCGCGTTCGATCACAATCACAGGCGGCATCGGCCCGCCATCCACCGTCACCACGATGTCCCCGCCACCCAAACTCGGCATCGCAATCGTCATGCGATACGAGCAATCGATCATGATCCCCTTCGTCTTCCCGCTCGGCAGCACCGCCAAGATCCACGGGTGCGACTGATACAAACTCGGATTCGTGTCGTCGTACCCATACGCATCCGTATTCCACAGCGTCACCGTCCGCCCGTTCCGCAGAACCGGCCCCGCCACCGATCCCGTGCCATACAGCGACGTGTTCGGCGCAATCGCGTACCGAATGATCGTTTTGTCCCCCTGAGCCTCAAAGCGCGGCCCGTCGGGTGTCGCCGCATCCGCCGCGCCAATTCCCGGCCGCGCCTTCTCCAGCGCAAGCGACGGCAACGCGTTCTTCTGCGCCTCCGCATCCGCGAAATAGCAGTAAATCCCCTTCCCGATCGGTCCCGCAACACCAGCCGACGCTTCCGCCGCACAAACCCGGCTCCCCGCCGCGAAAACCAACGCCATCGCTGCAAGGACGCCCGCCGCCCGGTTCTTCACATTTCGCGCTGACCGCATCAGTAAGACTCCCTGTATCTCCCAAGCCAAAGCAAGGAAGGCCGGGAGTATGCACTGAAACAGTCCCATCCTCAAGCCCCGGGGACCGAGAACACCCCCAGATTCTGTGTGAAGCCCGCAATTGCCCGTTGTCCCCCACGTTCCCCCCCTGTATCTTGTATCAAGAGGAGAATCGTTTACATCCCGACCCGTTTTTCCGACAATCCCATAGGCGGATCGGAACGAACATCTTCTGTACCCGCTTCGTCTCATGTCGCCGGTTCGTTCTGAGCCCTTCAAGGGCCGCCTTCCGCCCCGCTGTTCCGACCTTCGTTCATCGCCGCTTGCCCAGGCAAGTGCTTCCCGAGAGAGGATTCCGCCGACCATGTCCACCCGCCCGAACCGCCGCAACCTGATCCTGGGCGTTCTGCTCGCCAAGGCCGCCGGAGCCTCGTTCTGCCTCACCGCGACCGCAGGAACCGTCGTCGCCGGCGACAACCCCGTCATGCTCCAGTGGTTCGAGAACAAGTGGTACGACATGGAGCGCCGCGTTCCCGACTGGTTCACCTTCGGCTACGGCTCCGTCTGGCTACCCCCGGTCACCAAAGCCCGCGATCCGCAAAGCCCCGGCTACGACCCCTTCGATCGTTTCGATCTCGGCTCGCCCGCCTCTCCCACGGCCTACGGCACCGCCGCCTACTTCGATCAGATGCGCGCCGAACTCCAACGCGCCGACGGCCTGGTCTACATCGACTCGGTGATGAACCACAACTCCGGCCGCGACACTTCCAGCTCCTTCCAGCAGCAAGGCGGCTGGCCCGGCTTCTGGCTGGCCCCAAGCCCCGGCTTTCCCGCCAAAACTCCCACCAGCAACTGGGGCGACTTTCACGCGGGCAACGGATCGGGCTACCTCCAATCCGAAAACCCCAGCGGCAGCAACTACAACCTCTACAACGGCGACCTCGTCGCCCTCTGCGATATTGCGCAGGAATCTGTCAACCTCTTCATCCGGCATCCCGTCGTCGAAGGCGATCCCCTCAACATCCCCGCCGGCACGATCTCAAACAAGCCGAGCCCCCTGAACTACCAGTTCTATCCAAACAAGAATCTCCCCGGCACATCCTTCACCAATCCCGGCACCGCGCGCAACCCCGGCTCATCCAACATCACGCTCTTCCCCTTCGACGGGATGAACGGCACGCCCTACACCGAGAACGCCACCGGACTCCTTCTCCGCTGGACACAGTGGATGGTCGATGTCCACAAGGTCGACGGCTTCCGCATCGACGCCATCAAACACGTCCCCAGTTGGTTCTGGGATACGTTCTGGGATAC
>JAEUJD010000073.1 GCA_016793015.1 Phycisphaerales bacterium
CGATGGCGCGGCATTCCCCATCCAGTGTTCTCCCGGAAATCCTCGGAGACGACGAGCCGCCGTTGCAGCCAGTTCTGGAAAGGGCAGAGATTCGGCACGCCAAAACCATGGTGTTTAGCGACGATGGATTGCAGACACTGTGGGCGATGGAGGCTGGTAACTTCCTGAGTCACTTCTACGACATCTGGTACCCCATCTCAGATGATCTGTACGTTACGGATTCCTCCGGATCGTGGCTCATTCTTGTTTCGCACGACGGTGTGATTTATAAATACGAGAACACTGCTGTCAAATGACTAGCAGTGGCGGATCGTCGCTGCTCAAGGTGTTCACGCCACGCAGCATGAAATGTGCTTTCTCGACGACTCATCAGGGGCGCACATGTGATTTTCCGGGATTTTGCAGAGCTCCGATGCTCTCCGCCACCGGCGTGCCGCACTCTGGGCACCGATCCGCCTTCAGATCAAGCAGGTTGTACTCGCACTTGATGCAGCGGGGCTCGGCGAGTTCGAGCAGGAAGATCAGGCCGCAGCCGGTGCAGCGCGATGCGCCGACGTGAGCGTCGCACTTAGTTGCGCAGCGCGGGCAGGTGATGCGGATGTCTTTGATTTCCTTGATCGCGCCCGAATGCGTGACCAGCGCGCGGCGATTCGCGGCAAGGAAGATGACGATCGCGAGGAGGCCGCAGACGGAGATGATGCAACTCGCGGCGAGCAGGCGTGCGGCGAAATCCTGCTCGAAGTCGGCTCCTTTGAATCCGATCGTGGTGATGTTGAGGTACGTCGCAAACGCGAACGAGGCGAGCACCATCGCCATCGTGCCGAGGGCAACGTAGCGCTGGAAGCCCTTGAAATCGAGCGTGTTCAGAATGTTGCAGACGCCCACGGCGATGCCGACAAAGAGAGCTTGCAGGAACCACATCGGCGGGTCGCTGAGTCTGTTCCAGATGCCCCAAAGGCCCATCGCGAGTGCCGCGAGCGAAGCGAGCACTCCCACCCAGCGCCACGGTGCGGTGTGCTTGCCAAGGCTGAACAGGCACGCCGAGATGATGATTCCGCACCAGAAGATGAGCCAGGCGCTGGCCCAGAACTGCGCCATGATCTCAAAGCCGGTGATCCCCAAGGCCTCAACCCAGATTCCGAGAAAGCCCATCGCAAAGCAGAGTGCGGCAGAAAGCAGTGCGACTCCGCCCGCGAGCCGATTGCCTGGCTTTCGGGCGAGCGCGAGTGCACCGAGTGCCGCGGCGGCGCAGATCACGTAGTGGCCCGCGGTGCCCGCGAAATACCACTCCCAGCGGCGAAAGCCGAAAAGCCCGACCCAGATCGCGATCAGAATGAGCAGGAATGCAGGTACAACCGCCACAAGCAGCGCGAGGCCGGCTGGTCGGGTTCGTTCGTGATCGAGGCGTGAGGAGGCGGGGAGCGCGACGGCGATGGTGATTGCCGCGGCGAAGAGCGTGAGGGCGATGCGCCCCATGAAGTCGGTGGCGGGGACGAAGATGGTGGCGACGCCGGCGAGCGCTGCGAGGGCGATGAGCGCGAGGATGGCGCGGAGGAGTTTGCGTTGGAGGGTCATTCTGGTAACTCCGTGCGACGCATGACAGGAAAAGAGCTAGGTTTTGATCAACCCGCCATCTTCGGATGCTGCGTCGTCGCGTTCTTCGCGACATGATCCAGCGCCCGAATCGTCGCCCCCGCTTTGTCGAGCAGATCGCGGAGGTCTTCGGCGGCCTTCATGCTCTGCTGGAGCAGGGGTTCGCTCAGAGCCGCGGGCTTGCCATCCGGGCCGAACTTCACGCCGAGTTCTTTCGCGAGAGTCTCGGCGTTTTCGTTCAGGCGGAGCAGGTGCTCGCCCAGCCGCGTGGTGTATTCGTGGAAAGCCTGCGAGTCGGCACGCAGTTGATCGATTCGGCCTTCGACGATGTTCTCAATTTCCCGTGCCGCGTCCTTGCTCTTGCCGATCGTGTCCACCAACTCGTCGGTCTGCTTGAACAGCGCATCAATCTTGTCGGCGCCTTCGAGGATGGCCTTGTCCATTCCGCGGCGGGCGATATCGACCTGTTGCTCGAGCGTGCCGAACTCACCGGCCTTGGCGATCAGGCGCTGGTGGATGCGGGATGCATCTTCGACGACATCGGCGAGGCTCCTATTCGATGCGCTCTGGGTGTCGGCGATGTGTGCCACCGGCAGACCGGCCTCTGCGGCGTGGTGGGGGCCGAGCAGGTTGGCCGCGGCACGGCAGAGTTGCTCGAGGCGCTGCATCCCCGGGCCGCTGGCGACTTCGACTTCGAGGCGGGCGCGCCGGATGCGTTTGTCGAGTTCGCGGACATCGTGCTCGACCTGCTCGTGGAGCGGGGCGAGGCGGTCTTCCATGCCGCGAACCATGTCGTCGAGTTGGCGCTGGACTGCTGCCTCGCGCTCCAGGATCGCGGCTTCGCGGGCTGTCGCGTCGGCGTGTCGAGCCTGGGCGCGACGCTCGATCTCGGAGGCCTGCTCGACCATCTCGTCGAGGCGATTCCGCACGATGCTTTCGACGGCGGCGGCGCGGGTTTCGATGGAGAGGAGTGCGTCAGTCTGAGCACGCTCGAGTTCGGCACGCTTTGCCTCGAAGAAGCGATCAAAATCAGAAGTGGATCGGGCGAGGTGTTCTTCCCGCTCGTTGATGCGGGCTATTGCACTTTGGACAGAGCGCTCGCAAGCGGCCTCGAACTCGACGCCTTGGGCGCGGACGAGTGCCGCGAGATTGTCCTTGATGAGCGATTCGAGGCGTGCCGGATCGCTGGTGAGCCGTGCGACGGAATCGGCGATCTGCTCGGCGCGGTTGATTCGCTGTTCGAGAGAAGGGAGGACCTTGCCCGCGGCATCGAGCCGCAGCTGAAGATCGCGGGCGAGCGACTGGACCGTCTCGCGGAGGGTACGGACTTCGGTGCTGGTGACTTCGAGCGTGCGTCCGTGGCCGCTGGCTTCGCGGATGAGCTGCTGAAGCGTGAGCGAATATTCCTCGAAGGTGCGTCGATCGACCACGCGGGGGGAAACGAAGACATCGGAGAGCGTCTTTTCCGGTCCCGGCAGCGTCCGCGCGGTCGTCCCTGTGTGCGACGGCGGGGAAGCAAACGGGCTGTTGTTTGGCGCAGGCATGGACAACCACTCGATCGGCAATGCGTGCGCGTTCTCTGGTGTTTTTCGGACGTGAAACAGGCAGCGATTGCCGCGGGTCCGAGGGCCGGGCCAAAGCACCACGAAAAGGGGCGTGCAGCCCCGGCTCTCTACACTGCGTGTATGAGTGCCGGCCGATCGAAAACAGACAGGGACGATGACAAGGGCAACGGGGGCAAAGTCCGCCTCCAGCGGGTGCTGGCCGAGGCCGGAGTCGCGGCACGCAAGCAATGCGAGCGGCTGATCGAAACCGGGCATGTCGAGGTGAACGGCGAGCGAGTCGAAAAGCTGCCGGTCTTTGTCGATCCCAAGGTGGACGACATCCGGGTGGATGGAAAGCGGATCAAGCCGACGACGCGCCACGTCTATCTGATGTGGCACAAGCCGGCGCGGGTCTTGGCGACACCACCGATTGATGAACTCGAGACGAGGCCGAGCGTTTCAGACTACGTGGATCACCCGACCGCCCCCCGGCTGTTCCCGGTGGGGACCCTCGGGTTTGAAGCGTCGGGCCTGATGCTCTTGACGAGCAACACGAAGGCGGCGACCCTGCTTTCGCATCCAAGATCAAAGGTGGAGCGGATTTACAGCGCGCGGGTGAAGGGGACTGTGACCGGCACGGCGCGTTCCAAATTGAACAAGGGTGTCCAGGTCCTGATGCCGGAGCGGGGACGCGAAGGGCCCGATGGGTCGTTCGGCCGCGGGAAAAAGCCGGAGGCTCCCGCCAAGCCGAAGCACAAAGGCATGGATCGCGGGTTTGATCGCAAGGAGCGTGAAAAGGATCGGCCCAAGATGAGGCGGGTCCGGCTGGAGATTCGCTCGCTCGACCCGGTGAAGCGAGGGGGTCCTGTTGCCCCGGAAGATTCGATGGTGGGGAACTCGAGCATCGAGATCCTGACGACGGAGCCGCGCGACGAGTATGTGGCCCAGGCGCTGCATCTGGTGGGGCACCCGGTTCGGAAGTTATCGAGACAGACGATCGGGCCGCTGACACTGCGCGAGGTTGGACCGGGAGCCTGGCGCGAGCTTGATCGAGACGAGATGAAGGCATTGCGGGCGTTCCTCGATGGGCTTGCCGCGTCGAGCGGCGGGGGCCGCGTGAATCCTCGTTCGACGGCAACCGGCAAGAGCGGGGGCGGTTTGGGCGCGTCACGCGGGCCGGGAAAACGCAAGCCCCGGGTGGTTGGCGGGCGTCCGAGCGAAGGAATCCCGAAGGGCGCTGCGAACGAGGCACCGGCAAAATCCGAGCAACAATTGGACAAGTTCTCGGAGGATCGGGAACCGGATTTCGATCCGGGCGAGTTTGAGGATTGAAGAACAGGACTGAATGACCCAAGCCAACGGCAACAACGGGAACTCGTGGCAGAAGCCGCCGAAGTCGATTCGGCGGCACTGGGTCTTGGACTATGTGATCAGCACGATCGGCTGGCCGTCGGATGAGGATGATCGGCCGGACCTGACGGCGATCCAGGCGTTGAATCTGCCGCCCGGGACCAAGCCGAGCACGCTGCATTTGTTGGGTGTGTCCGTTTCTGGTTTTTACAAGGCGCAGATGCCCCTGATGGCGGCGGCGCTGGCGTATCGCACGATTTTCGGGCTGGTGCCTCTGCTGATCATTTTCCTATCGGTGCTGGGCGCGATCGCGCAGGAGCGCGACATCAAGTGGGCGGTCGATAACGCACTCAAGTACACCGGGCTGGGCGAGGTGTTCCAGATTCACGATGCGGAGATGCATGACAACGGGTTGCCCCCCAGCCCCTCGAGCCCTCCCAACTCGGACGCGCCCACGCAGGTTGCGGGCGATGCAAAGCCGCACGCTCCGGTGGAGAATCCCAGCGGGGTGCTGTCAGCGCCGGGTGCGGAATCCAGCAAGCCGGTTGTGCCGAGGGAATGGCTGGATGACTGGATCAAATCGCTTTCGAGCGGCGTGAAGTCGATCAGTTTCACAGGCGTTGGTCTCGCGGCCATGCTGCTGCTGGTGTATGCGGCGGTTTCGATGGTGGTGGAGGTCGAGTACGCGTTCAACAGGATTTATGAAGCACAAGCGGGCAAGAGCTGGGCCCGGCGCATCATGCAATACTGGACGCTGATGACGCTGGGCGCGGTGTTCTTGCTCGCGACCTTTTACATCGGCAATCTGATCAACAGCAAGATGCAGGCGTTCATCACGAGCAATGTGCAGGGGCAGGTTGCGACGTTCCTGCTGCTGATGCTCGGCAACGTGATCCAGATTTCAATTACGGGGATCATCCTGCTCGTGGTGTACTTCACGGTGCCGAACGCGCGGGTGCGGATGATTCCGGCGGCGGCGGGGGCGTTCTTTGCGGCGATCAGCTGGGAAATTCTGAAATACGCGTTCCGCGAATATGTCCGGTTTGCGATGCAACCGACGAGTTCGTATTCGCGGTTCTACGGGTCGCTCGCGTTGCTGCCCCTGTTCCTGTTCTGGATCTACTGCACGTGGCTGATCGTGCTGTTCGGGTTGCAGATCGCGCGGTCGATTCAGTTGTTCTCGAGGCTGCGGTCGCTCGGGCCGAACCTGTTTGCGCTTGCCGCGGCACGGGGGCCGCAGGAACCTGCGATCATCGACTCGGGCGTGATCGTGCCGATTATGATCGGGGTGGCGAAGAATTTTGATGTCGGCAAGCCGTCGTCGGCCTCGACGCTGAAGAACGATGTGCACCTGAATGAATCGGTGCTGGCGGAAGTGCTGAGGCAACTGGCGCGGGTGGGGTTGCTTTTGCCGGTGCAGGTGCAGTCGCCTGAACGACGCGGAGCAATCTTGCTTCCGAGTTCGGTCTCGCATGACGAAGATTTCTTTACGCTGGCGAGGTCGCCATCGCAGATTCCGGTTGAGCAGTTGCTCACGCTCGGGTATTCACTGAGCGACGGAGTGAATGCGCTGGGTCCGGATTCGGAAAAGGCTCTGCCGCCCGCGCTGGCGAGATTGCGAATCGCTCAGAAAGATGCGGCCAAGGGAATGACCTTGGCGGATCTGCTGGTGCCAGGCGCACCAACGTCGCCGGCGCCCGCGATTGCGGTTCCCCCTGAGATCACTGGAGTTGCACCGGCATGAATCGATCTTTCGGTATTCGGCGGCTCGGTTGGACTCTCGGCCCGGCGGTCGCGGTACTCGCGATCGGCTGTGCTTCGGGCTGTTACGAGCGGGTGGTCCGTGCCGAGGGCCTTGGCGCTCAGGGAATCGCGGTGCAGAAGCCCTACCGCAGCGAAACCAAGCTGGATCACGCAATCGACAGCGGGTTCGGGTCGCCTTCGTCTTCTTCGGGCAGTTCTGTGTCCACGCCCACGGCGCCAAGGGCTCCACGCTAGAACTTTGCGGGGGCCGCCCGCTACGATGGCCCGAGGTACCGACGTATGGGAATTGAATCCGCACTTCCGAATGACTGGGTCCTGACCACGCAGTTCAAGCGTGTGATCAATTGGGCCAGGCGAAACAGCATGTGGCCGATGCCGTTCGCGACGGCCTGCTGCGGCATCGAATTGATGGCCACGGCCTCGAGCCGGTACGACGTCGCCCGATTCGGGATGGAGCGGATGGGCTTTTCCCCTCGTCAGGCCGACCTGATGATCGTCGCCGGGCGGGTGGGTGTGAAGATGCTGCCCGTGCTCCAGCGGATCTACATGCAGATGACCGAGCCCAAGTGGGTGATCAGCATGGGCGCATGCGCCTCGACCGGGGGCGTGTTCGACACCTACGCAACGGTGCAGGGGTGCGATCAGTTCATTCCCGTTGATGTGTACGTGCCGGGTTGCCCGCCCCGCCCGGAACAGTTGCTCGAAGGAATCATGGCGATCCAGCGCCATATCGATCAGGAGGGAATGCCCCCGATCGACGGCAGCGGCCGGCGCGCCGGTCTCGGGATCATGGTTCAGCCGAATCAGACGCTCCGGCGTCAGCCGGTTGGGCTGACAATCTCATAGACGGCGGGAATCGGTACGGGCAGTTGTTATATTGAGAGCAGTTCGTTCCGGGAGCCCGCACGACGCGGAGTTGTTGTTATGCACCGATTTGCGCGTTTGTTTGCAGCGATTTCTCTTTTGGTCGCCCTGGCGATGGTCGGGTCGGCTCAACAGCCGGCGACCGATACGAAAAAGACTTCGAAGCCCGCTTCGAAAGCGCCCGCGTCAAAGCCCGCGACCCGGCCTCCGGTGAAAGCCGCCGGGAACACAACATTGGCAAAGAAGCTCGCGGCCGAAAGCATGGCGGGGCTGCTGAAGGGCGAAGATGCCAAGGAAATCGAAACGAAGCTCGATGCGGAGCTGGTGAGGCTCGCCGAAGAGGCGGATCCGGTCGGGGATGTCGAGGCGTTCTACGCAATTTCCAGCGCGAGTCGTTCCGCCGCGCTGCTCTCGCGTACGAAGGACCCCGCGATCCGCGAAAGCCTGATTTCGGCGTTCAAGAAAACGCCGCGCTTCATGAACGAACTGGCGATGGCGCTGAATGAGAAGGACGATGTCGAGAAAGTCGCGGCCCTTGCCTCGAAATTATGGCGAGCCGAAGGTGCGAGGCTGAACGAATTCGCGACGCTCGGTGCCGCGATCTGTGTTGTGCACGATCACGAGGTGTTCGAGCAGGCGAACGAAAACAAGGTCGTCGCCGACGATCCGCTGAAGCTATTTGCGTACTTTGCGAACAACGAATCGCGGATGCCGCTCGGACTGAAGAACGTGCCGGTGCAGTTGCTCGTGCTGGTGGTGGACCCGACGGCGAAGGTTCCGGAACTGGAATGGGCGCTGAATAAGTACAAAGGGGATCGGATGGTCGGCTCGCGATTCGGCGAGATTCAGTACGACACCGATCACTTTCGAACCGGAGCCCCGAAGAAGGTCACGCAGGAGGGGCTGACGCTTCCGAACATCGCGAAGTACGGCGGGGTGTGCATCGATCAGGCGTACTTCGCCGCGAATGTGGGCAAAGCAAACGGAATTCCCTCTGCCATCATGCGAGCAAAGAGCGCGGAGGTCGGGCACGCGTGGATCGCCTATCTGCTCTGGAATGGCCAAACCGCGATATTTGACAGCATGCAGGGGCGATACCCGGAGTACCGCGCCGTCGTGGGGTACATCGATGATCCGCAGACGGGTGAACGAGTGCCCGAAGCTGAGCTGGCGCTGCGTGCGGCGCTGGCTTTAACTCCGGCCGACAAACGCCAGCGAGCCATCGCATTGGAAGACGCCGGATACTCCCTTGCGGCAAAGTTGCTGCCTCGCGAAGAAGGCGTGGCGATGGATGCGAACGGACGGGCGATCCACGAGAACCTGACGCCGGAGATGGTGACGAAGGTGCTCGCGATCTCGGAGGCCGCCGCGAACCTCAGCCCCGGTTCAGCGCGGGCCTGGCGACTCGGTGTTGCGATCGGCGTTACCGGGAGCTGGACCGTGGCGCAGCGGAACCGGTGGGGCGAGGCGATTCTGAAGACACTCGGAAACGGATATGCCGCGTGCGCTGTGGAATGCCTGATCCTGGTCATCAACTCCGTCAGCGACATTGAAGAGCAGAACAAGATGTGGAACTGGCTCCTGACGTCGATCAAGCACAACGGCGATCTTGCCTCGCTGGTGCGGTTCAACCAGGCGGAGATGTTCGAGAAAGACCACTCGCCGGAAAAGGCGTGGGAGTGCTATGTGTGGATCCTCAAGGCGTACGCCGACACCAGCCCGATGGCGGTCAGCGCCGGTCAGAGGTTGCTGGTTCTGTTGAAGGAGAACGGGAAGACCATCGGCGAGGGCGCGGCGATTCTGGGTAAAGCGTGGGCCAACACCACGCCGCCACGCTCGCTGAACCCGGCGTTCGCGAGTCAGTCAAATTGGTTTCGTATCGGGAAGCTTTATCGGATCGCGCTCAAGGACGCCGGCCAGACCGACGAGTACGCACGGGTCAGCGCGCAACTCGGTCTCAAGCCGTAGCACGAGCGACGGGTACGACTACTTGTCCGCGACGTTCAGGCTGCGACCGACCCGGCGCTTGCGGTTCATCATCTTGCGACCGTGCACCGTCTGCATGCGGGCGCGGAATCCGATGGCGCGCTTGCGCTTGAGGCGGCTGATGCGATGGGGGTAATGCATGGCGAACCTTCCAGCCCTTCATCCGTCCGCGACAGCGACCGTCTGACCGAGCGTTTTTTCTGGGCCAAGAGGATAGACCGACAACTTGGCCCGCTCCACTCGGGCTCTTCGTTTGAACGGATTTTGTTTGGTATCATTGCGATTTTCCTTGGCCGGGGCATGCCGTTCCGGTACGATCTGGGTGGCCCCGAGGAGAGGGGCCGCTGGTCGAGTGCTCGCAGAAGGCGAGCAATCGGGAGCGACCGGCTCGCTGGCCGTCCTGCAGACTTCGGACCTTGTGAGGAGGTGCGAAGGGTTGCGACGACCGTCGAGCCATCGCTGCCGAACGCGGTTTGTGAGAGAGATCGCCGGGCAATCGCCCGTGCGTTCTCATGCTGGGCTTTCTTGCCCGGAGCGTTTGTGATGGCCCCGATGGACGACAACACACGGAACAGACTCGAACAGCGCATCGGGCATCATTTCGCCGATCCGATGTTGCTTACCCGGGCCCTGATGCACGCCTCTCTCGTCGACGCGCGTGTCGAGTCCAACGAGCGAATGGAGTTCCTGGGCGATGCCGTGCTCGGCATGGTCGTCTGCGAGCGGGTTTTTACGGCATTCCCCGCCATGCTCGAAGGTGAGATGACCAAGATCAAGTCGATGGTGGTCAGCCGGCAGAGCTGCGCCGCAATCGCCAAGGAAATGGGCTTGCCCGCGTGCCTTCGCCTGGGGAAAGGCATGAAGGGTGGCGAGCAGCCCTCATCGCTCGCAGCAGCCGCCTTCGAGGCCGTCATCGCAGCGGTCTTCCTTGATGCCGGCCTGGAAGCCGCGAACAAGTTCCTCGCCCCGCTGGTGGATCCCGTCATCCAGCGTGCCGCGGCAAGCAACCATCAGCAGAACTTCAAGAGCTTTCTCCAGCAGCACGCCCAGGCCATCGGCTCTGGCCTGCCCTCCTACCCGGTGCTGGACGAGAAAGGCCCCGACCACAGCAAGTGCTTCAAGGTTTGCGTGGATATCGGAGGCAGGCGTTTTCCCGAGGCGTGGGGACAGAGCAAGAAGCGGGCCGAGCAGCTCGCGGCACTCTCGGCGCTCGTCGAACTCGGTGCAATGACCCGCGAGGCCGCTGAAGAAGCGGCGCGCCAGGCCGGACTCGTCGATCTCAAGCAAGACGCTGTCCCGGTGAAGTGAAACCGCCGAGACGGTCGATCAGCGACGGAACGCGGATGGGCTGCCGCGGCGTCGTGCCATTTCTGCCCCGAAATGTCGTTCCTGTCCGGAAGATTGCCGTAGGCTCAATCCCTTGCCCCGAACCCTGAACCAGATCGTGCTTGCCGGTTCACCCTCGCGTGCGGGGGCGTGGGATGCGTTCAAAGCTGTAGTTCGGCCGACGAATCCGGCGTGGTTGACGGTCCTGAGTTCGATCGCGCTCTCTCTGCTCGGCGTCTACGGGATCGATCTCGCCCGCCAGTTGCGGGCCGATCCGGCGGCGCTCTCCGGCCTCGACCCGGTCGCAATCAAGCAGTTGATTCTGCTGGGGGTCGGCATTGCAGCGGCCGTCTTGATCGCCCTGCCCGACTATCGCTGGCTGAGTTATGTCGCGATGGCCATTTCGGTGCTGGTGCTCGGCCTGCTCGTGTTCCTGCTTGTGCCCGGTGTCCCCGAGTCGATCGTGCGGCCTCGGAACGGCGCACGCGGGTGGATCAACCTCGGCGTGTTCGACATCCAGCCCAGCGAACTGGCGAAAATCGCGTTCGTGCTCGTGCTGGCAAATTACCTCCGCTTTCGGAGCAACCACCGCAGGCCCGGCGGGCTGATTCCGCCCGCGATCATCGCGGGCATTCCGATCGGGCTCATCACGTTGCAGCCCGACCTGGGCAGCGCGATGATGTTCGTGCCCGCGCTCTTCGCGATGCTGCTCGCGGCCGGTGCAAAGAAGCGGCACCTGATCCTGATCGTGATCGCCGCGGCCATGGCGGCACCGCTGAGTTACCCACTCCTCAAGCCCCACCAGAAACAGCGAATCAACGGACTGCTCGCACAGATCCAGGGGAACAAGCAACTCGACCAGGACATCAACTTCCAGCCCATCACGGCGCAGTCGCTCGTTGGTGCCGGCGGAGTTTCCGGAACGGTCGACGAGCGATCGCGTGCCCTGGTGCACTTCAGCCGCCTGCCCGAGCGCCACACCGACATGATCTATTCGGTCCTGGTGAACCGGTTCGGGCTGCTGGGCGGCGCGTTCATCATCGGGCTGTACGGCGTCTGGATGATGGGCGCGCTTCTGACTGCCGCGGTCGCAAAGGAGCCCTTCGGGCGATTGATCGTCGTCGGGCTTTCGACCTTCGTCGCGACCCAGGCGATCGTGAATATCGCGATGAACGTGGGGCTTCTCCCGATCGTGGGTATCACGCTCCCGTTCATGTCCTACGGCGGATCGAGCCTGATCGCCAGCTGGCTCATGGTCGGACTGGTTTTTTCCGTGAGTGTCCGCCAATCGAGGCTGCCCCAGCGAAAGAGCTTTGAATACTCTGACGACGAGTGAACCCAGAACGCCCCATTCAGAACCGCGAGAAGCTCGACGTCAGCAAGGCCGAAGTGGCGGCGCTCGCGCCGCCGGCGGATTTTCTTGCCTCGACGAAGGAGCTTGGCATCGAGTTCGAGCCGGGCGAGATGGCGAACCTTGGCCTCTATCTCGCGTTGCTGATGAAGGCGAACGAATCGCAGAATCTGACAGCGGTGCGCGACGCGACCGAAGCGTGGCGTCGGCACATCCTCGATTCGCTGACTCTGCTCCCCGCGATCGCCGAGTTTCCCGAGGGTGCCAAAGTGATCGATGTCGGCAGCGGGGGCGGCCTGCCGGGCATGCCCCTGGCGATCGCGATGCCCCACATCCGATTCACTCTGCTCGAGGCGACGGCGAAGAAGTGCGACTTTCTGACCCAGGCAGTTTCGCGCCTTGGACTGAAGAACGTGACCGTGCTTCCGGAACGATCAGAACGCATCGCGCACGATCGCGGGGCGCGGACCGACAAGTTTGGCACAGTGACGCATTCAGGCGGACACCGCGAGGCGTATGACGTTGTCGTTGCCCGCGCCGTAGGACGACTCGCGACGCTTCTCGAACTCACGGCGCCTCTTTGCAAGATTGGCGGCAGCGTGCTGCTCATCAAGGGCGAGAAAGCCGACGAAGAACTGAAAGAAGCCGAGCGCGCGATGCACCTGTTGAAAGTGGTGCACGTCGAAACCCTGCCAACGCCGACCGGGCGGATCGTGATCCTCGAAAAACGCAGCGCAACACCCCGCGACTATCCGCGGGCAGACGGCGAGCCGTCTCGTTCGCCCCTCAGCGGCAAAGTCGGATCACGCGACTGAGCTCACGGGCAGACAAAGTTGTCGTACGCGTTGGCGAATAGCACGAAGTCTGCGTCGTCGACGTATCCGTCACCGTTCATGTCCGCCGGACAGCCGGGGGGCATGTTGGCGTCCGCGCAGTCGAAGATGCTGTAAGCGGTTGCAAAGTCCACGAAGTCGCCGTCCTCAACCACGCCATCGCAATTGGTATCGCCGATGCAGATCGCCAGCACACCGGGCGCGCTGTCGGTGAAACCACACAAGTTGGTCACGCGACATCGATAACGGGTGGAATGCGCCGCCTTCAGCGTCATGTTGGGCGCCGCGACGATCTGAAACGACGAAGTGTTCGCCCCGCTCACGATGCCCCCGGCGACGCCGAAAGAAAGCATGGTCGAGCCGTTGACCAAGGGGATCCAGTTGTTGCTGTTGACCGGGCTTTCAAAGTACCACTGGTGGGAATACGGGCCGTTTGCGGGCACCTGCCCCGTCACGATCCAGCCGCCACCGCCCGGCGGGCATATAGAAAGCGGCAACGGGCTTGGACCGGGGATCGGCGCGCCGCTGTTCACCGTCACGCTTTCGATCGGGGACTGCGAGTCGGTGCATCCGCCTGTGACGATGCAGAAGTAGTTGCCCGCGACATCGGTATTGCCAGGGTTGAACGCGAGAAACGCCGATTGCGCCCCCGTGATGATCGAGCCGCCACCGGTGGGGCCATTGAAGATCGGGAAGGATGTCTGGCCGACTTTCTTGTACCACTGATAGTGGAGGTTGATGGACGGGTGCGGCGCGAGCGCGGTGACGCTGAGAAATCCGAACGATCCTGCGCAGAACTCGGCGGGAGCGGATGAATTCTGGAAGATCTTCGGCGCGCACACCGGCGGCAGATCGCGTGCGACCCAGCCTCGGGGCTGGCCAAGGTACGAGCCGTTGCCGCACAGCGCGGTGCCATCGGCGCTGATTCCTGTGACGGAAGTCAGCGTGAAACCCGCCGTGTTGACGCCCAGCGTGGGGAGATAGGCGTTGAGATCAACCAGCCCGGCCCATCCGGTGCTGAGCATCGCCACCTGCTGGCCGCTGGCGTTGATCGCCGCTCCTGCGACCACGCTGCCGTCCGAACTGATCGCGTTCGCGATCGACCACGCACCCGCCGGAGCACCGGCGATCAGGCCCATGTCTTCCATGCCGAAGGCGGCAGTCCAGCGAAAGGCGTGCGGCGTCTGGATATTGCCGACATCGCCGAAGCCTGCCGCGCCCTGGCCGTTCGCACTCACGGCTCGAACGTACGACGTGGTGCCTCCGGGCAGATAGCCGAGAGTTTGAACGGTGGTCGGAGTCGGCCAGATGAGCGCGGTGCCCCAGTAATTGATACCGAACGGTCCGGGCGCGATGCCGGTCGCATAGTCACCCACGCACACGCTGCCGTCGGGCGTGATCGCGGTCGCGATTGAGTAGACGGGTGGCCCTGGGAGCGGAAGGTTGATCGTGGATCCGCTCGTCCAACGGAACGCCTGTGGGAGATATCCGGTGAGTTGCCGGTCGTATGAACCGATCACCACCGCGCCGTTATCGCTCACGCCGTACGCGCGAGCGTCGCCGAGCGGAGCGATCGTCGGATAGCCGCCCAACTGGGTGAGGCCGCTGGACGCGTTCCATCGGATCGCAACGCCGGGAAATGTGTTGTTCTGGTTGTAGCCGGCGATCCACTGCCCGTTGGTGCTGATGCCGTATCCCTGGCCCCACATGCTGTTCGGAAGCAGCGGAATGCTCTGAAGAGTTCCCGGCGCAGTCCACCGAACCGCGAGCGACGAATTCGTCGCCGATTGGCTCGCGCCGACCACGACCGAGCCATCGGCATTCAGGCCGGCCGCGTTCGACAGATTCCCGCCCGGCAGGACACCGATGCTCGTGATGTTCTGAGATCGCGCAGCGCCGGCACAAGCCGCAAGCCCAAAAGCGGAAGCAAGAACGAATCGGGTTGATCGCACGAAGGGCCTCCTGGGCGACCGAAGACGTGAACCGCTCCGGCAAAGTGACAATTACGGGCACGCAAAGTTGTTGTACGCGTTGGCGAACAGCACGAAGTCGGCGTCGTCTACATACCCGTCCCCGTTCATGTCCGCCGGGCAGCCAGGGGGCATGTTGGGGTCCTCGCAATCGAAAATCGCGTACGCAGTCGCGAAGTCGACAAAGTCGCCGTCTTCGACCATCCCGTCGCAATTGGTGTCGCCGATGCAGATCGACAGCACGCCCGGCGGGCTGTCCGTGAACCCGCACGCGTTGAACACGCGGCAGCGATACCGCGTCGAATGCGCTGCCTTCAGCGTCATATTGGGTGCCGCCACGATCTGGAACGACGATGTCGTCGCCCCGCTCACGATGCCGCCCGCGACTCCGAACGACAGGGTCGTTGGCCCATCCGCCAGCATCAACCAGTTATTGCTGTTCACCGGGCTCTCGAAGTACCACTGGTGCGAATATGGCCCGTTGCCCGGAGCCTGGCCGGTGACAACCCATCCGCCTCCGTTGGGCGGGCAGATCGACAGCGGTAGCGGATTCGGCCATGGCACGGGGTTGCCGGTGTGCACCGTCACGCTCCAGATGGGCGTCGCGGCATCGGTGCAGCCGCCGTTCACGATGCAGAAATAATTGCCGGCAACATCGGCATAGCCGGGATTGAACGTCATGAAAGGCGACTGCGCGCCGCTGATGAACGAACCGCCGCCGGTCAGACCATTGAAGATCGGAACGTTGGTGTGACCAACTTTCTTGTACCACTGGTAATGCAGGCTCACGGTTGGGTGTACCGCGAGCGCGGTGACGCTCAGGAATCCGAACCCGCCAGCGCAGAAATCGGCGGGGGCGGACGAATTCTCATAGATCTTGGGTGCGCAAAGAGACGGGATGTCACGCACAATCCAGCCTCGCTCCTGACCCAGGAACGCGCCGTTGCCGCAGATCACGGTTCCGTCCGCGCTGATGCCGGTGGTTTCCCAGAGGTTCCAGCCGGTGAGGTTCACGCCCACGGTGGGGAGATAGTCGTTGAGATTCTGGAGCCCCGCTCCGCTGGAGACCATGGCGGCCCGGTTGGACAAGGTCATGTCCATCGAGCCCGCGCCGACGATGACGAGGCCGTCGGGAGTCATGGCGTGGGTGCGGGACCAGCCCGTGAGAGGCTGTGTATTGGGCAGCGTGCCGAGGTCCTCGATGCCCGCTCCTGTCCAGCGATAGGCGCGCTGGCTGGCCACCCCGTTGTCGCCGGTGCCCGCGACGACCTGGCCGTTGTCGCTGATCGCAACGCCTGTGGACCATGTGCCGCCGGCGAGGGTGCCGACCGTGAACCAGGTGGTGGGGTTGGTCCAAACCCGCGCGATGGGGTTGTAGTTGTTCCCGAGCATGCCAACGCCGGGCCCAAAGTCGCCGACGATGAACTGGCCGTCGGGCGTGATCTTGCTGGCGACCGACGCAATGGAGCCCGCCTGAGCCGAGAGCGTGGTGAGGGTTGCGCCCGTCCACAGTGCGGCACGCGGATACACCCCAAACCCGCCGATCACGTTGTACGTTCCGACGTACTTCGCACCCAGTGCGTCGACGCCCGTGGCGGCGTTGAGTTGGATGATGGAGGGGGACGCAGCCAGGCCAACCATCGGCCCCGGGCTTGCCCACTTGAATGCCATGTTGCCGTTGACGTTGTCGTTGCTCATCCCGGCAACGAACAAGCCATTGGGCGACACTCCGTACGCCTCGGAGTTGCTGCCGGCACCGATGTAGCCGAGACTGGAAAGAACGCCGGAGTTCCAGCGCACCGCCGTTCCGTTGGTGGATGGCGTGCGGCTGATGCCGACAACCGTGGTGCCGCTGGTGCTCAAGGACCATGCTTTGGAGATGGTGTCGCCGGGCAGCACCCCGATGCTGGTGATGGTCTGCGCCGAAGCGCACGAAGCCAAAAGCCCCGCAACGCTTGCCCGGATCGCGCGCATCAACATCGACTGCTCCTTGAGGCGGCCGTGCCTCGCTGGTGACATGATCATTCTCTCATCTTGCAGGTCCGCGCTCAACTGAAAACCGGGCCGATTCACGTTTGTTCGCATTTTGTCCGACATGATCCATGGACGCGAAGGCGATGATCCGGGTTATTCTGTCGATCCCGCGGCACGCGTCCGCCGCGGTTTCGGCGTCCCACCTTTGCGTTGAGCCACCATGAGCGAGAACGTCCAAACGTTGTTGAAAGAGACCCGCAAGTTTCAGCCCCCGCTCGCGGAGAGCGTGGGCTTTGAAAAGTGGCACGTCGAGTCGCTCGACGAGTACAAGAAGCTGCACGAAAGGTCGATCCAGCACCCCGACACCTTCTGGGCCGAAGAAGCGCAGCGACTCTCGTGGTTCAAGCACTGGGATCATGTGCTTGATTGGAATCCGCCGGACGCGAAGTGGTTTGTCGGCGGCAAGCTGAACGCGTGTTACAACTGCGTTGATCGTCACGTGCAGTCTGGTCATGGCGATGAATGTGCGCTGGTCTGGGAGGGTGAGCCGGTCAATCCGCGAACGAACCACCCCGCGCCGGGCAGCGCGTACGCGCACGAACCGGAGATTCGTCGAGTCACGTACCGCGAACTCGAGGAGCAGACCAGCCGCATCGGGAATGCGCTGAAGGAACTGGGTGTACAGAAAGGCGATGTCGTCACGGTCTACATGCCGATGGTGCCCGAATTGGCGATCGCGCTGCTCGCGTGCGCCCGCATCGGCGCTGCGCACTCGGTCATCTTCGGCGGCTTCGCGCCCCACGCCATCAGTGAACGGGCGATCGACGCGAATTCTAAAGTTATCATCACCGCAGACGGCGGTTTCCGGCGTGGCGAGATTGTGCCCCTGCAGAAGAACGTCGAAGAAGCGGTGAAGCAGCTCGCAGAGAAGGACCACCACATCAATCACGTCCTGGTGCTGAAACGCACCGGGCACGAACACCCGAAGTTCGAGGGCGGAACGGTGCCCGCCTCGCTCAAGGCGGCGGACCCGAAAGCCAAGACCAAGTTCCACTGGTGGCACGAGATCGCCGAACGCGTCTCGAGCGCGTGCCCGTGCGAATCAATGGACAGTGAGGACATGCTCTTCCTGCTCTACACCAGCGGCAGCACCGGCAAGCCCAAGGGCATCGTCCACACGACGGGCGGCTACCTCACGTTCGTCAACACCTCGGCGCGCCTCACGTTCAATCTTGTTCCGGATACGTCGCAGCTTTTCTGGTGCAGCGCGGACATCGGCTGGATCACCGGGCATTCGTACGTCCTGTACGGTCTGCTTTCCAATCGCATCCCCTCGCTTCTGTACGAAGGCGCGCCCAACTTCCCCGACAACGGTCGCTTCTGGGACATCATTTCCCGGCACAAGGTCACGCAGTTTTACACGGCGCCCACCGCGATCCGCACGTTCATGAAGTGGGGCACCGAGTGGCCGGACAAGTACAACATGTCGAGCCTGAGCGTGCTGGGCAGCGTCGGCGAACCGATCAATCCCGAAGCGTGGATCTGGTATCACGAAACGATCGGCAAGAAGCGGTGCCCGATCGTGGATACCTACTGGCAAACCGAGACCGGCGGGCATGTCGTCACGCCGCTTCCGGGCGCGACGCCGACCAAGCCGGGCTCGTGCACCTTGCCGATGGTGGGCATCGATGCCGCGATCGTGAATGAAGCGGGTGAAGAGCTCGGCGCGAACAAGGGCGGGTTGTTTGTGATCCGCAAGCCTTGGCCGGGTATGCTCCGGGGGGTGTACGGTAATCGCGAGCGATTCATCAGCAACTACTGGGGCCGAATCAAAGACCCGAAGACCGGCACGCCGTTCTACTTCAGCGCAGACGGCGCACGCCGCGATGAAGACGGCTATTTCTGGGTGCAGGGACGCGTGGACGACGTGATCAAGGTCAGCGGCCACCTGCTCGGCACGATGGAGGTCGAAAGCGCGCTCGTCAGCCATGCCGCCGTCGCGGAAGCGGCCGTTGTCGGAGTGCCTCACGAGATCAAGGGCAGCGGCATCGTCGCGTTCGTTACCCTCAAATCCGCATGGGCGAAGGCCAATCCCGGCCGGCAGCCCGACGACAAGCTCCGCGCCGAATTGACATCGCACGTCGCCAAGGAAGTGGGGGCATTGGCCAAGCCCGATCAGATCCGGTTTGCCGAGAGCCTTCCCAAGACCCGCAGCGGCAAGATCATGCGTCGATTGCTGCGGGATGTTGCCGCGGGAGTCGAGAAAATCACGCAGGACACGACCACGCTCGAGGATTTCTCAGTCGTAGCGAAGCTGCGGGCCGACGAAGAATGAATCGTGGAGATTCGGTTTTCCAGATTCGCTCGTCTCGCGGTGCCGCTTCTGGGTCTGGCAGCGATCGCACTTCCCGGTTGCCTGACTCCGTTCGACTTCGCTGCGAACGCGGGATTGGGCGTTGCGCAGGCCGGCACGAGCAGCTTTATCCAGGGCACTCTCCAGGCGGCTTTTGACAAGCCCATGGAGAAAGTCGTCGAAGCTTCGCGCCGAGCGCTGGCGGACCTGGGGTATGAGGTCACGCGCGAGGATGCGGGCACGCACTACGCGCAGCTGCAAGGGTCGCAGTCCGACGGCAGCAGCATCGTGCTCAAGCTCAGGAAGAGCAGCGAAACGGTTACCGGGCTTTCCATCCGCGTCGGGCTTTGGGGCGACAACGCCGTCAGCAGACTCATCTTGATCGAGATCGAAAAGAAACTGGGGGTGCACGAACCGGGACCGGCGGCAGCCGCGGGTTCGGGCGCTCCGCAAGTGCAGCCCCGCTGATTCCTACAATGAAACCGGCTCGCCCGACGTTCGCGATGCCCTCGAAAGGAACGCACGCCTTGTCGGCAACTCCGCACAGCCCGTTCGATTCCACAGACGCTGTAAGCGAAGTGCGCGAAGAGTTGATCGAGATCATCCGGGACGGAACCGACGATTCCGGCGTTGCCCCCGGTTCGACCGAGGGGTCGAGCGTGCCGCCCCCTTCGCTTTTCAACGGCCCGCGTGTTTGCGTCGCGCTCCCGCTCTACAACGCCGGCGCAGATGCCGTCCGTGTGCTCGATGAGCTTGTGACCTTTGCGTCGGGCTTGCAGACGTGGGAGTTTTTGTTTGTGGACGACGGTTCCACCGATGGCACCGCGACCGCGCTCCGCAAGCGGCTCGCCGCGATCGACATCGTCGAGCCCGAACTCGCCCGGCGATTCGGTGTGCTGAGCTACGCACCCAACGCCGGCAAGGGACACGCCGTCCGCGTCGCGGCGCTCGAGAACGATGCCGAGTACTTCCTGTTCACCGATGGCGATCTGGCCTACTCGCCCGATCACTTGCTCCGGCTCTTCGAGGGCCTGCAATCGGCCGATGTCGTGATAGGCTCGCGACTCGAACACGATGAGGGTTACGGCGCCCGCCCGCTCCGAAACGTGATGGGCCGCGTTTTCAACTACATCTCGGGTATTGTGCTCAGTATCCGCTATCGCGACACACAGGCCGGGCTCAAGGGCTTCCGCTCGCGGGCCGCGCACGACATTTTTTCCCGCATCCGTATCCGGGATTTCTCGTTTGATGTGGAAGTGCTGTACGTCGCACGCAAGCTCGGCTACAAGATCGCCGAGGTGCCCGCATTTGTCGATCCCGCGCACCGGCGCAGTTCATCGACCGTCAACTTGCTCCGCGATCCGATCCGGATGTTCTGGAGCCTCTGCCGCATCCGGGTGAACAAGATTCTGGGTTTGTATCGCCTCGATGAGCGCGACGTGGGCGACGTGGGGGAGGTCGGCCGGCCCTCCGATGCGGAGCCCCGTCCGACTCGGATACCGGGCAGCCTGCACCGGCGCGGCGCGTGAGTGCGACCGAAACCGAATCGAAGCGGCCCGCCGTGCTCCTCAGTTTCGATGCGGAAGAGTTCGATATCCCGCTGGAGTACGGCTTCGCTCTCTCCGAGAGCGAGCAGTTCAGGATCGGTGCCGACGGCTTTGAGCGCACGCTCCTGCTGCTCGACGAGCTCGATCTCCGTGCGACGTTCTTCACGACCGCTTCAATCGCGCTCCGCCGGCCCGACCTTGTTCGGCGCGCGGTCGCGTCGGGGCACGAGATTGCGAGCCACGCGTACTTTCATTCGCGCTTCGAGCCCGGCGATGTCGCCCGGAGTCGCGACGTGCTGCGCCGGATTGGCGGAACAGACGTCGTCGGGTTTCGCATGCCCCGCATGGCCCCGGTCGATCCCGCGCTGCTCCGCGATGCCGGTTATCTCTACGACTCGTCAACCAACCCGATCTGGCTGCCCGGCCGATACAACAAGTTCTTTGCTCCGAGGCGGCCTCATCGGAAGGATGGGCTGATACGCATACCGCTGAGCGCGGTGCCGTTGGTGCGCTGGCCACTGTTCTGGCTCGCGTTCAAGAATCAGCCCGGGATGCTCACGAGATGGACAACGAGCGCCGTGCTGCGTGCCGACGGCTACGCGGCACTTTATTTTCACCCGTGGGAACTGATGAACAACGCCGGCTTCGGGCTTCCCGAGGTCATCGCCCGCACGAGCGGTCAGCGCATGTACGCGGCGCTCCGCGAGCAGCTGCTCTGGCTGCGCGCGCGCTGCCGCTTTCTCACCTACGCCGAGTTTGCCCGTGAACGGTTTGCGAGTTAGGCAGCCGATACGGATCCGAACTATCCTGCTTCGAGCGTGACGACGAACACCCAGCCGAAGCCCGAAGGAACAAACGCCGATCAGCGTCACTGGATCTTCGCGCCCTTCAGCCCGAACTTCGTCGGCATCGGATGGTTCGTCTGGGCGATCTTCACTGTCATCGTCGCAGTCCGCACCGGACTGCATCCTGAGAGAAACTCCGTCTCGGCCTGCTATCGCGTCGCAAGCGAGTGCTGGTGGCACGGGCGCGGGATGTACGAGAACGTCTACGACGACAAGTTCAACGACATCTACAACGGCTTTGTCTATCTCCCGCACGCGGCCATTTTCTATTCGCCGTTCTACGGGCTGCCCCTTTGGCTCGGGGAAAGCCTGAATCGCACCGTCATCATCGCGATCATGGCGTGGGCGATCTGGCGCATCACGCGTCTTGCGAGCGGACGCACCTGGAACGAATATTTCTTCACCGTCAGCGCCATCACGATCGGCGTGGGCGCGGGGAATGCGATCAACGGGCAGTACAACCTGCCGCTCGCTGGAACGCTGATTCTCGCGGCGTGCACGCTCATCGAGAAGCGGTGGTGGTGGGCCTCGATCTGGCTGGTTGTCTCGATTCTGCTCAAGCCCATCGCGATCGCGCCCGCGCTGCTCGCGTTCGCGCTCTTCCCGGCCCTCTGGTGGCGGCTGCCCGCGGTGCTGCTCGGCGCGTTCGCCCTGCCGTTTGCTTTGTCGCCCCACGGTCCCGGGTATGCATGGGCGGAATACGAGAACTTCTGGACCAAGGTGGTTCGCGCGGCGCAGCCGCTGCCTCGCCGGTTTGCGGAGTTCTCGACCGTGCTGTGGTGGTTCGGGCTGGACCTGAGCAACGCTCAGCGGACAATCTGCCGCGCCCTGGCGGCCGTCGCAACGCTGGGTCTTGGTTTCGTTGCGCGCCGGCGCCTTGGTCTGCGCGACGGCACCCTCATCCTCTGGGCGCTCGGCGTTGCCTACATCGTGATCTTCAACCCCCGCACCGAAGGCCTGACGTATGTAGTGGTGGCGCCGGCACTCGCGCTGTTCGGCGCGATCGAGTTCACGGCGGAACGCTCGCCGAGATGGCGGAGGTCTGTCGGGCTTTTCCTGCTCGCGATGGGGATCCTGATGATCTTCGTGCACGAATTGATGCCCCGCTCGGGCGCCTATTACGCCGTCGCGCAGGGCAGCAAGGACCTCCTGGTCCGCCCGATCATGGCCATGATCTTCTATGTCTGGCTCGCGTGGCTCGCGCTGGCCGCACACCGCTCGCTCTTGCCCGAAGCAGACCTTACTCCAGCCGTTCGATCTTCTCGATGACCGTCGTGGTCACGCTGGCCGGAGCGCCCTGCCACTGGTAATCAGCGGTGTATGTGTGCACGATGTTTCCTTCGCGGATTTTCGCGGAGGCCGTATTGGCCTTGTACGTCCCGTCGTAGGTGCTGCTCCGGAAAATCTGCCCGCGCTTGGCCGAATCGGGCGCTGCTTTTCCAACGCCGGTGACGGAGATATCCATCGTGATGCCGTCGTTTCCGGTGAGGGCGAACGTGCGATCCGTGATGATGGAATAACCGCTGTTGATCCGGATGGGCAAAGAATCCTTCCACTCCTTGCCCACGCTCGCCGAATCCGTTCGCCAGCCGAAGAGCACCCCGAAGCGCGCCGGAAACGCATCGTCGCCGAACGTGTTATCGAGCAGGTTCACGCCGTCTTCGTACCACGCGCGCAGCCGCGGATGCTCCTTGCGGAAGAACGACATCGTCTCGCCGGAAATAGCGAACTCGATCGGCTTCTTCATCAGGATGCGGGCGGGACTGGCGAAGACCGACTGGGCCGTTGCCGGCTCCTTGCTGTCGTACCGCTCGATCCCCGCCATTGTCGGCGCCTCGATGACCACGCGGTCCATGGTCGCGGAGCAGCGATAGACCCGGTCGGGAAAGACCTGTTCGATCTTGATCGTGAACGTCAACTCGGTGTGGCTCGAGCTGCGTTTCTGCTTCTCGGCGATCCTTTCCCCCTCGCGCACATCCACGTTGTCGCTGGTCCACCGGATCTTCATCGTGTCGCCCACCTGATACACCGGGCGAAGATCAACCGTTTCAGAAATGTCCGGTACGGACTTCGGCCGAGCATTCGCGGCCGCGGAGCCGGGGGTTGCCGGTGCCGGGACCTGGATGGCCGGCGGGGGCACGGTTGCCGGAGGGGGTGTGGCGGGTGGGCCGGCAGGTTCGGACGAGAGAAGAGCTGCAATCAGGGCAATCCAGACGGGCATGGTCGTTCGCTCCGGTGTACTGAAATCGTCTCTGGCGGGAATCGGCCCGATCGGGGCTAAGGGTCCTGCAAGAGTATTGGAACTCCTGAAGCGGGCGGGGACTGCGCAAGGATCGCGCAATTTTGCGGTCAAGAGGCAGAAGCGGCCGATAGCACTCCAACGCGGCCTATGCCGCGGCAACAGAATCCAGACGGCTCAAACGCCCCGACGGTTCGGGGAAAGAAGGGCGGTCGCAGGGTGGATTCGGGACGGCGGAGCACGACCCATGTCAGACGAAGGCCAAGTCACGATTATCGGCAAGGACGCCAAGATCAAGGGCGAGCTCTCATTCGAGAACTCGGCCAAAATTCTGGGCGGCTTTGAGGGCAAAATCTCGGCCAAGGGCGAGGTGATCATCGGCGAGACGGCCAATTGCCGCGCCACGGTTGAAGCCGGGACGGTGATCGTGGATGGGCCGATCGAAGGCGACATCATCGCCCGCGATCGCATCCAGCTTTCGCCCAAGGCCAAGGTGAAGGGCGACATCATCGCCGCCAGCCTGACCGTCAGCGAGGGCGCGAGCTTCGTCGGCCACTGCAAGGTCGGGCCGGAAGCGATCAAGCTTTCCGACGAGCCGAATGCCGAGCTGGAATTGAAGTCCGCGCGGGCCGCTCGCAATGCCGCCAGCCACAATCTGACGAATGGCACGGCGAATGCGAATAACGGCGCGTCGTGGCTTGCCGGCACGCGTGCGGAGTAGCACGGGTCGAACGAGCGCCCGGAGATGGAATCTCGCGGGACACACGACAACCAGAGTCGACGGGCGGCGGAGTCCGAGCGTCGACCAATCAGCGGCGTTCTCGCGGAGCGAGTGCGGCGTGAGAGGTGTCGTGCGTCATGATGGGCAATCGGGTTGAAGCCGTTCAGTCCACAACCGGATCCACGCGCGCGGTGCTGTGCATCCATTGCCGCGTCACTATGCACGTGGCCCAAAAAGCCGAGTCGATGACGTGCCCGAACTGCTATAAGCGCCAGACCGTGCGCGATGTTGTAGTCGATACCGACCGCAGCGGCGGACGGGTCGAGACGACGGGGATCCTGTTCATCAAGCGCAAGGGCCGCGTCTGGGCACCCGGCGTTCGCGCGGGCGATGCTGTGGAAGTGCTCGGCGAACTCAAGGCTGATGTTGTGACCCACGGCCATGTCGTGATCGGCGAGACCGCCCGCTGGCGGGGCGATTGCACGGCCAAAATCCTGATTGTGGAAGATGGTGCCCGAATCGATGGGGGCTATTTCTGCATCGATCCCCGCGGGGAACTCGCCGGATGGCCCGAAGCGGTTCCCGAGGCGGCGGTCGAAGAAGCGAAGCCGAAAGTCGTCGAACCCGTGGAGATCGCCGCCGACCTGCCGCCCGCCGAACCACCATCGTGGGCCGGTGCTGCAATCTGATCCGGTCCCGCGAACTCCTGATTGAAACTCAATCGACCCCTTGAGGTCAGCGGTCCTGCTGTGCTGCCTTCGCGGCCTCTTCCGCCACGCCCATAGGAGGGGGGTCGACGGCACCGGGCGCGGTCGTGCCCAGGGCCGTCATGTCCATTCCCGGCAGGGGCTGGAATGAACCGTCGGGAGCAACCCGGAGTTGATCCGATTCGAGCAGGTAGTTGAGGATGGAGTTGCGGAGGTCGGTCTTGGCCTGGTCCCGACGGTTTTCGGCCAGGAGCAGCGCGTTCTGCGAATCGACCACCTGCTTGGCGTCCACCTCGTCGATCTTGAGGAGCTGCTCTTCGAGCCGGCGCTTGTTGATCTCGACCTGCTTTTCCGCCAGTTGCAGGCTGAACGCCGCGAGGTCGATGTTGCGGAGCGCGCTGCGAACGCCGACGATCACATTGTCACGGGCCTGCTCGAGCCCGCGTTCGCGCTGCTGAAGCGCGATGGTCGCGGAGCGGACATTGAGCCGCTCGATCTGGTTGTCGAGCGGGAGCGAGAGCGTGGCGCTGCCGGTGAGGGTGGAATCCTGGGGGCTGAAGTTGACGCCCCCGATGTCCTTGTTCGGATCGGTGATGATGAGCGCGGTGGCGCCAAGGTTGAGCGAAGGGAGCGTCTCGTTCTGGGCGTTCGCGACTCCCCGGCGGGCATCATCGACGCGGTCGCGGGTGTTCTGCAGATCGAGCCGGAACTCGAGCGCCGCACGCGTGGCCTGATCGAGCGTGGCGTCGGGCGTGGGGATCTCGAGCGCCAGCGGCTTGATGATCACGCGCTCGGAGATCTCGAGACCGAGCCGGACCTTGTAGCGATCCAACTGCAGGATGTACTGCTCGCGGAGGTTGGCGAGCCCGGCCTCGGCGTTCAGGACATCGTTCGCCGCGATGTTGACCTCGAACGCCCGGATACGCCCCGCATCCACGCGAGCCTGCGTCGCCTGCTGGAAGGTCTTCAGGCTCTCGAGCGATCGCATCTGGTTGGCGATCTGCGACTGGATCTGAACCAGCTGAAAGTAGTCTCCGGCGATGTTGACGAGCAATTGCCGCCGGAATCGCTCGAAGGCGCGGGCGCGATAGATGACGTCGCGCTCGGCCTGGATGAGCGGCTCCTGGGCCACCATCCCCGCGCCGCGCAAGAGCGGGACATTCGCGGAAAGTTGCACCGAGGACGCCTGGACATACGAGTCCGAGACCGTTCCCACAAGCTGCTGGCCGGCGTTGGCCACCCACGCCGCTTCGACCTGGCCACCGTACGGAAGTTTCTTTTGCACCCGCAGCTTGTTGATGACGCTCAGCGCGTTCGCCGGGGTGCCGTCGTTCCACGTGTTGCTGCCGGCGAATGTGGTGTCGTTGAAGAATCGAGGTTCCCAGCGGTGCTGCTCGGCGAGCAGCGCGATGACCGCGAGTAGGTAGTCCTCTTCCGCCGTGAGGAACTCGCGTGAGCTTCTCTGCGCGATCCGCCAGGACGATGCGAGGTCGATCGGGCGGGCGTCCTTCAGCCCCGCCCCCGAGGTCGAATTGCCGTAGGCATCGATCGCGTACGAATTGAGCCGCTCGGAAACGTTCTGGGCCTCATCGGCCGGGGTGTAGTGCAGCTCGGTTGCGACCGGGTTGTTGGTCGTGGGGTCGGTCGCGAGCGAATGGCTCCGGATCTTCGCGTCGGCGGTTTGGGCCTCCTCGGCCTTGTAGTCGTTCGCCGGTACCTTGTTGGAGCGAAGCTCGCTCGACCGGTTCTGGAGCATCGCGTCGATGCGGCGGTCGATCGAATCCATCCCGGAATTGCAGCCGCCGCAGAGGGTCGTCAACGCGAACAAAATCCAGACGTTCTTGGCCTCACGCAAGGGTGAGTGTGTGGCGGGAGATGGGAAAGGAGTGCAATTCACGCGCGGTTATTCGGACTTTGATCGGAAAACGAATGGCTGTTCGGAAGGCGAAGTGTACCTCGGCAACCGGCTCGATGTTGCGAACGCCGCTTGGCGCGCATACAGTTCGCCATCGTCGATTGGACGACCCATCTCGTTAGGGATTTGGACGGATGTGAGGGTGGACCTCTCCGTGGCCTCCGGGTCGTCAGCGTTCCCAAAGTCTTTGCCGCAATGGACTTGCG
The DNA here is from genome assembly GCA_016793015.1 of Phycisphaerales bacterium. Lineage (GTDB taxonomy): Bacteria > Planctomycetota > Phycisphaerae > Phycisphaerales > UBA1924 > JAFEBO01. The sequence goes on from JAEUJD010000073.1 coordinate 27,089, forward strand.
TCAAAGGCGACGGTGAACGTTGCGGGTAGCTTCTTCTCTTTGGAGAAGGTCAGCGCCGGCCGTCGAGGCCTGTGAGCTTGGACGCTCAAACTTGTGCCGCGGGCCGCGCAGCGTTGTGCGCTGTGCTTTGTGCTTCGCGGTTGGTCTTCGCTCCGGCAAATCCGGGGAAGGGACCCGATGGCTTCGATCACCTACGACGGGCGCAGTCTTCTCATTGATGGCAAGCGCATCTGGCTGGTTTCGGGAACGGTTCAGTACACGCGCGTGCCGCGGGAGTATTGGGCGGATCGAATCCATGCCGCGAAGCTGGCGGGCCTGAACACCATCGATACGAGTATTGTCTGGTCGAGGCACGAGCCCCGGCCGGGTCACTTTGATTTCAAGGGCGACAACGACCTGAAGCACTTTGTCGACCTGGTCGGCAAGGCGGGCATGTACTGCACCGTGCGGCTCGGACCCCACGTTGCCAACGGCTTTGACATGGGCGGCATGCCGGTCTGGCTGGTTGCGAATAAGAGCTCCGAAGCGAAGGCGGCGGAAGCAAAGGTCGCTGAGGGGAAGCTTCCCACCAAGCCCGACGGCGACGACAACGCCGAGACGCGGGCGATCAAGGCGAAGGTGATGCGTCTGCGTGCGCCGAGCCAGCCGTTCCTCGAAGCGGCTTCGCGGTTCATCAACGCGGTTTCAAACCAGATTCGTGGATTGCAGGTGACCGCGACCGCCAAGGGCGGGCCGCTGGTGATGATCCACAATGAGGCCGGGTGGACCTGCGGCGACCAGGAAATTGCCGACCACTACCTCGGCGAACTGATGCGCTACATCCGCGAGTCGGGCTTCGATGTGCCGATCGCGAACAGCAACAACCTCTGGTCGGGCGTCGAAGGAGAAATCGACGGCTGGACCGGCGGCGATGAAATGCTGAGCGCGATGCGCCAGTTCGCCATGGTGCGTTCGCTGCAGCCGCGCTTTGTGGTGGATTTCGATACCGCTCCGCGCGATTCGTGGGGCAAGGCTCCGGAAGCTGCGCGTCCGGCGTGGCTGCTCCAGCGCCAGATCGCCGAGATCATGGCGGGCGCGGGCCAGTACAACCTCTCGCCTTTCCATGCGGGCACAAACTGGGGTATTTCGGGCGGCCGACTTTCGGATACGCCGGAAGTCTTCAGCGCGACCAATGTCTCGGCGCACGCGCCGCTGACGCAGACTGGCTCGGCGAGTGAGACGCACGCGTTTCTCCGTCGAATCAACACGTTTGCCTCGCGTTTCGGGCGCGTGCTGAGCGGGTTCGACCCGACGTTCCATCCCGTGATGGTTGCACCCCGTCTTGCGATCGCGCACACCAAAAAGGGCAAGCACGATCCGCACGAGCCGCCGGCGACGGTGGTGCACGCCTCGGGCAGCCAAGGCGGCGTGGCGTTTGTCTTTACGCCCGGTCCGGCGGACAAGGGCGAAGTGCGCACGGTTGAGCTCATGATGCACGACGGCACCGCGCTGCCGGTGCACCTCACCAATCAGTCGGTCGCGTGGTGCCTGATCAACGCCAGCGTGGGCGGACGAGCCAATGTCGATTACTGCACGCTTTGCGCGCTCGGAGCAGTGGGGCGGACCCTGGTCGTCTTCGGACCGGTCGGCACCCGCGGCACGATCTCGATCAACGGTTCGCCTCTTGAGGTTGAGGTTCCGGCGTCGGGCGTTCGCAATCCCGAAGTGATCGAGCACGAGAACATGTTCCTGGTCGTCGTCAGCGAAGAGCTCGCCGATTCGACGTTCTTCTCCGACGATGCGGTGTACGTCAATGCATCCGGCCTGACGACCGACGGACGTCCGATGCCGATCGAAGGACAGCGTCAGATCACCCGAATCGACGGCGAGGGCGATGTACGCACGGTCGATACGGCGAAGCTTTCGCTCACAAAGAAAGCCGAGAAGGCCCCGGACAAGATCGCGCTGCACAACTGGACGTGCGCGCCGCTCGACGAGTACATCTCGGGCGAGAGCGCCCGCTTCGCGGTGGTGGACGGTCCGGCGGATCTTTCGACCCTCGGTTCAACCACCAGCTACGGCTGGTATCGCATCAAGATGAAGCCCTCGAAGGCCGAGCGTGTGACGATCGCGTCGCCGTCGTCCGGTGATCGGCTGCACTTCTTCGATCGCTCGCGCGAAGTCGGCGTGCTCGGCGTCGGCGCGGGTGCGCACGCGACGCTCGCGCTGCCTCTGCACAAGCCGGAGCAGACTTTGGTCGTTCTGGGTGAAGCGCTCGGTCGTTACAGCGACGGGCGTCACATGGGCGAGCCGAAGGGGCTGGTCTCGCATCTGCTCGAGGTCGAGCCGATCAAGGCCGGCGCGCCCAAGGTCGAGATTGGCGAGCCGCTCGACATCCTGCGTTTCAGCAGCCCGATCTACGACGTTCGCTCGTCGGATTCGACGCTGCCCGAGCGCATCAGTTGGAACCTGGGCAAGAAGTCGTCTTCCCCGATCCTTCTTGTCAACAAGGGCCTGCCGTGCGCAGCGCTCCTCATCGTCAACGACAAGCCGGTCACCGTGATCGATGGCGCGGGTCCGGCGACGTACCTGATCGAGCAGGATCGACTCGGCCGGGGCAACGTGGTCATCCAGCTCGCTCTCTTCCCGATCGAAGGCGGGGGCGATGGCGGCGGCGATGGTGAAGACAGCGTGAGCGGATTGGTCGATGGCGCGGGCGCCACGCTCGAGTTCTACTCGGTCGAGAACAACATCTCCGCCAAGGCGGAATGGGCATTCGCGAAGTTTGATGTGCCCACGGCGACGGCGTTCAAGGCCGGCAACAAGCCCGAAGAAGGACCGGTGTGGTGGAAGACCTCTTTCCAGGCTCCGCACACGTCCGTCCCGATGTTCATCGACATGGATGGCTTGACCAAGGGGCAGCTCTATCTGAACGGGCGTCACATCGGCCGGTACTTCGTCGCGACCAAGGCCGGCAAGGACATCCCGACGCAGACGCGTTACTGGTTGCCCGCCTGCTGGCTGAAAAAGGATAACGACCCGAAGCATCCGGCGATGAACGAGCTGATGATCTTCGACGAGCACGGGGCGAAACCGACAAAGGTGAAGATCGTCTTCGATGACACGGTCATGCCGGTCACGACGGGGGTCTCGCAGGAGCCTGCGTGAAACGCGTCGGAAAGGCGAGCAGGCGGGTGACCGCGCAAGTGAGCGGGAACGAGCCGGGCGGATTGTGGCGCGATGCCTCGGCGTTCGCTGCGCGCAAGCACGCCGGCCAGTTGCGCCGCGACGGTCGCACCCCCTATTTCTCGCACGTGGTGCGGGTGGCGATGACCGTGTCGGAGACCTTCGGCTGCCACGACGAAGAGACGCTTGCCGCGGCATTGCTGCACGACCTGATCGAAGACACCACGACCGACTACGACGACCTGCTCGAGCGTTTCGGCAAGGGGGTCGCGGACATGGTGGCCGTGCTGACGAAGAACATGTCGATGCCCGAGGCGGCGCGCGAAAAGGACTACGACGCCCGCATCGCCCGGGCTGATTGGCGGGTGCGTCTGATTAAGCTCGCGGATGCATACGACAATCTGCTCGACAGCGTGCACGATCCGCGGGGTGAGCGTGAACTTCCGAAGCGAATCGACGCCTGCCGTCGGGCGATCGCGCTCGCAAAGCGGGATTGCACAAAGCAGCGTGCGAGCCGTGACGCGGTCGCGCGGATGAACAAACTGCTCGCGGGCTACGAGCCGCGGGCCGGCGAGCGCGGGCGGCCGGTTACAAAGTGATCAGCGATTGCGACGAAGCTGGTTGAGCTGATTGATCTGGAATTCGACCGCGGCAAGCTCGGTCTCCAACCCGTCGACGGTTTGCCTCAGCAATTGACGCTGATCGCGGGGCAGGTCGGGTTCGTTGGCCTTGCGGCTCACATCGTCGATGCGCTGCTGGAGCAAGCGCTGCTCGCCCCGCAGTTCGTTGATGCGCTTCACAATGACATCGCGGTTTTCGGGAACGGGGTTGCCGAACTGCTGTGGCCGGTTCGCCAGCATGCGTGCCTGGGGCGTTGCGGTCGAGACTTTCGTCCGGGGGCTGCCGGTGGCGACCAGGTCGGCTTCCGGAGTGCCTTCGCGGAGGACATTCACGCGCGAGCCGTCGGGCATGATGCGTTCAAATTGAAGCTCGGGCCGCTGCATCGAAGCGCGACGGATCTGTGCTTCCGGATCGACCGGCTCTTTACTCAGGCGATCCGCCTCGGCCCAAGCCTGGGCCGGGACCGCACCCAGTGGTGCGGGAACCGGCTGAGCCGATGTGGCCCGCGCCAGACGCAACTTCCACGCGGCTTCCATCATGACCGGAGCGGGCGATTCGGCACCCTGCAAATCTCGGCGCGACCCCAGACAGACGCTCACCCGCATGGGTCGGCCTTCACGCTCGATCTCGAGCTGAACGACCTGCCCCTTGTCGCGCGAGATCGTCTCGAGCTGGCACTGGACGTTGGTCCGGACGCGGCAGCCATCGATCGAACGGAGCAGGTCGCCGCCCTTGAGTACGTTTGCCGAGTCAAACTTGGGGAGCGCTGCATCGATCGGGATGCCTTCTTCAAACTGCTCTTCGGCAACGGCCATACCGAACTGGCGAGAAAGGCCGAACGAGACTCCGAGCGCCCCGCGGGGAGATGTCACGAAGATGTCGCGGGCGAGACTGATCAGGCGTTCGCGTTGTTCCGGGGTCGCATCGCTGGAAATCAGGGCGAGAAGCCGGTCGGGCGATTGAGAGGCCCAGGTGCGGAGCGCAATCGCGCCTTTCTCACGCACTTCGATCGAATCGCTGTCGAGTTCCTGGAGAGCAGACTGGATCGGCGCTTCGGGGGCTGCCAAAAGGCCGGCAGGGCCAGCAAGCATCGTCAAGGCGGCCACCACGGCTTGGCCGAGCGATCGAGCGGATTGTCGACAGCGTCGATTCATCGTACACGCACCCTATGGGAAATTATAACCGGGCCGGCACCCTGTTGTACCGGCAAGAACCGCGATGGTTCGCGAATGATCTGTTATTCAGGGGCCCTTCACGCTCCAGAAGGAGCTGCCGGGGCCATCATTCGACGTTCTGGGCCTGTTCCTTGATCCGGTCGATGGCGCCCTTGATCTCGACGGCGTGACGGGAGATCGTCGCGTCCGGAGATTTGCTGGCGATCGTGTTGGCCTCGCGGAGCATCTCCTGGGCAAGGAAATCGAGGGTGCGGCCGAGGGGGCGGGGCTCGTTGCTCGAGATCAACTCCTCGAACTGCTCGAGGTGGGCGCTCAGGCGATTGATTTCTTCCGCGATGTCGGTTCGTTCGGCGTACGCCGCGATTTCTCGGACCAGATCCACAGAGTCGATCTTCACGCCCACGTCCTTCAGCAGCGCGTCGATCCGGGTGCGGAGCCGGCGTTCGTAATCGGCGATGACCTCTGGCGCGCGGTCCGAGACCAGCTTGAGCTTTGCCGCGATGACCTGGTGGTGGGTGCGAAGATCCGCGACCAGGTTCTTTCCTTCGCGCTCGCGCATCGCCTGCAACTGCTTGATCGCCTTCTCGAGCAGATCCAGCATCGCGGCCTTGGTCGCCTCGAAGCGACCCTCGGCATCGGCGGGTGGCTGGAGCACACCGGGAAGTGCAAGCAACGCGCCGAGGTCGATCGCGGGTGAGCCGTCGATGCCTTTGAGCTGCTCGATGTAGCGGTTGAGAGCCTTGCGGTTGATCTCGTATGCCGCGGATTCAGACTGGTTGGAGACCGACGCGTTGACGGTGACCGTGCCGCGGCTGATCTTCTCGCGAAGCCTGGTCTCAAGCTCGGCCTCGAGGCTCTGAAGCTCTTCGGGCAAGCGGAGCACAGCCTTGAGGTACTTGTTGTTCAGCGAACGAACTTCGAGGACAAAGTGCGCGCCGCCAACATGTGCAGAGGCTTCGCCGTAACCGGTCATGCTGCGGATCACGCCAGACCTCCAGTCGTTGTGTGCGATCGGCCGGGCATTAGTTCTTCGGTGCGGGCTCGGTTGGCGCGGGATTGCTGGGCGCCGGGCTGGGCGCGGGCGGCGTCGCAGACGGTGCCGCTTCCGTCGCGGGCGTCACGGCTGTGTTTTCGCCAGCCGGGGGTGTGACAGGAGGCGTAGTGGTCGCCGGCTGAGGTTCCGTTCCTGCGGGGGCATCGGGACTTGCTGACGAAGCGGCTGCTGCGGGCGGCGCGGTGATCGCGGCCGGCGTTGTGGCGTAATTCAGCAGAATTCCGAAGACAATGAACGCCGTGAAAACCGAGATCGTGAACCAGGTCAGGGCGTCACCTGTTTTGGTGCCGAATGCCGTCTGGCCCGAACCGGCCGAGCCGCCACCGAACGCGGCGGAAAGCCCGCCGCCTTGCGGGCGCTGGATGAGGATGGCGAGCACCATGAGAGTGCTGATGCCAATGAAGACGACCATGAGCAGCGCGGTCGCCCATGGGTTGTTCATAAACCACTCGAAAATCTGGTTCATTCGTGCTCCGAGGAAGGTCGGGATGATAGGTCGCACGCGGGCGGAAAGGGCGGGTCGGGGGATTTGTCGCAACGCCGGTGGAGGAATTCGGTACCCTTGGGCTTGGCGGCAAGCGCCGCCGAATTCGGAGGATGGCTGTGGCAGAGTGCAAGCGAATCGTTCTGGGCGTCGCCGTTGTTTCGATGGTGCTGGTCTCGTGCGCGGGGACACCCCGTTCCGCGTCGAACGCAGCGGGAAAGAGCAACGCGACGGCGCTCGAGCGAGCTGGCCTCGATGTCACGTTCAAACAGCCGGGTGAATGGGTGAGCGTGGTGGACGGGAAAGAAACCGCCGTGCCCGCGATCGAGATGGGCGACGACGCCGTGACCATGAAGATCGTTCAGGAAGGCGCGCTGCGGTCTCAAGTGATGGACAACTTGACGGCGCTCGCGGTCGAGCGCGGGCCGCGGCTGACCGGCTCGGAGAATCTGCGCAAGGCGCAGGACTGGGCGAGCCAGAGTTTCCGCGATTGGGGCCTGACCAATGTTCACCTCGAGCAGTGGGGGACGGTCGGGGTCGGATTTGATCGCGGCCCGACGAGTGGCACGATTTTCCTTGCCCGCCCGATGCGACCGGAAACGCGTCCGGGTGTGAACACGCGCGATCCCGCGCCCGCCGCGACTCCTCCGACCGAGCCGGCGAAGGAAGAACCAAAGCCCGAAGCTCCGCCCGCACCGAGAGTGGAGTGGACCAAAGCACGCGAGATGGAATTGACCGCGCTCTCGTGGAGCATGGGCACCAACGGGGCGGTTCGCGGACCGGTGCTGCGCGAGCCCAAGGACGAGGCCGAGTATCAGGCCGTGAAGGCGGACCTGAAAGGGGCATGGGTGCTGGTGCAGGCTCCGCCCGCGCTCGGCATGCGTGGCATCCGCTCGATGATGTCGGCGCGGTACGACATGCGGAAGGAAGCGCGGAAGAAAGTGGCCGAGGGCAAGCCAGTCTCCGAATTGCCGATCGCCGAGCGCCTGGCGTTCGAGCCGATCGCGGGGTACATCTCTTCCAGCCGTGATGAACGGGTCTGGACGGGCGCCGTCGGCGGCTGGCGCGACCTCACCATCGCGGATCGCGACGATTGGTCGGGCGATCAGCCCCATGTGCAGGTGCGTCTCAGCGATTACGACTTCCTGAACTCTCGGCTCGCCGACGGGGAAAAGGTCGAAGTCGAGTTCAATCTCAATCACACGTTCAAGGCCGGGCCCGTGCCGGTGCACAATGTGATCGCCGAGATCAAGGGGAGCAAGTATCCCAACGAATACGTGATCATCTCGGGGCACCTCGACAGTTGGGATGGCCCGGGCTCGCTGGGAGTGACGGACAACGGCACCGGCAGCGCAGTGACGATGGAAGCAGCGCGAATCCTGAAGGCCGTGAACGCCAGGCCGCTCCGCACCATCCGGTTTGTGCTGTGGGCCGGAGAAGAGCAGGGCCTGCTCGGATCAAAGGGGTATGTGGATTCGCATAAGGAAGACCTTGCGAACATCAGCGCCGTGTTCGTCGACGACGGCGGCACCGGGTACCAGGCGGGGGTGCAGGCGGCAACCGTACAGATTGAGATGCTTGCGGCGGCGAGCGCGCCGATCAACAACGTTTTCTTCAGCCGCTTCGACAAGAAGTTCCTGAACGTGGATATCAAGAACACGGGCGAAACGATGAAGAGCCACGGGGGCTCGGATCACGCGAGCTTCAACCAGGTCGGCGTGCCGGGCTTCTTCTGGGAAGAAGGCGGGCGTGCGGAGTATGGCTTCGGCTGGCACACGCAGAACGACAAGATGAACCTCGCGATCGAGGAATACCTGATCCAGTCGGCGACGAACTCGGCGGTCGTGGCGTATCGGCTCGGATGTGCGCCGACGCTGCTGCCTCGGGCCAAGTCGGACACGGCGGGCGAGCGTCCGAACATGCTTCGTCGTGAGCAGCAGAGCACGCCACCAGCCCCGGCAGCGCCCACGCCGAATCCCAACCGGAGCTGAGCCGATGCGGGTGCCGAACGAAATGGAGCGGACGTGATTCGAACACGCGACATCCAGCTTGCAAAGCTGGCGCTCTACCAACTGAGCTACCGCCCCGAAGCCGGGGCTGATCGCCTCGGCGGGGACGGAGTTTACGCGGGGTAGAACGCAAAAGAATCCTGCAAAAGCGGGAACTCGAAGTCGCTAGACTGCCGGCGTGGGGCAAGGATGGCCCGAAGTTGAAGACACACATGCGTCCAATCCCGACTCTGACGGTGCTCGCTTTGGCGGGCGGGCTTGCATCGGTGGCCTTGGGGCAGGAACCGACCACGCGTCCCCGACAGGACATCCAGGGTGCCAGCCCGGGATTTGAGGAACGCGATAAGCGTCTGACTGCGGTGCTCGACGTTTCGGCAAGTTACCGCTTCCGGGGCGATCTCGACAACAACACTGGCAACGTCGGTATCTTCCGCTCGGGCATGGGCGTCACGATCACGGCGCCGGTGCCTCCCCGCAACCGGCTGAGCGTAACGCTCGGTACGGAACAGTCGTATTACGATTTCTCTTCGAGCGCGATGCTGGTCGCCGGCGACACCCGTCCGTGGAATCACATCCAGTCGTACACGATGGGCGCGAATTTCGCGACGCAGTGGACGGAATCGCTCTCGTCGATGCTGATCGGCAACATCAACTTCGCCGGCGAGGGGTCGGCGGCCTTCGGCGATGGGTTCACCGGGGGCGGCGGTGCCGCCATGATTCTGAAACTCTCGGAAGGCTTTGATCTCACGGGCGGCGTGTACGTGCGTTCACGGCTTGGGGGCGGCGTGTACGTCTTCCCGATCGTCGGTATCGATTGGCGCATCACCAAGCAGTGGCGGCTCTCGAACGAGAATCAGCCGGGGCTGTACCTGAGTTACGAGATCGATGAAAACTGGCGGCTCAGCGCCGGCGCGCGGTACGACTACTCAGAATTCCGGCTCGAGAACGATAACTTTGTTCCCAACGGCATCGGCAGCGACGAGCGCGTCCCTGCGACATTCGGCGTCGACTGGACGCCCGCGCCAAACTTCACGCTCCAGGCCCGCGTCGGCGCGGTGGTGTACCAGAAGCTCAAACTGCGGAATTCGCAGCGCGATACCTTGGGAGAATCGGATGTCGATCCGGGCCTGTATCTCAGCGGGGGGCTGGTGCTTCGGTTCTAGCAGGAGATTGTGCGGGCTGGTTGCTCGCGGGTGACTGCGAAGCGGCGACCGGCGTGATCGGCTTGGGGCCCGTGCCGTACGGTGCTGCATCAACCAGAGAGGCCGACTTGATACGGGGCATCGGATCGAGCGGGCGGCCTTCCGCGCCGATCGGCGATGCCGCGATCGCACGGATCACATCCGCTCCGGAAATGGCCTGGCCGAAAGTGGTGTAGTTGCCGTCGAGGAATGCGGTTCCGCCACGGCTCAGGCAGACAAAGACCTGCGAGCCGTTCGAGTTGGGATCGCCGGAACGCGCCATCGAGAGCACACCGAAATCGTGTTGAAGCGAACTCTGCTCCAGATCGATCGTGTATCCGGGTCCGCCGGAACCGGTGGCAGTCGGATCGCCGACCTGGATGACAAACTGCTGGCCGTCCTGCAGCTTGGGCACGATGCGATGAAAGATCACGTCGGTGTAGAAGCCGCCGCCCGCAAGCTCACGGAAATTCCAGGCCGAGTTTGGGGCAACATCCGGGCGGAGCTGGAAGTCGATGACGCCTTTGTCCGTCTCCATGCGGACAATCTTGTCTACATAGATGCGAAGCCCCGTGTAGGCCTCG
>JAEUJD010000125.1 GCA_016793015.1 Phycisphaerales bacterium
AAATTGCGAATGGGTCTATCGCGCCTCGTTCCAGACGTTGCCCACGGCGCAGAAATGGACCTTCGAGGGCTCTTCGCTCGCAGGCTCGTCCGCATCCACGGGCGTCCTCATCTACGGCCCCACGACCCAAGGCGGCACAACCTACTGGGATGCCAACGTCCCCCCCGGCGCGATGGACTTCACCAAGTTTGACTGGAGCGTCGAGGCCCAGGTCCGCCTCACCGGCGCAACGCACGGCAACGTCAGCGGCTATCGCCGGGGCGGGTTTGTCCTCGCCCTCTCCGACAAGGCCGGGCGCTGGGTGATCGCCGATATCGGCAGCACACGCCTCAGCATCCGCAACGACAACTTCGGAACCTCCGATCCTCAGACCAACGTCGATCTCGCTTCCGGCTTCAAGGTCGTCCGCCTCACCGCCGGCCCGACCGGCGGCCGTCTGTTCGTCGATGGTGTGCCACTGCTCACCATCCCGCTCGGAACCGGCAATTCGCCCAATCGCGCGAACTTCGGCGAAGGCTCCGTCCTCGCCAGCGCTACGCTCACCGAGATCATCCGCGTCGATCTCATCCCCGCTCAGGAGCCCTGCCCCGGCGACGCGAACTGTGACACCTTCGTGAACGATCTCGACTTCGAGACCTTCGTGTACGGCTACAACCTGCTCGATTGCGCCGATCCCGCGATGACTCCCAAGTGCCCCGCGGATCTGAACACCGACGGCGTTGTCGATGACCTCGATTTCCAGATCTTCATTCGGATGTACGACGTGCTCGAATGTTTTCCGCAGTGATGCCCGGGCTGCTCCTCCACTTTGACTTGTCGGGTGCTGCGCCTATCCTGAGACCGAGTCTCAATATGGCGAATACCCCCGAAAGCTCTGAAATACTCGACGTTTCCAACCCGCCAAGCACGGCAACAAAGTGGTCCCGCTGGGGAAAACGCGCGGGAACGCTCGCATTCCTCTTCTTCTTTGTGAAGGGCCTCGCTTGGCTCGTCGTACCGGTCGCGCTCGCGACTTGGTGGGCCAAGTAAGCCGCCTGCGCACCCTGGCACGCGACGGGTGCCGGGCGACGCAACCACACTCTGCGCGTCAACTTCGCAGAATCGAATCAGACGCAACGAAATCACTCCCCGTGCCGTGCGGTTCAATTCGCGCAAGTTCTTTTCTTGAAGCAAGTTGCGCGCGACCTACCGGGCAACATTCGCCTCGGATGCAACCCGCTCGACGATCTCAAGGCCGAACGCGTCGAGCCCCGGAAGATCGCGAGCCGAGTTGGTGATCAGGCGGAGCTTTGAGATGCCCAGATCGCGGAGGATCTGCCCACCGACGCCGAAATCGCGCTGCGTGCGCGAAGCGTGACCTGCGGTGGAAGACGTGCCGGGCGGCGCATCGGCCAGTCGCCGCGGGGTCTGAAGCAGCGCTTCAAGATCATCTTCGGGCTCGTCGGGCATCTGGGTGCGCAGGTAGACAACCGCCCCCCGCCCTTCGCTGGCAATCAGTCGGAGCGAATCGCGGAGCACATCGCCGCTGGACTTTCCCGGTGACGAGCCGGAACCGCTCACTTCCGCAAAGACATCGCCGAGCAGGTGGCGACGGTGCATGCGAACGAGCGTCGGAAACGAATCTCCCCCGTTTGGCCCGGCACCCGTTCCGACGCCGCCCATTGTCAGCGCCAGATGCGGCAGCGGATCAACCGCCGATTCGTACGCGATCGCATCAAAATCACCGAAAGCTGTTCTGAGCTTGCGGACAGGCCCGAGCCGCTTGATGAGACTGCCGTCGGCGAGTCGGTGCGCGATGAGCTGCGCCACGCTGCACATCTTGATGTTGTGCTTCTTGCAGAAGACTTCGAGATCCGGCACGCGGGCCATCTCGCCGTCGTCTTTCATGATCTCGATGATGACGGCCGCGGGATAGAGGCCCGCCAAGCGGCAGAGATCCACCGAGCCTTCGGTCTGGCCGGTGCGGACGAGCACTCCGCCATCGCGGGAGCGAAGCGGATTGATGTGGCCGGGGCGGACGAAATCGTTCGGCGTCGTGCGCGGGTCGATCATCATCTGGATGCAGCGGGCACGTTCGCGGGCCGAGACGCCGGTCGTGAAGCCGTGACGCGGGTGGCCGTCGATGGAAACGGTGAAGGCTGTGCCGCGGCTGGAGGTGTT
>JAEUJD010000132.1 GCA_016793015.1 Phycisphaerales bacterium
ACGAGAGCACGCCGCCTTCTCCAAGCGCCTCCGGCTTCTCAATCGCTGCTTCCAACTTCCGTTTGCACTCTTCGCGATCGAGTCGCGCAAGCGCATACTTCACTTCCGCCCCGCTCGCTCCCGCGATGCTGATCTCATCGAGCCCCAGCCCGAGCAGCACCGGCAGATTCGCCGCCCGGGACGCCATCTCCCCGCACATCCCGATCCACCTCCCCATCTTCTTCGCATCGCTCACCCCGCGCCGAATCAAATCCAGAAACGACACATCCATCTCATCAACAATCGCCGCCACCGCCGCATTCCCGCGATCCGCGGCAAACCAATACTGCCCCAGGTCATTCGTCCCGAGACTGAAGAAATCCGCGTGCGCCGCAAACGCCCGCACATTCGCAGCCGCTGCGGGCGTCTCGAGCATCATCCCAATCTGCAACGGCTCCGCCTTGAAACCACCGTTCGCCAGGTTCTTCTCGACCGCCCGCACCTGCTCGCGAAACCATTTCATCTCTGCCGCGTTCGTGATCATCGGGGCCATGATCTTGACGTTGCCACTCGCGCCCGCATTTCCGCTCGCCCGCACCATCGAGCGAAGCTGTGTCCGAAGCAGCGTCGCGTGCTTCTTATAGAGCCGCGCCCCGCGTGCCCCAAGAAACGGATTCTCCTCACCCGCCAGATGCAAAAACGGCGCGGGCTTATCCGCACCAATATCAAACGTGCGGAATATCACCGGCTTTCCCGCCGCTTTCTTCACAACCGCTGTGAACGCCTGAACCAGTTCCTCTTCCGTTGGCGCATGCGTGCGTCCGAGATACAGAAACTCCGTCCGAAACAGCCCGATCCCGTCCGCGCCGCCCGCGATCGCCCGTTCAACATCCGCCGCCGAGGACGCATTTGCGCCGACCTCAAAGGTCGCTCCATCACGCGACTTTCCGGGCGCACGACCAAACGAGGCCAGGAACTCTTTCCTCCGCGTTTGCGCCCGAACATCAAAGTCGTAAAGCCGAATCACCGCCGCCGACGGATCCGCCGCGACAAATCCGAACGTCCCATCGATCAGCGCCGGCACCGACTTGCCCGATCTCAAGAACGCTTCGGGCGCTCCGACAATCGCCGGCACACCCATCGACCGCGCCAAAATAATCACGTGCGATGTCAGCCCGATCTCGCCCAGCACCAGCCCCGCAACTTTCGATGCATCCACCTTGAGCAGTTGCCCCGGCGTCATCGATTCCGAAACCAGAATCGACGGCCCATCGAGCGTCGGCGCATCCTCCGAAAACTCAACCCCCATCGAGCTCAGAATCTGCACCGCCAGATCCTGCACATCCGCCGCCCGCTCACGAATCAGCGCACTCGCCGCGGCACGCAGTTTCTCGCTAAACGCCTCCGCAGCATGCGCCACCGCACACTCCGCCGTCATCCCGCCCGCGATCTTCTGCTCAACCAGTGCGAGCAACTGCGAGTCATCCAGCATGATCCGGTGCGCCGCGAGCAAATCCGCCGCCGTCCCGCTCGCACGCCTCATCCGCTTTTCGATCTCTTCCCCAGCAGTCGCAATCGCGCTCTTCAGACGCGTCCGCTCCGATTCCACACCTTCCGATTTTCGATCTGGAACCAGTTCACTGAGCGCTCGCGCCCGCACGAAGACGAGTTTTCCGCGTCCGACGCCGCGCGAGGCGGGCGTTCCCGACACCACCTCAACACACATTCGCTGCAATGCAGCCGGCACGCGCGCGGGAGCAGCGTCGACAAACTCCCCTTCTTCGCCCGCGCCAGCCCCCTCGCCCTCACCAAAGTGCGAATGCACCAGCTTCTCCAGTTGCTTCGCAACCGCCGCTTCATCAGCGCCGTCAACCGAAATCTCCCACGGATTCCCCGGCTGAATATCGAGCGCGATCACCGACAACACGCTCCTCGCATCCGCCTCGTCCGCGCCCGTCTTCCGCACCGACACTCGCGACTTGGACTTCTCCGCAATCTGCGCGATCAGGCTCGCCGGCCGCGCGTGCAGGCCGTGCCGCAGATTGCACGCGAATTTCAGAGTCGTCGGCACGGGGTACTCATTTCAACATCTCACCCGCTCGCGCGGGCCAGCACACCATTCGGATTCTTGATCGCTTCGGTCACCCCGACCTTGATCACTTTCTTCCCCTCGAACCGTTCCTTCTTCTCGACCTCGATATCCACGGCGAAGATCACGACATCCGCACTCTTGACGTCGGCCGCAGTGAGTTCATTCTCGATCCCCATCGCCCCCTGCGTCTCCATCTTGATCTGGTGCCCGGCCGCCTTCGCCGCCTTCTCAAGGTTCTCCGCCGCCATGTACGTATGGGCGATTCCCGTCGGACACGCCGTTACTCCAACGATCTTCATGCCATCTCCTCCGCAACGACCTTGGGCTTCGAAAGTGCCTTCAACGAATTAATCAAGACCGCCGTCGTCACCGTCCCCGCGATGATCGCCACCATATACATCGCGCGATTGTCGATCACCGGCAGCACGATCGGCCCGCCGTGCGGCGCGTGATTCCCCACCTTTGCCAGCATCGCAATCACGCTCGCCACGATCGATCCGCCCATCAGACACGGAATCACCCTCAGCGGGTCAGCCGCGGCAAACGGAATCGCCCCCTCCGTAATCCCGATCGTCCCCATCCCCAGCGCCGCCAACCCAGAATCGCGCTCTTCCGTCGTCCACAACCGGCGCGAAAGCATGGTCGCCAATCCCATTCCCAGTGGCGGCGTGCAGATCGCCGCGGCACACGCCCCCATCGGCAGGTAATTTCCCTTCTCGATCATCCCAACCGAGAAGAAGAACGCAACCTTGTTCACCGGCCCGCCCATGTCAAACGCGATCATCGCGCCGATCACCGCCGCGAGCAGTACCGCGTTGCCCGTCTGCATGTTGTTCAACTCTTCCGACATCCATCGCATCAACGAAACAATCGGCGGCCCGATCACCATGAGGAACGCGCCGACGCAGAGCGACGACACAATCGGGATGATCAGAATCGGCATCACCGGTTTCACCAGCCGGTGCGTCGGAATCTTTTTCAGAAACGCGACGAGATATCCCGCAAACAGCCCCACCACAATCGCGCCAAGAAACCCCGCGCTCAGGGGCGTCGACGGTGGCTCCTGAAACAAAACCAATGGCCGCAGGTCATTGCACAAGAACCCGCCGATCGCCCCCGGCACCAGCCCCGGCTTCCCTGCAATCGAATACGCGATGTACATCGCCAGCACCGGCAGCATCAGCGTGAACGAAGTCACGCCGATATTCAGCAGGAACTTCAAGAGCGGCACCCCGCTCGGGTCCGGCGCGTGCGTCGTCGGATTCAGCGGCGCAAACGCCAACGCCGCGGCAATCAGAATGCCGCCGCAGGCCACGAACGGAATAGCAAACGAAACGCCCGTAAGCAGGTGTTGCCGAAGTTGTTTGAGTGAGTCGGTGATCATGCGGATTTGAAGCCAGAAGGTGGGGTTTCCAGGGTGGAGCAGTCTACCGGAAATCGCAGTCGCAGGCCCGGTTCAGCAGTCAAAACGCGAGCCGGTCCTCTGCTGCTGCCTTTGCCTTTATCCTCCCCCTTTCCCAAAGGGGGAGGTGTCATCGCGCAGGCTCTGCGGAGCGATGACGGAGGGGGTTTCCGGAGGTCCCATCGTTCCATCTGCGCGACATCCACTTGACGCCAGCAGAAAACGCGCCTTGTATTGCCGTCCGAAATTCGCCGATAGACCACACCATGTCCATTCACACACTCACCAGCAGCAAACAGGGCAAATCGAAAGAGCTGAAAAGCTCGTCGGCTGTCCCTTCGCTCGGTTGAGATCC
Source organism: Phycisphaerales bacterium (assembly GCA_016793015.1). Lineage (GTDB taxonomy): Bacteria > Planctomycetota > Phycisphaerae > Phycisphaerales > UBA1924 > JAFEBO01. Next base: position 3,829 of record JAEUJD010000132.1, read on the forward strand.
CCCTGATCCACTGATCGTTCCCGGGCCGGCCGACAAGGCTGGCCCGCACTGCTTTTGCAGCCGC
>JAEUJD010000137.1 GCA_016793015.1 Phycisphaerales bacterium
GGGCTCGTGCTTCTTGGTACCGCCGTCGCCGTTCTGCTCCCGCAGGGACAAACGGCCAGCAACCCCGGCCCGCACGGGTTCAGCCAGATTCTCTACGCGTTCTCTTCGGCATCGAACAACAACGGCTCCGCGTTCGCGGGCCTCTCCGCGAACACCCCGTTCTACAACACCGCGCTCGGCATCTGCATGTTCCTTTCCCGCTTCTGGCTCATCGTGCCCGTGCTTGCGGTCGCCGGGTCGCTGGCCGCGAAGCGAGCTGTACCGACCACCGCCGGCACGCTCCCGACGCACACGCCGGTCTTTATCGGAATGCTCGTTTGCGTCGTGATCATCGTCGGCGCGCTGACGTTCGTGCCCGCGCTCGCACTCGGCCCCATCGTCGAACAGCTCCAGCCTCAACTCCAACACCAGTAACCCGCATCATGTCAACGTCACCACACGCTCAGAGCGCTCCTTCCCGTTCCCTTTTCGATCCCGCGATCGTTCGCGGCGCGGTCCTCTCCGCGCTCGCAAAGCTCCACCCGCGCGAGCAGATCCGAAACCCGGTCATGTGTGTCGTGTTCGTCGTCAGCCTGCTCGTCACGCTGCTCTGGTTTCAGGCGCTACTCGGCAAAGGAGAAGCCGCCGCCGGCTCGATCGGCTGGATCGCCCTCTGGCTCTGGTTCACCGTGCTTTTCGCCAACTTCGCCGAGGCGATGGCCGAAGGGCGGGGAAAGGCACAGGCCGCGAGCCTCCGAAAGGCGCGCCGCGATGTCAAGGCTCGAAAGCTGCAAGAACCCCGGCGCAACGCCCGCTCCGAACTTGTCGACGGCTCCGCCCTCCGCAAAGGTGACGTCGTCCTTGTTGAGACCGGAGAAGTCATCCCCGGTGACGGCGACATCATCGAAGGCGTCGCCTCCGTCAACGAATCCGCCATCACCGGCGAATCCGCCCCTGTCATCCGCGAAGCCGGAGGCGATCGCTCTGCCGTGACCGGCGGCACAACCGTTCTCTCTGACTGGGTCATCGTCCGAATCGCGGCGGAGCCCGGCCAGACCTTCCTCGACCGCATGATCGCACTCGTCGAAGGCGCCAAACGCCAGAAAACACCCAACGAAATCGCCCTCGACATCCTCCTCGCCAAGCTCACGATCATCTTTCTGCTCGCCTGCGTCACGCTGCTCCCGTACTCCCTCTACGCCGTTGCGCAGGCAAAGGCTGCTGATCCGAGTTCGACCGCCGCTCCGGTGACTGTCAACGTCCTGATCGCGCTCCTGGTCTGCCTGATTCCGACCACCATCGGCGGTCTGCTCTCCGCCATCCGCATCGCGGGCATGGACCGTCTGGTTCAGGCCAATGTCATCGCCACCAGCGGCAGAGCGGTCGAAGCCGCGGGCGATGTCGATGTCCTTCTCCTCGATAAGACCGGAACCATCACGCTCGGCAACCGCCAGGCAAGCCAGTTCCTTCCCGTGGATGGTGCGAGCGCAGAAGAACTCGCCGACGCCGCTCAGCTCGCCTCGCTCGCCGACGAAACCCCAGAAGGTCGCAGCATCGTCGTTCTGGCCAAGAAGTACGGTCTCCGCGAACGGAACATGCACGATCTCGGCGCATCCTTCACGCCCTTCTCTGCACAGACCCGCATGAGCGGCGTCAGCGTGAACGGGCGCGAGATCCGAAAGGGCGCCGCCGACGCGATCGATGCGTACGTCACCCGCATGGGCGCTCGGCCGAGTGAGCAAGCCCGCGCGATCGTCAACGAAGTTTCCAAGCGGGGCAGCACACCCCTCGTCGTCGCCGATGGCAAAGGCCGCACGCTCGGTGTCATCGAACTCAAAGATATCGTCAAAGGGGGAATCGCCGAGCGCTTTGCCGAGATGCGCCGCATGGGCATCAAGACCGTCATGATCACGGGCGACAATCCGATCACCGCCGCCGCGATCGCCGCGGAAGCGGGGGTGGATGACTTTCTCGCTCAGGCAACCCCGGAAAACAAGCTCGATCTCATCCGCAAATACCAGCAGGGAGGCCGCCTCGTCGCCATGACCGGCGACGGCACGAACGACGCCCCCGCGCTCGCCCAGGCCGACGTCGCCGTCGCCATGAACACCGGCACGCAGGCCGCAAAGGAAGCCGGAAACATGGTCGATCTCGACAGCAACCCGACCAAGCTCATCGAGGTCGTGCAGATCGGCAAGCAGCTCCTCATGACGCGGGGCAGCCTCACGACGTTCTCCATCGCCAACGACGTCGCCAAGTACTTCGCGATCATTCCCGTCGCGTTCGCCGCGACCTACCCGCAGCTCAACGCCCTCAACATCATGCGGCTGAACCCCGCAACTGGCATTCTCTCGGCCGTCATCTTCAACGCTCTCATCATCGTCGCGCTTATCCCCCTCGCGCTCCGGGGCGTGAAGTACAAGCCAGTCGAGGCCTCTGTCCTGCTCCGCAACAACCTCTTCATCTACGGCCTCGGTGGTCTCATAGTCCCTTTCCTCGGGATCAAACTGATCGACATCGCGTTGAATCTCTTCTAGCCCTTTCCCCACTCGATGCCTTGATGCCTCATTGCCTCGATGCCTTCTTCCCCATGAAAACTCTCATCCGCCCCGCATTCTCGCTTTTCATCTGCTTCACCCTCCTCACCGGCGTCGCCTATCCGCTCGCGCTCACCGGACTCGCGCAACTCTTCTTCCCGTCCCAGGCGAGCGGCTCGGTTCTCCTGCGCGATGCAAAGCCCGTCGGCTCTTCGCTCATCGGCCAGGATTTCGCCACCGGCGCGCGTGCTCCTTCCTATTTCTGGTCACGCCCATCCGCAACCTCGCCCGTTCCCTACACCCCGTTCAACGCAGGTTCGCTCACTGGTTCCTCCGGCTCCAATCTCGCGCCCACCAACCCGGCACTCCTTGATAATGTCAAAGCGCGCATCGACGCCCTCACCGCCGCCGACAAAGCCGCCGGCTACGAACGCCCCGTGTTCCCCACATCCGCCATTCCCGTCGATCTCGTCACCAGTTCCGCCAGCGGCCTTGATCCGCATATCAGCGTCGCTGCTGCCGAGTACCAACTCCCCCGAGTCGCCAAGGCAAGACACATCACCGATGCCAAGCTGCGTGAGCTCGTGCAGGCACACACGCGGGTCCGTCAGCTCGGCATCCTGGGCGAACCCGCCATCAACGTGCTCGAACTCAACCTCGATCTCGATTCCCGGTTCCCCATCCCAGCCACCGAATAATCACCCATGTCCGGGCGCGCCAATCCCAACGAGCTCCTGGCCCGCGCACGCGAGGAAGAAGCCCGCGCCGGTCGTGGCCGCCTGAAAATCTTCTTCGGTGCCGCACCCGGTGTCGGCAAAACGTTCGCGATGCTCAATGCCGCGCAGCGACTGGCGCGCGAGGGCGTCGATGTCGTCATCGGCCTCGTCGAGACCCATGGCCGCGCCGAGACCGAACAGCAGCTCCTCGGGCTCGACATCCTGCCTCGCCGCCCGGTCGAATACAAAGGAACGACGCTGGCCGAGTTCGATCTCGATGCCGCGCTCGCGCGCCGGCCCGAAGTTCTCGTGCTCGATGAATTCGCGCACTCGAACGCCCCGGGCTCGCGCTTCGAGAAGCGCTGGCAGGATGTGGAAGAGCTGCTCGCCGCCGGGATCAGCGTCTACACCTCGCTCAACGTTCAGCACATCGAGAGCCTGAACGATGTTGTTTCCCAGATCACCGGCGTCCAGGTCCGTGAGACCGTTCCCGATTCTGCGCTCGAAAAAGCCGACGAGATCGAGCTCATCGATCTGCCTCCCGACGTTCTGCTCGAGCGCCTGAAGGCCGGCAAGGTTTACGTCCCCGACAGCATCGCCCCCGCGCTCGATTCCTTCTTCCGCCGCGGCAACCTGACCGCCTTGCGCGAACTCGCCCTCCGACGGACCGCGGAATGGGTCGACGGCCAGATGCGCCGCTACCGCGAAACCAACAGCATCCGCGCCGTCTGGCCCGCGGCCGAGCGCATCCTCGTCGCCGTCAGCCCCAGCCCCGCATCGAGCAGGATCGTCCGCGCCGCGAAGCGAATGGCCGCGGGATTGCACGCCGACCTCATCGCGGCATACGTCGAAACCCCCCGCACCTCTCGCCTCCGCGCACGCGACCAAGACCGCGTCACCGAAACGCTTCGGCTCGCCGAAACTCTCGGCGCAAGCACGACGACCCTCAGCGCCGACAACGCCGCGATCGAACTTGTCGCGTTCGCGCGGTCTCGCAATGTCAGCAAGATCGTCGTCGGCAAGACATGGCGTCCGCTCTGGAAGGAATCCCTCTTCGGCTCCTTCGTCGGCAGCCTCATCCGCATCAGTGGCGATATCGACGTCTACGTCATCCGGGGCGATTCGGACGCGCCGGACGAGGAACACATTTCCGCCGAACCGGCGGTCCGTCGCTCCGGGGCGATGGCATACGCCGGCGCCCTCGGTCTCGTGCTCGTTGCGACCCTCATCGGACGCGTGCTCCCGCCCACTTTCGACGCGGCGAATCTGTCGATGATCTATCTCGCCGGTGTCATCGTCGCCGCTGTCTGGCTCGGCCGTGGCCCCGCCGTGACCGCTGCAATTCTCGGTGTCGCGGCATTCGACTTCTTTTTCGTGCCCCCCGCGCTCACTTTCCGCATTACCGACGCCCAGTACCTCGTCACCTTCGCCGTCATGCTCTGCGTCGGACTTCTCATCGCCAATCTCACCACGCGTCTGCGCGATCTCCTTGAAAGCTCCCGAACCAGAGAACGCCGGACCGCGCTCTCGTACGACATGGTGCGTGGTCTCGCCGTTGCCTCGAATCGTGAGCAGGTCGCGTCTGTCGCCGTGAAGCACGTGCACGACACGTTCTCATCCGATGTTTCGCTTCTGGTCCCCGCAGGGAACCAGCCCGCTGCGCCGCTGGAGTCGCTTGCCAGCGCGGGGTCGCCCGATTGGATCGATGAACGCGAATGCGGCGTCGCACGCTGGTCTTTCGATCACGCCAAGCCCGCCGGCACGGGCACTCGGACCCTTCCCGCCTCGGCAGGGCGATACACGCCGCTCCTGACGCCCCGCGCCAAGCTCGGCGTTCTGGCCTGCCGCGCAACCAGCCCGTCCGCCACTGCTTCCCAGCTGCTGCTGCTCGACACCTTCGCCAACCACATTGCGCTTGCGCTCGAGCGCGTGGATCTCATCGAGGCGCAGCAGGCCGCCAAGCTCGAAGCCGAATCGGAACGCCTTCGAGGCAGTCTGCTCCGCTCGGTCTCGCACGATCTGCGCACGCCCCTCGCCGCGATCTCCGGCGCTGCGGGCACGTTGCTGACATCCAACCTCGAACAAGCCGCCCGCATCGACCTTACCCAGAGCATCGCGCACGAAGCCGATCGTCTGAGCGAGCTCATCGCCAACCTGATGTTCGCGACGCGGCTCGAGGCCGGGGTCTCGCTCCGGCGCGAGTGGATGTCCCTCGAAGAGATCGTCGGCTCGGGCCTGGCGCGCCACCGCGAGGCTCTGGCTTCCCGTCCCTGCCGGATCCATCTACCCGACGACTTTCCTCTGCTCCGCGTCGATAACGCCATGCTGCCGCAGGTGATTCATAATCTCATCGACAACGCTCTCCGCTACACCCCGCGCGGCACGCCCATCGAGATCGCCGCGTGGACAACCGATTCGCAGGCCGTCGTGCGTGTCGCGGATGAAGGATTGGGATTGGCCGACCGCGACCACACCAGGATCTTTGAACGGTTCTATCGAGGCGCAGAGAAGAGGCCGAATCGGGCCTCGGTCGATGCAAAGCCGCAAGCCGAATCGCACCCGTCTTCCGGCCTCGGTCTCGGACTCACGATCTGCGAAGGCATCGTCAAAGCGCACGGTGGCCGAATCTGGGCCGAACCCAATCAACCGCGCGGCACCGCTTTCCTCTTTACTCTTCCCATCGAACGCCCGCAGCCCATCGTCACGCCCGAATCGGATCTCGCCGAGCCCAAAGCGCCCGATGGAGAAGCCGCATGAGTGAGAATGCCGCGCAGGCTTCCAGAATCACCGCCCCGATTCCACATCCGCCTCTCGTCCTTGTCATCGACGACGAAGACGCCATCCGCCGTTTCCTGCGCGTGACGCTCGAAAGCCAGAACTACCGCGTCAAAGAAGCCTCCACCGCCAACGAGGGCCTGATCCAGGCTCGCACCCAGCGACCCGATCTGATTCTTCTCGATCTCGGCCTTCCCGACGGCGATGGAGTTTCGGTGACTCGCACCATCCGCGCCGAATCGACCGTCCCGATCCTCATTCTCTCCGCTCGCGATCAGGAGCAGGACAAGGTCGCAGCGCTCGATGCCGGCGCAGACGACTATCTGACCAAACCCTTCGGCATCGCCGAGCTCGCCGCCCGGATTCGCACCGCGCTCCGCCACGCGGGCCGCCGCGGGGGCAACGCAAACAGCACGATCTACGAGGCCGTTGCCGCAGGCCGCACCCTGCGGATCGATATCGCCTCGCGCACCGTGAAAGTCGCCGATGCAAAGCGCACAGAAGACATCCGGCTCACGCCCACCGAATTCCAGTTCCTTGCGTTCCTCGTCAAACACGCCGGAAAAGTTTTGACACACCAGATGATCCTGAAGGAAGTCTGGGGCCCGACCCACGCCGCAGATGTTCAGTACCTCCGCGTCTACGCCGGTCAGCTCCGCCACAAGCTCGAGGCAGACCCGGCCCAGCCGAGCTTCCTGCTGACCGAGCCCGGAGTCGGCTACCGGTTGATCGAAACAACGACCTGAAGGCACTCCACGGAAAAAGGGGCTGTCGCCCCTTCCATCGCTCGCTCGTAGCCCAGTTCGGCGCTCCGAGCTCGTTCTCACGAACACACCAGCGCGTCATACCCCACCACGAACACCTGAAAATCCGCATCATCCGCAAACCCATCGCGGTTGATGTCCGCCGGGCAGCCGGCCGGCATCGCGTTGTCCGCGCAGTCCAGGATGTTGTACCCAACCACAAACACGCTGAAGTCCGCATCATCCACAAACCCGTCGTTGTTGAAATCGCCGGGGCACACCTTGCGCTGCACCGTCAGCATCTTGCTTGTCCCGACGCCGAAGGTGGTGCTGTCGGCAATCAGCAACTCAACACTCGTGTTCGTTGCATTGCGGAAGTAGCCGCCGACCCGCGCCAGATTCTGATTCTGCTGCGCGACCGGAACGAGCGTGACGTACACCGCATCGCCGAGGGCCTGGATGGTCTGCGGCCCGTTGATCCCGCCGAACCGCGGGTCGTTCGCCCAGCCATAGGTGTTGAGAGCCTGACCGAACTGAGCGCCGCCAACGCCCATGGCGAAGATCTGAAAATCCGCGCTCGGGCTGTAGTTCAGGTACAGCAACGCGCGGTACTTGCTCTTGTCATACGTGATGCCCGGAACATCGGTGTTCAGCATCCACAGCGCACCAACCGTGTTCGGCGGCAGCGTCTCCGGATCCACCATCGTCGTCGCCTTCAAGCCCGGAATCACACCCGCGACCGCCGCACCACCTTCCAACCCCGCGATGTACGGCAAAGTCGGCCCGCCGAAGACATACGGCGAAGCCTGCTTCGCTTCTGGCACCAGTCCCGGCAGCGTGAGCAAAGGCCCGTTGTCTTCACTCGGGCTGGCGGCCAGCGCGCCCGCGAACGCGTGGTTGTACGACACAATCGCGCGGCCCGACTCCGCCCGAGGCAACCCCGCCTCGTTCCCGCCTCCTCGGACATCAAACACCGCCGCCACATTCATCTCAGTCGCCGAAAGAAAAACTGTCCCGCCGGACCCTCCCGTTCCCAGCCCGCCGGCACCTCCATCCCCACCTTTTCCGCTCATGCCGCCCGGCCCGCCATTCCCACCTTTTCCTCCATCGCCCGCCGGGCTGCTCACGGTTTGCCCGGGCTTTCCAGCGCCGCCGTTGAAGCCGACAGTTCCCGGCAATCCAACTGTCCCCGGGATTCGCGCGCCCGTCGAGGCCTGCCCCGATGCATCGAATGAGCCGATGCTCACAGTCAGCTTTCCGAGAGCCGTGAACTCGATCGCGCCGCCACCCATGCCGCCCGGTCGACCATTCCCGCCCGCGCCGCTATTCCCACCCGCGCGGCCGCCCCCAGCAGTCCCTCCATCTCCTCCTTTGCCGCCATCTTCGCAATACGTTGATCCACCTCCTCCTCCGCCGCCCCCGGAAGTGCCACCTTCTCCGCCGTTGCCTGGGCCTCCTCCTCCCCCTCCTGCTCCACCTCCGCCTCCGTTGCCTGCGATGAGGATGGTGGAGAGTTCGTTCTTCAGCGGGTTGAAAGCGTTGCTTGGTTCACCGCCGACGCCGCCGGGATTGGAGGGCTGCTGATCCGGTCCCCGCGCGCCGTCTGACCCTGGTTCACCGTTGGTGCCGCTCGCAAATCCTTCCTTGCCGCCCGCGCCGCCCGAGACGTATGCGAATCCCGGCATCTCCTCGCGATCCTTGACGGGCGCGCCGGCGCCCGCCGGGCCGCCGAGTCCGTTGCCGCCGCCATAGATCACGCTCTGATTGACTCCAAGCGTCCCGTTGCTTCCGTTGGTGCCTTCGTTGCCTGGCCGGGCCTCAGCGGCACCGAAGTTTGGAAAGCCCGGTTGTCCCGAGTCACCGTCGTTGCCACCGAACGGATAGCACTCGCCAAGACCTCCGTTGCCACCGGGTGGCGCGGCCCCGATGCCGTCGCCGTTCAGGCCTGCAGATGCCGCAGCGCCTTGGCCGCCTGCACCCGGCGCGCCGCCGCCCGCGTTGCCGGCGATGACGTTCAGGCCGCCTTTGAAATCGGCGTCGTTGCCGACGATGAAGCGGACGGGATACGACGCGTTCGAGACGGTGAAGTTGACCGGGTTGGCCGCGGCAAACTTCAAGTCGCCCTTGAAGTAGAAAGTGATGGTCTTGGCGGCGTCATCGCGGACGGCGCGGAAGGGGACGTTGTTGAATGAGGTCGCGTTGCCATTGATGGTGAGGGCGTTGCCGTTCACGGCGGCGTTGATGGTTTGGGCGGAGCAGGGCAGTGCGAGACCGGCGACGAGCATGCAGGCTGCGATACGAGTGGGGGTGGGCGTGGGGGTGGGGACCGGAGCGAGCGTGCGAGTCATGTGTGAAGCCCCTTGACTGAGCCGGCGGTTGAAACGGGTCCGGCAGTACGAATTTTGGGGGAGCCTGCCGCGCGATGCGGCAATTGGACACCACCTCAAGGGCAACCACGCGGCGGCGCGACGGCGATCACATGAATCTCGCGAATTCCGGAGAATCTGGTAGAGGCTGTGAAATCGGTGCGGAAAAGACGTGGATGAGGCGGGTGGTTGGTGGTCGATGCCGCCGGTGGTCGCGATTGGGTGCGGTAGGATGGGAGCGAACGTGCTGCGATGCGATGTCTCTGTGAGCGATTTGCTTTCCAACGCCGCCTCGGGGGATGAACGGTCGATGGCCGAGTTGCTGCCGCTCGTGTACGCGGAGCTGCGGGCGCTGGCGGGGAGTTACCTGAACAGGCATCGGGAGGGAGATGGGAGGTCGCACACGTTGCAGCCGACGGCGCTGGTGCACGAGGCGTACATGAAGATGGTTGATCCCGGCAAGCGCTACGGGCGCGAGCACTTCATGGCTGTTGCGGCGACGGCGATGAGGCAGGTGCTGGTGGATCATGCGCGCAAGAAGGGAACGGAGAAGCGGGGCGGGGATCGGGATCGGGTGAGCATCTCGGGGCTTGCCGGCGCTACGGATGTGACGCAGGAGATGCAGGTTCTTGAGTTGCACCAGTTGCTCGCGGAGTTGGCGCGGCTGAACGCTCGCGCGGCGCGGGTTGCGGAGATGAGGCTGTTCGGCGGGATGATGCCGGAGCAGATGGCGCTGGTGATTGGCGTGTCGCGGATGACGGTGGATCGCGACTGGGAGCTCGCGCGGGCGTGGTTGGCGGGGAAGATGACGGAGTCGGGCGATGAATAGTTCGGCTTCGGAGGGTGATGGGACGGGAGATGCCGCGCGGCTGGAGCGGGCGAGCGAGATCTTCTTTGCGGTGCGCGGGATGGGGCTGGCGGAGCGCGACGAGGCGATTTCGAAGGCTTGCGGCGTTGATGTGAAACTGCGCGGGCTGGTGATGCTGCTGCTGCGCGGGGCGGATGCGCCGATGCCGATCGAGGGGCTTGCGGACGACATTCGCGCTGCGGCGGATCGGGTTGGTGGTGAGAAGAGCGCGGACTCGGATGGCGACCGCATCGGCAACTACCGGCTGATCTCGCGGATCGGCGAGGGCGGGTTCGGCGTCGTGTACGACGCGGAGCAGGAGCGGCCCGTGCGCAGGCGGGTGGCGCTCAAAGTGATCAAGCTGGGCATGGACACGCGCCAGGTCGTGGCGCGGTTCGAAGCGGAGCGGCAGGCGCTGGCTCTCATGGATCATGCGAACATCGCGAAGGTGTTCGATGCGGGCGCGACTGCGACGGGGCGGCCGTACTTTGTGATGGAGCTGGTGAAGGGGTTGCCGGCGACGCGGTACTGCGATGAGCAGAAACTCGGCATTCGCGAGCGGCTGGAGATTGTGGAGATTGTGTGCGATGCGCTGCAGCACGCGCACCAGAAGGGTGTGATTCATCGCGATATCAAGCCGAGCAACGTGCTGGTGGCGACGATTGATGGGAAGGTGGTGCCGAAGATCATCGACTTTGGCATCGCGAAGGCGACGAGTGCGCGGCTGACGGAGAAAACGATCTTCACCGAGTTCCGCCAGATGGTCGGAACGCCGGAGTACATGAGCCCGGAGCAGGCGGGGCAAAGCGCGGAGGATGTGGACACGCGGACGGATGTGTACGCGATCGGGGTGCTGCTGTATGAGTTATTGACGGGGGCGACGCCGTTTGATTCGGAGCGGTTGCGATCGGCGGCGTACGGGGAATTGCTTCGCATCATCCGCGAGGAAGACCCGCCCAGGCCGAGCACGCGCATCAGCACGCTCGCGGGCAAGATCGGCGACGTCGCGGCCACGAGGTCAATCCAGCCCGCTCGCCTCAGCACGCTGATCCGCGGCGAACTCGACTGGATCGTGATGCGGGCGATGGAGAAGGATCGGGCGCGGCGGTACGACTCGGCGGGTGCGCTCGCTGCGGATATTCGTCGGTATCTGAGCGGCGATGCGGTGCTTGCTGCGCCGCCCAGCCGCGGGTATCAGGTGCGGAAGTTTGTGGCGCGGAATCAGGGCGCGGTGCTGGCGACAGGTGCGGTTGGGCTTGCGCTCTTGGCGGGGGCGATCGGCTTTGCATGGCAGGCGCGCAGTGCGCAGCGGGAGCGCGATGCCGCGACGGCGGAACGCAATCGCGCGGTGCTGGCGGAAGCGGAGACGGCGAAGCGCGCGGACGAACTGAAGAAGGTGTCGGAGTTTCAGTCGAAGATGCTCTCGCAGGTGGACCCGGTGGCTGCGGGCAAGGGGCTGGTCGCGGATGTCTCGGCGCGATTCGCGCGGGCGCTTGCCGACGAAGGTGTGCCGGAAGCGGACCGTGCGAAGCAGATCGAGTTGTTCGGCTCGCAGTGGAAGCGGGTAAACGCGACGGATGCGGCGCGGGAGCTGATCGACCGGACCATCCTGAAGCCGGCGATCGAAGCGATCGACAAGGATTTCGGGGGCCAGCCCGTGGTAGACGCGGCGCTGCGGCAGGCGATCGCGGATCGGTATGTGGATCTGGCGATGTTCGCGGAGGCTTTGCCTTTGCAGGAGAGGGCGCTCGCGACGCGCCGGAAGTTGCTGGGGGACGACCACTTCGACACGCTGACATCGATCAACAACATGGGGATTCTCTTGCAGTGGTGGGGGAAGTTGAGCGAGGCGGAGCCGTACCTGCGGGAGTGTCTTGAACGCAAGCGGCGGGTGCTGGGCGACGATCACAAGGAGACGGTGATCGCGATCGCCAACATTGGCTCGCAGATGATCTACTTGGGCAGAGCGGCGGAGGCGGAGCCGTACTACATCGAGGCGCTCGAGCGCAGCCGGAAACTGAAAGACGAGCCGAACCGGGTGATGATCATGATGCTGGGTTCGATGGCGACGCTGCTGAACGAGCAGGGCAAGTACATCGAAGCGGAGAAGTTGAACCGCGAGGGGCTGGAGTTGAACCGGCGAGCGCATGGGAGCGACCACAAGGACACACTGGTCTCGATCGGCAACATCGGCACGGTGCTCAAGGCACAGGGGAAGTACGCCGAGGCGGAGCCGTTCATGCGCGAGGCGGTGGAGGGAAGAAGGCGAGTGCTGGGAGGAGAACACCCCGACACGCTGGTAGCGATCAGTGAATTTGAGATTCTGCTGCAGGCGCAGGGGAAGATCGATGAGGCCGAGCCCTTGTGCCGCGAGGTGCTGGAGAAGCAGTTGAAGCTGTTCGGCTACGAGAGCGTGGACACGCTGATCTCGGTGAACAGTTTGGGCGGGCTCTTGATTGCGCAGAAGAAGTACGAGGAAGCCGCGAAGGTGATGGCGCCGGGAGAAGACGCGGCGCGGAAGACACTGGACGGAACGGCGCGCCTCCACCGGTTTCTCTTGAATCTGGGGAAGGCGCGGGCGGGGATGGGCGAGTTTGCGATGGCGGAGAAGATCTTGCTTGAGGCGCGGGAGCGCGCGGCGAAGGTGCGGGGCGAGAATCACAAGGACACGCGTGCGTGTGAAAAGGGATTAGTGGAGTTGTACACGGCGTGGGATGCGGCGGCACCGGGGAAGGGAATGGATGCGAAGGCGGAGTTGTGGAAGGCGAGACTGAAGGCGGCGGAAGATGTGTCGGTGCCCGAGAAGAAGTGATCAATTGGTTTTGGGGTGTTGGGTTTCGAGCGCGCGAGGGCGCGAGTGTCGCCGCGTTGCGGCTTGGAAGGCAAAGGCGTTGGAGGGAAATGGGGTGACGCTTACCTGGGGCTGGCGCCCCAGGCTTTAGGCTTGCGCTGCTTCGCAGCTTGGAGCGGATGTGCTTCGCGGATGTGCCGGGGGGATGGCGTTCTCGTTCCCTTCGCTGCAGAGCAGCGACGGCCTAAAGCCTGCGGCGTGAGCCGCAGGGAAGGCGGGATCGAGAGCGGGAGCCGCATCGCGGCGATACTTCTTCAGTCAACGGGGCGGGTCGAAGGAGCACGCGAGATCCGGCGGATTGGTGGTGTATGGATCGGATGCGCCGCATCATGCCAGCTTTCGCGAGACGCAGCGCGGTACAACCGGCGCACGCCGCATTAGCCGAGCAGGTACATTCTGTCGAATTTGACGTTGTGGCGTTCTAGGAACGCGACGAGTTCTTCGTCGTAGGTGCGGCGAGTGTGATGCTCGCGCTGGTTGGCAATGTACGCGCGGACTTCGGGGATGTTGGATTCGCTGACGGAGAATGCGGCGAAGCCGCGCTGCCATTCGAATTCGACCTTGAGATCTTCGTGAAGCCATTTTGACGAGTTTGCTTTCACGTCGCGGAGGAAATCCGACACGGCAACGGTGGGATGGAACGCGACAAGGAGATGGACGTGGTCTTCGATGCCGCCGGCGGCGATGAGATCGCAGTCGAGGTTGCGGGCGATGCCGCCGATGTAGGAGTAGAGGCGGTCGGCGAATTCGGGCTTGATTTGTGGAGCGCGGTTTTTGGTTGAGAAGATGATGTGAATCACGATGTTCGTGAGGGTGCTTGACATGAGCGGAGTATGGCGAATTCGAGGGGGATGGGCAAGTGGCGTTGCGCCGGGGTCGCAGTTGCGAAGGGTGAGGGCGAGTGAAGAAGTGTCGCCGCGGTGCGGCTGGGAAGGCAGAGGCATTGGATGGAAATGGGTGATGCTTACCTGGGGCTGGCGCCCCAGGCTTTAGGCTTGCGCTGCTTTGCAGCTGGGAAGGCAAGGGCGCTGGAGGAAGGTTGGGGCACGCTGGCCTGGGGCTTGCGCCCTCAGGCTGTAGGATTTCGCTGCCTTGCAGCGAGAGGCCCGGCGATCGAAGCAGGTTGCAATTACGAGACGGTTGGCGCTGATGGCGGGCGGGAAGAAACTGATTGCAACTGCTTCCACGCGGCGCGGTAGCGGGCGGCCATCACGGTGAGCGAGGCATTGATGACGCGGACGTGGCCGACGATGTTGAGGAAGTTGACGTCGCCGCTCCAGCGGGGGACGAGGTGGACGTGGAGGTGATTGGGGACGCCTGCGCCGGCGGCGCGGCCCTGGTTCAGGCCGATGTTGATGCCCTGCGGGTTGATCGCGAGCTGCATGAGTTCGGCCGCGAGATCGCTGAGTTTCCAGAGCGCGGCACGCTGATCGGGCGCGTAGTCGAGAAGTGAGGGGCGGGGCTCGCCGAGCGCGACGAGGAGGTGGCCACCGGCGTAGGGGTAGCGGTTGAGGAGGATCATGCCCATGTCGGTGCGGACGACGATGTGGTTGGCTTCGTCGCGTTCGGGGTGCCGCCAATAGTCGTGGAGGAACGAGACGGAACCGGGCGCGGGCTTGGTCTCGTCGATGGATTCGATGTATTCCTGACGCCAGGGGGCGTGGAGGGATTGCGGGGAGCGGGGGTCGGGTGGTTTCGCTTCGTCACGAGCGGGCATTGGCCGAGTGTATCGAAGTCTGCGTGAATCAACGGCCAAACCTAAGATGTGCCAGTGAATTCAAATGGAGTACGTGATGGGCACGTTTCATACAGAATGCCGAATCGAGAACCTCGCCGAGCGGCGGCGGGGTGCGACCTTTGCAAAGTTTCTGGTCGACACCGGAAGCGAGTTCAGCTGGGTGCCGGGGGAAGTGCTCGAAAAAATCGGAGTGAAGCGTGAGAAGAAGGATCTCGAGTTCGTCATGGCGAACGGTCAGCGGGTGACGCGCAGCGTCGGCTTTGCGATTGTGCGTGCGGGGGGAACATTCACGGTCGATGAAGTTGTGTTTGGAGAAAAGGGCGACATGGCACTGCTGGGTGCGCGATCGCTCGAAGGGCTGAATCTTCTCGTTGATCCGGCGCGGAAGCGGTTGGTGGCGGCGGGGCCGCTGCCGGCGGCGTGATTAGTAACCGATCACGAGCACGCCTCGAAGTGGAAGAGTCAAACGACCGCTCGCGTAAAGCGTATCCAAGAATCGGGTCACAACTGAGAAATCCTTTTGTCCCTTGTACTCATTGCGGATCGCGATCGCGAGTTCATGCACGTTGTGCATGACGCAGGCCTCGAACAGATCTTTCAGAAATTGATTATTCGTGACGGCGCGTCCGGCTTCAATCTCAAGAACAAGACCAGATTCTTCATGGAATGCATCACAATCAAAGGATTTTTCAAACTCGCCGTTGAGTCCGAAGAGCACAGGCACCTGAACTTTCTGCCCGAGTTTTTTTCCCGACTCGACAAGAAAGTCAAGGTCTAGCAGTTCTTGACGCAGCAACCCAAGCACCGCATCGCTCTTGTGCTCATGGCGATCCGATCGCAGTGTCGCGGCGACCTACTGAAACGCCTTTATGACGCCCACGCCAGTTGCGCTGGCCTGCTTGGAACGCGGGAAATACATCCACTGAGTCATTCAATGTCCGTTTCTTGAGGCGATTGCAGGTTGGGCGAGTCATGGTCCGGCGATGGGCTACAAATCAGGACTCTATCAGAAGTCAGCGAATCGTCTATCGCTTGAAACTTGTCTGCCACCAATCCGTACACTTCTTCCCTTCATTGCAGGAGATCACCATGTTCGATTCGATCCGCTACTCGGCCAAGTCGTCCAAAACCGCAACTCTGGTTGTTGGTGTGTTCGCTTCTGACTCGAAGGCGCCGGGCGCGAAGCCGGCGATGGATGCCGCGACTGGGCGGATTGTGTCGGCGGTCGGTGGCGGTGCGAGCGATGTGGTGAAGTCGGCGATCTCGCGGCCGGAGTTTGAGGGCGCGATGGGGTCGGCGGTCGAGGCGTTTGCTGGAAAGACGCGCGTGATCGTGGTCGGGCTGGGGAAGGCGGACAAACTCACGACGGAGACGCTCCGGTTTATCGGCGGCGTGATCGGGCGCAAGCTCGCGGCAGCAAAGTCTGAGGGTGCGGTCATCGAGCTTGCGAGCGCGGTGAAGGCATCGGGCGCGAAGATTGATGCGACTGCCGCGGGAAGCGCGGTGGGTGAGGGGCTTGGGCTGATCGGCTGGGTGTGCGATGAGTTCAAGGGGAGCGTGACGAAGAAGAAGGATGGGAAGGGGAAGGAAGTCAGTCCGCGGACGAAGCTGGAAGTGGCATCGAGCGATGCGAAGTTTGGCGATGGGGTGGAGCGCGGGTTGGGCTTGGCGGTTTCGGCGAATTTCTGCCGCACGCTGAGCCAGACGCCGCCCAATATCGCGACGACGTCGTACATGGCGCAGCAGGCGCGATCGATGGCGAAGAAGGTGGGGCTGAAGTTCAGCGTGATGGAAGGCGCAGCGCTCGAGCGCGAGAAGATGGAAGGGCTGATCAACGTCGGCAAGGGGAGTAAGTACAAGCCGTGTCTGGTGCGGCTGGAGTATTCGCCAAAGGGCAAGAACAAGAATGCAAAACCGCTGGTGCTCATCGGCAAGACGATGACGTATGACACGGGCGGGCTTTCGCTCAAGATCAACAACGGCATGGTGGGGATGAAGCGCGATAAGGATGGCGGCTGCGCCGTGCTCGGCGCGATGCACGCGATCGCAACGGTGATCAAGCCGAACCGGCCGGTGGTGGCGCTGCTCTCGATTGCCGAGAACAGCATCAATGAAGAGGCGTATCGGCCGGACGATGTGATCACGTACCGCAATGGCGTGACGGTGGAAGTGACGAATACGGACGCGGAAGGCCGGCTGGTTCTGGCCGATGCGCTCTGCTGGGCGTGCGAGAAGGAAGACCCGAGCGCGATCATCGATCTGGCGACGCTGACCGGCGGCGTGGTGGTTGCTCTGGGAAGCACGTACGCGGGCATGTTCTGCGAGGACGATGGATTGCGTGCGAAGGTGGAAGCGGCGAGCGCTGCCAGCGGCGAACGCGTCTGGCGCTTGCCGATGCACCAGGAATACCGCGATCTCATGAAGAGCCCGGTGGCGGACATTCTCAACAGCAACGCGAACCGCAAGGCGCACCCGATTCAGGGCGCGGCGTTCCTTTCGTACTTTGTCGATGACAACATCCCGTGGTGCCACCTCGATATCGCGGGCGTGCATGTTGCGGAGAGCAACAAGGGCGCGTTTGTTGACGGGCCGACGGGATGGGGGACGCGGTTGCTGGCGGAACTGGTGGACGGGTAAGAGCGTTTACAGGCCAGAGCGGCAAAGAGAACGCGGCCGCGAACTTCAGGCTGCTCCCTGTCTTAGTACTGCATCGCCGCGATGCTCGGTGGTTCCGCGCCCTTGATCAGGGCGATCAAGTCCTTGCGGATCCAGCTGAACATGTTGTAGTACATGATCATCGCGATGAGAGGCGCGATGAAGCACAGGAAGAAAACACAGAGCAACGGCCCGAGCCACATCAGCAGCTTGGCCCGCTTGAAGATGCGCTCGCTCGGAATGCGCGGAGCAAGCCATCGCGTGTACAACATGACGGCGAAAAACTGGATGATCCAGGCGATGCCGCCGATCGCGCTCGCCAGGATCTGCATCCAGTCGATTCCCGCGGCTGCGCCCATGGTTATCCCTGCCCCGCGATTGCCGATCAGCATCAGCGCGAATTGCGTGATCGCGGCAACAACCGAAACAACAAGCATGATTCGAACGATCTGCCGGGGTTGCTCTCCACGGTTGTTGCCGAGTTGCCCCGGATCTGGAGAGCTGTACAGGTAGTACCCGTAAATCGAGACGCCGCTCGCCAGCATCCCGATGATTCCGGCGAGAATTGTCGCGCCAGGGCCGATCAGCGCCATGAGCGTGATTCCGAGCACGAAGTTCAGAATGACGAGCAGGATTCCGGCCATGATTAACGTCACGCCTCGGAGCAGCGCGCGAAGATAGGTTGCATCGCTGTATGCAAGCAGGTCGCCACGCAGAGAGCGTTCAACTGGTGTGGCGCATTCAGGGCATTTGCCCGAAATCTCCAATCCAAGGAGGTTGTACCCGCACTTGATACACGGGCGTATGTCGGTAAGAACGTTGGGCGCACCGGTCATGGGGCGAGAGTCTACATAACTCAACCTTCTGCCAATTCGAGATCTGAATTGCCGACGAGCCCGATGCGAACACGCGGCACGGCTCAGCGAACGGCCTGCTCAAGGTGCTTTCGCACAGCCTCGCCAATCTGGCGCGCTGCTTCCGAAGAAACCTCTCCCCGCCCGACCATCTCGGCAAGCAATTCACCGACGCCATCCGGCTTCCTCCCCGCGACAATCACGCGGAGGCGTTCGATGACGCGATCGACGCGAATTCGGATGGTGGGGTAGCTGACGTCGTATGCCGCGGCAAGCTCCTTGAGCGAGCCCGAGTGAAGCACGAGTTGAACGATGAGGTCCTGATCATCGCGGGGGAGAGAGGCGAGAGGATGGGGGGCCGGGCCCCAGATGGTGTGGTCGCCAGCCGCGGCCTGCATGCTCGCCGAAACCAGCGAACTGATCTTTTCAGACTTCACGCCCGCTGGGAACTTGGGCACGCCATTGGGAAAATTGAAAGCCATGCTTTCGGATTGTGGAAGTTGCCTTGCGTTTTGTCAAGTCTGACTTTCGTTTTGTGAAAGCCCGTGCTCGGACGAGCCCGAACTACTCTCGGCTGCTGGGTTTGAGGCGCTCTCGCGTGGCGCCGATGAGCACGGCCATAAAGGTCAGAGGCAAGATTCTCGAGGCGGCACCGAAGATCGGCGAGGCGATGAATGCGAGTACGAAGACGCAGGGGATCAGCCAGCTCATGGAGTGGACCATTCCAAGCAGGCGGAGGTCTGGGACGCGGACAGCGAGCCAGCGGGTGTAGTTGATCAGGCCGGTCGCGAGCGTGAGCCAGCAGGCGAGCGAGGCGAGTGCGTTGCCGACGATCAGGCCGAGCGTGAAAAAGGAGCTGGCCCCGGGGGTCGTACCGAGTCGAGGGAGCGGGACGCCGAGGTTGGCGGAGACGATGAACGACGCGAAGGCGAGCACGAACAGGCCAATTGCCGCGCCGCGCATTGCCCGTTTATTGGGCCTTGCTTGGTCCTTCATGTGCAGGCCGGGGTCATCGATGGTGAGCATCCAGACGCCGGTGATGAGGAGGCATGCCGCGGCGACGTCGATGCCGACAAAGGCTCGTTGAGTACCCGGCGCGAATGCGACTGAGAGCAATTGCCATCGGGCGATGCCTGAAATGGCAAAGAAGACGAGCGAGACGATGGAGAAGACGGCGCCGCCGCGGAGCGTTGCGAGATAGGCGGGAGAGGAGAGGCCGAGGCGCCGCCCGGCTAGAGAATCTGCGATCGGGAGAGCGCATTCGGGGCAGACGCTTGAGGGGAGAAGGCCGCGGAGTTCGTAACCGCAGCGGAGACAGATGACCGGTTCTTCGAGCAGGGCGTCGCGGTGGCCTTCCATCGGTGCGAGCGTAGCGTTCGGGAAGAGGGTTGAGTGCGGGATTGGCCGAGCAAAGTGGCGGGCGGTATTCGTGGGCAGGGTGGCTGAGCGAAGTGATTGGCGAGGTGGAACGGCTCGGTACCCGGGCGAGACCCCGGGGGCTTCCGAGGGGCCGCGAGTTCTATGATCGATGCCCGTTTGTGGCCATTGACGAGTTACCCATGCCCTACACCTTAAAGCCAATCGAATCCCTCGACGTCGATGCCGACAACATCGACTACATCAAGAAGCACGTGGACACCGGTGACCGGTGGGTGCTGAACTTTGGTCCGCAGCATCCGGCGACGCACACGACGCTGCGCATTGTGATGGAGCTGGATGGCGAGCGGATCGCGCGGATCACGCCGCACATCGGGTACCTGCACTCGGGGTTCGAGAAGCTGGGCGAGGTGCTGGATTACAACCAGTACGTGACGATCGTGTCGCGGATGAACTACCTGTCGCCGATCGCCAACGACATTTGCTGGCACCACGCTGTGGAGCGGCTGTTTGGGATCGACATCACGCCCCGCTGCAAGGCCGTGCGCACGATCATGGCGGAACTGGCGCGGATTCAGGATCACCTGCTGTGCGTGGGCGCGGCGGGGCTGGATCTGAATGCGATCACCGGCTTTCTCTATTGCTTCAACCTGCGCGAGAAGATCTACGACATCTGCGATTTCATCAGCGGGCAGCGCTTCCATCCGGATTGGACCCGCGTCGGCGGGGCGATGATGGATCTGCCCGATGAGGAGATGTTCAAGACGCTGATCAAGAACTTCATTCACAAGGAATTGCCCAAGGCGCTGAATGAAGTCGAGGGCCTCCTGAACCGCAACCGGATTTTCTGGGATCGCACCAAGGGCATCGGCGTGATGACCAAGGACGAGGCGAACGCGTTCAGCCTGACGGGCCCGCTCGCCCGCGCCAGCGGCGTGAAGCGCGATCTCCGCAAGGATGATCCGTACCTCTGCTACGCCGACAACTGGGATGGGCAGGGCGCGGAGAAAGTCAAATTCCAGGTGCCGGTCTGCGACGACGGCGACTGCTACGCGCGGTATCTGGTGCGCGTCGAAGAGATGAAGCAGGCCGCGAACATCATCGAACAGTTGATCGACAAGATTCCTGGCGGCCCGATGGACACCTTCGCCGATTCCAAGATGGTGAAGCCCAGCAAGAAGGATGTGTACGGCAGCATCGAAGGGCTGATCCAGCACTTTGAATTGATCATGACGAATCGCGGCTGGAAGCCGCCGGTCGCCGAGATCTACGGCGCGAACGAGACGGCGAACGGCGAGCTTGGGTACTACATCGTGAGCGACGGAGGCCCCCGCCCGTGGCGTGTGAAGACCCGCCCGCCGAGCTTCATCAATTACTCAACGGTCGCCAAGATGACCGAGGGGCATGTGCTTTCGGACATTGTCGCCATCCTGGGCTCGATCAACATCGTGGCGGCAGAGTTGGATCGGTAGCGGCCTTCGTCCTTCGCGGCCGCCATCCGAGCCGCCATTGCAAGTTGGTGGGCTCCATCGCCACATCGAATTGCTGTCAAACTGGATTTGTTACTGCTATACGGGAATAATGCCCCGTGCTTTCACGTCCGCGGCGGCAGCTCGGTGCCCGGTTTGTCGCTCTCGCGATGATTGTGGTGTACACCTGTTTGTCCGTCGGGGTGGTGCCGACTCCCGCACTCGTCTCCCGCTGGATGGCGGATGCCGGGTGGCTCGAGCCGGCGTCCGTGACGCGTCACCCCTGTGAAGACCACCTCTGCGGCTGCACGAACGCCCACGAATGCTGGGCCGCGTGCTGCTGCTTCACCACCTCTCAGCGGCTGGCTTGGGCGATCGAGAACGGCGTCGAGCCTCCCCACGCGAGCCGCTACGGGGATGATGTCCTTGCCAAGGCCGGCGCGGAAGTGACCGGGAGGCACGGGGTCGTGTCCGTTTCGGTATTGCGTGAGAGACTGACACACGGTGTCGCGACCGAGCGCGGCAGGGGCCACACACCGATATCAAAGTCGCCAGCGATGTCCGCTCTTGGCTGCAAGGCGCTCCAGCAGCTTTTCGCACTCGCGATACCGGTCTCGGTGATGCAACGCGGGGCGACCTGCAGTTTGAGCCAGTTCCCTCGGATCGCATTTGTGCATGAGATGCCCGAGTGCTCGCGCTCCCGCGTGCTCGAGATCGCGTCGCCGCCTCCACGGTCGCACGGCCGACTCCCACGCGTCTGAAATCAATCCGTCGAAACTCTTGAGGAGTCGACCGTGCGCGCACGTCGCTGCGGAAGCCGCATGGGCTTCACGCTGATCGAGTTGCTCGTTGTCATCGCGGTGATCTCGGTGCTGATTTCGTTTCTGACGCCCGCGCTCCGGGGCGCACGCGACTCAGCCCGCGATCTCCGCTGCCTCGCGAACCTCCGCTCGATCGGGCAAGGAGTCGTGATGTATTGCAACGACAACAAGGAGCGGTTCCCGATCTCCAGCCACACCTCGGGCTCGCTCGCGAGCGCGTCGGCGTGGCTGCAATCGCTCCAGCAGTACGGCGTGGTCGAAAGCGATCGGTTCTGCCCGCGCGATCCAGATCGCACGAGCAAGAGCACATCGTTCGCGACCAACGAGCACTTCGAGCCGCTCGCGCCGGGTGTGGATTTCAGCGCTGTGACAAAGAAGCCGCTGCCCGGAGGTCGAACACGGGCGTTCGATCGACTCGGCCTGCTGCTCCGTCCGTCTCTCACGATCTATGCGTACGAGCCCAACGCCTCCGGCACCGTCGATCACCTCGTCACGCACGCGTTCAAGAACCCGAACAGCGTGGCGCAGGCGATCGCCGTCCGGCGCCACGGGGCCTCGGCCAATCAGATCGGTTCTGCCCATTATCTCTTCGCCGACGGGAGCGCCCGGAGCTGGTCGTGGACCAGCTTTGCAAAGGCATTCTTGCCGGCCACAAGTCCGTTCGACCCTGAGACCGCACAGTGAGCGCGGTCCTTCATCGCATTTTCAACCTCCGGCATGCCGGAACAAAGGACTCAGTATGTTGCATTTGAACCGTTTCGTTGCCTTCGCGTCTCCGCTCTTCGTCTGTGCAGCAGCGTCCCTGGCGCACAACCACGTGACGATCGACACCGTCTCCGGCGCTGCCGGTGACAAGATCCTGCTCAAAGCCGGGTACTACCCGACGGAGACCGCGTTCTCCATCAACGGGGGCCGCCTCCATCGCAGCGGTCTCATCGCGTGCTATGACCTGCCCGACACCTTTGTTTCCGGCCCGATCTTCGGCTGGTTCGGAGGCGACGAGGTGCTTCTTACGAGTGACTTTTTCTTCCCCACCGGGCGACTCGCGGGCGGCGATTTCCGCTGGGAGATCGCGTCAGTCACGCCGGTCGCTGGCAACCCAGCGCGGATCAACTGGGGAGTGCTCGAAGAGCCGGGCGACTTTGTCATTCTGGCCGAGAGCGACGGCGCGACCCGTGCCGCACGATCATTCTCAACTCCCGCCGGAAGCCACAATCACCATCAGGCGTACGGCATCGACGCTCCGGGCCTCTACGACGTGACGTTCATCGTCTGGGATGCGTCGGAAAAATTCTCCGACTCCGACCCGCTTTCCATCCGGTTCCGATCCGGCCCGCCCTGTCCGGCGGATCTCGACGCGGACGGGCTCGTTCAGGATTCGGACTTCGTCGTGTTCATTGCCGCGTACAACACCCTGGACTGTGCCGACGTTGCCATGCCGTTCGAGTGCCCTGCCGACCTCAACGCCGACGGATTCGTCGATGATTCCGATTTCGTGCTGTTTGTGCAGGCGTACGACTCACTGTTCTGTCCGAGCGGCCTGTAAATCAATCACGCCGGTCGAGCGCTCCCGTGCTCGGCCGGTTTTTCCCGATAGCATCGGACCATGCCCGAGCGGCCCGAATCCGGGGCGGATCGCGAGCGCGAACTCGATTCACGCCTCGCTCATGCCGCGCGCCGGGGTGACACAAAGTCACTCGCCACCCTCATCGAACGCCACCAGACCCGGGTGTATCGCATGTGCCTGCGCGTGACCGGCAACGAAGATGCCGCGGCAGAAGCCGCTCAGGATGCTCTGCTCCGGGCCGTTCGAGCCATTGCGACCTTTGACGAGCGGGCCCAGTTCTCGACATGGATCACCCGGATCGCCATCAACGCCTGCCTGACCCGGGCACGCTCCGAGAAGCTTCGGCGACACCTCAGCCTGGACGCTCCAAACCCCGGTTTTTCGGCCTCTTCCGACCAGAGTCCGACCATCGGGGATTCGCGTTCCGGAGGGGAACAAACCCCCGACCGGCGCGTCCAACAGGAAGAGGATCGGGTTCGCGTGCTGCGTGCGCTCGACAGCCTCGACGTGGAGGCCCGGGCCATTCTGCTTTTGCGCGACGGGCACGATCTGGAGTACGACCAGATCGCGGAGATGCTCGGCGTTGCGATCGGGACGGTGAAGAGCCGACTCTTCCGGGCGCGGGTCGCGCTTCGCGAAGCGATGGAAGGACGGATCGAAAACGCGCCGGGCGGGAAAGCACCGGGGCAGATTCAGGACAGAACAGACAAATCGTGAACACCAGCGGCAACACCCCTTCTCACACTCCCGGCGATCACGAGATCGCCCGGTTGCTGCACGCAGTCGAAGCCGAGAGTGCGATCGGTGCGCAAGCAGAGAATGCGAATGTCCACGCGATGCGGCGCGACCGTCTCGCGCTGCGGTCCGCGCTCAAGGCCGATCTTTCTTCACTGTTGCCATCCTCGCGCGCGGAACAGTTCTCGCAAGCCGTCCGCGACGAGATCGATCGCTCGCTCTTGAACGATCTCTCGACCGGCGTCGCAGTGCACGATCACTTGCCGGTCTCGATGGTCAAGCCCGTTCGGCGCGCATCGTGGGCCTCGGGCCACGATGCGTGGCGCCCGACCCGTATCTTCGCGATCGCCGCGACGCTTGCGCTTGTTGGGGGCGTCGCGTGGCTTGCGATGCAGCGGCCTCCCGCATTCCGCTCGCCAGCAGTCACCGGCAATTCGCCCCGCGAACTTCCGAGTTGGGCGATCCTGCCGCCCCGATCGGCCGATACGCCGACGGAGTCCGTTGCGCCAAGCCCGGACGCAGTCGAAACTCCGACCCTTGCTCGTGCCGAACCGATGGTGACGCGCGATCCTTCGGTCGCGTTGGCGTGGGCAAAGCGAGGCGTGCTCGCCGTGCGGATCGTCACCGATTCGCCCAGGCGCGATCGCGAACGGCTCGACCTGCTCGCGCACGCATCCGGCCGCGCCGCGCCGTGGGCGCTTTCGGCGTCGGTCCCCCCCGGATTCACGACAGTGCCGACGCATCCGTGGCCCATCAATACCGCGCTGGCGGACAGTTCCGAAGGCGCGCCATTCACGCAGAAACGCCCCGACACCGCAACGCTCGCGGCCTTTGGCCTGACTCTCCGGCCGACCTCTGCCGCGATCGACGCGGCACGATCCGAAATCGAGGCGTCGCTCGTCGGGACGGTGTCGTTCGAGCGCGTCGAGGGGCTTGCGCCGTTCGCCGAGGGGCCGCAGTCCGAGCCCGCTCCAGATTCTGCCGCGGACGTGATCTGGTGGAAGAAGCCCGTCGGCCAATGGTCGCCCCGGCTCCGCGTTCCGGTGCTTGTCGAGTTCGGCACGCCCGCGCCCAAGCCCGCCAATTGAATCTCGACGTCGCGCAACGCAGACGTGGAGGCGCACGCGCCGCGGGGGTGCTAGATTCTGCCCATGAATATCGCGGTGATCATCGCCGCGGCGGGCGCTTCCCGTCGCTATTCCGAATCGGGCGGGCTTCGCTCCAAACTCGATGAAGATTTGGGTGGCAAGCCCGTGCTGCAGCGCAGCGTCGAACTGTTCACCAAGCACGATGATGTGAAGTTCATCGTCGTTGCCGGCCCGGGCGATGATGCGGATTTCGCCGAATTCAAGTCGCACCACGCCGATCGGCTCGGGCTGCTCGGCGCCGTGATCGTCAAGGGTGGCAAAGAGCATCGCTGGCAAACCGTGAAGGCCGCGCTCGAGGCAATCCCGAAACAGGATGGCGATGACGCGATCACACACGTCGCGGTGCACGATGCCGCACGCCCCGCGGCACCGACGGAACTCATCGACCGCGTCTTCGAGCTGGCGCGCCACCATCCCGCTGTTGTGCCGGGTTTCGAGGTCGGCGACACACTCAAACGCATAAGCAAGTCGGATGCCCCGGCTCGCCCATCCGATCCGCTCGCGGCCATTCTCGGCGCGTCGGCATCGGAGGAGAAGACGATCGTGATCGAGAGCACCGTCGATCGCGACGGGCTCTTCGCCGTGCAGACTCCTCAGACGTTCGAGATCGGAGTGATCCGCGCCGCGTACGCGCAGCCGGACCTTTCAAGCACCGACGATGCCTCGCTGGTGGAGAAGCTGTTTGCCTCCGAAGGCAAGGGACGCAAGGTCGTCATCGCGCCGGGCGATTCACGCAACATCAAGATCACGCGTGCCGGCGATCTCGCGCTCGCCCGCGCGATCATGGGTTTGCGCGGTCCGGAGGAACGTCCGGCGCACAAGAGGTTCTGAGGCGGCATTTCTGAACAGCCGATCCCAGATCGAGATCTATTCATCGCTTCCCGCGGCGAACAGCTTCCCGTCCGCGCTGTTCCACACCCAGCCCGCCTCGTTCGGATCGGCTTCCGATCCGGTTGCGCCCTTGCGAGTCACCTCGACGATCTTGGTCCGATTCCGATCGGGTGAAAGCGGATTCGTCGGGAGCTTGGAGAAGCCGAACGGATTCCACTGGTCGCTCAGTGCCTGGCCCGGTTTCCATGGGAGCGATTTGGATGAATCGGCATACTGCGTCACGGCGGCCCGAACGCGCCGCAGTTCCGCCGCGAGACGGTCGTTTACGGAGGACCCTTCGGTCTGCTCTTCCAGCCCGCGCTTGGACTTGAATTCGGCGACTTTCTTCTGCTGCTCCTGAACGTACCGGGGCGGCTCGGGTGCCTGCGCAGTCTCCTTGCCGCATGCAACGAGAACACAGGCAACGCTCGCGCTCAGCAGGAATCCGTGTGATCGCATGGCCAACCCCCAATGTTGCAAGGTGCTCTCCGCCGGGCGCATGCCCGTGCCGAACGCCCACAGTGAATCGACCGGTTGCAGTGACGGGATGACGAACGGCCGCTTTCCGGACCTGCGGCACTTCCGGATAGAACGGTCACACAGCCCGCGCGATCGTCAGCAGGGCTCGGGGAGCCAATTTGCCCAGCGGACCGGCCAGGTCCGGGCCCGCCGCATCCGCCGCGGCAAAGAAGGAGAGAGCACGCTGATCGTCGGATTGATCGTGCCCGAGGACTTCGAGATGCGCCAGAGTGAGTTGCTCGCGGTTGAACGGACAGCGACCATCGGCGCCCGGGCCGGAGTCCGACGGATCAAACGTGTTGTAGATCGCAAACAGCCCGCCGCTGGCCAGTGCGCCCCGCACCGAAGCGAGAAATGCCTCATCGGTGAGTTTCAGTTTGACGTTCGGTTCGTGCGCGTGCTCGGGGCGAGGGTGGACGTATCCCTGCTTGAGCGTGTTGCGGCTGAGGATGAGGTCGAACGTCGCGGGCTGAGGAGTCCAATCGACGCCCAGCCTGCCACGCTTGAGTTCAATGCTTCCCTCGTGCGAGCGGTCGATTGTGCGCCCGCGCACGGTTCGGACAGGCCCGGAATCGCCATCAAAGGCGTAGAGCGCTGAAACCAGCTTGTCGGTTTCGAGCCCGGTGACGGATGCGCCGAGACACGCCATGAGGCGAAGGGGCAGGATGGAAGCAAAGCCAAGATCGAGCACGCGTTTGCCCGAGAGCGAGCGAACGCCAAAGTCCGAAAGTGCATCCATGAACACGGCGTACGAGAGAGGCATGCCGTAGCGACCTTCGTAACAATCGTGCTCGTCGAAGGAGCGGCTGACCAGTTTCCAACGGCGGTCCGCGCTGATCGAGGCGATCTGCGACGACGGGTACAGCTCTTTGGAATCCGGATCCTGATAGAGCTTGCGGGGCTGGATCCACGGCAGCGCGCTGGTGGCGTTGAGAAAATCCGTCGCGAGATCGGATCTCACGGCCGCCTGGAGCGCCCGCGCCAGTCGCTGCAATCGCGCGACGGTCAAACCAGGCTTCGATTCAACCTTGGGGGATTCCACGAACAGAAAGGTACACAAAGGCATCGCAGTACGACGAGTCGGGTGCCTCTGGTCAGATTCGTCCCGCTCGCCGCATCGCGCACTTGCGGCCTCTGAGACCGACGCCATGCGACTGCTGCTGTGTTATAAGACCCGGAGAGAAGCCCGGATAGTCGCGGATTGCGAAGTCTTCCGTGCATAAAAACAAGGCGAACATCAACTTCGGTTTGGTACGATGTCCCCGTCCCGGAATTCTCTTTCTGGACCTCGTCGGATTGACTTCCGTCATCCGCAGAACCCACGCGCCGGAACGGATAATGGCACACCCTTCACTCGTCTCCGCACTCGTGGCATTTGATCGCCTTGCACGCCGCCGTCGATTCGGGAGGGGCCTCGCGATAGCGCTCTGTGTCGCCCTCGGCCCCGCCGCCTTCGCTCAAACTCTGACTTGGACTGGCGCGTTTGACGGAGCGACCTTCGGCTCTGCCGGAAACTGGTCCCCGGCGGTCGCTCCGGGGCCGTCGCACGATTGCGTCATTCCCGCAGGCCCGGGTTCGGTCATCGTTCAGAACAACGCCAATATCCGCAGCCTCTCGACATCTCGGGCGATGCTCATCAACGGCTGCTGCCGCGTTGGACTCGGTGCCGACCTGATCCTGAACAACGGCGTCACCTTCACGATCGACAACACCGGCGGTTGTACCGGTTTCTACTTCAGCGGGGGCACGCATGCCATTGCCGGGAGCGGCTCAATCTTCATCCAGAACGAAGGGATTTGGGGCGAGGCGTTGAGGCTCGATGCGGGCGCGACGGTCTCGATCGGATCGGACATCCTGGTGAACCTGGGTCCGGGCGCCGCGTCCACCAAGGCCAAGATCACCGTCGGCGCGGGCTGCATCCTCGACAACAACGGCACGATCGCTT
>JAEUJD010000147.1 GCA_016793015.1 Phycisphaerales bacterium
ACGCAACGGAGGCGGAGGCCAAAGTCCGGCGCGTGGTGGACTGGGCACACGAGAAGCTCAAGTGGACCTACACCGACTATAAGAGCCGCACGGTCGATCAGATCCTCGAACGGGGAGGAGGCAATTGCGACGAGCTCGCACGCGTGGTCATCGCTGTGCTCAAGCGCGTCGACGTTCGGACCCGGCGCGTGCACGAAATAAATATTCAGCCCGAGAGCCTTGATCGCCAGGCGAGCGCCGAGGCCAAGATTAAGGAAAAGGGTCCGTCGATGTCGGTCTTTGGGAAATGCCACAACGACCATGTCTGGTTGGAGTTCACCGACGGAAATTCGGACGATTGGCGCCCGGCCGATCCGACGCTCCGGCTCGTCGGGGTACGCGAATGGATCGGCGGGCGTGTCGGCTTTGGCGAGCGCCCGACTAGCGCCATTATCCTTTCAA
Organism: Phycisphaerales bacterium; assembly: GCA_016793015.1. Taxonomy (GTDB): domain Bacteria; phylum Planctomycetota; class Phycisphaerae; order Phycisphaerales; family UBA1924; genus JAFEBO01. The sequence continues at coordinate 442 of JAEUJD010000147.1, forward strand.
AGGACATGATCGTTCCCGTGGCCATTTTCGCGATCACTCCCGGGGGTCTGGAGTCACGCACGGAGCACTATCTTGTGCAGGAGGCGCCAACGGTCCTAGGCGTCGACACAGCCCGTTGCCCGGGATGGGAGCGCTGGACGAATCTGGTACGGGCGTTCGACCCTAAGGCAAAGAGCGCGATGGAAGGCAAGGAGAATCTGCACGACGCGGGAAAAATGGTTGATGAGCTGGCGGAGGCGTACGGTGCGCTCCGCGCCTGCGCTCCCCCGCCCGAGTTGGCGCCGGCCAAGTAGCTCTTTTTCCGCGAACATTCGCGTGTGCGCCCGGGCAACCTTCTGGGACGCGTGAGTGCGGCGAAGATCAGAGGAATGCGCTCTGACGCGAAGTCCCGGCCACGGCTCCGCGCGATCGGTCAGCTACTCTTCGCGTTCCATGCCCACTGGAACGTCATCCAAGCCCCGCATCCTCACCGGCGACACCCCCACCGGCCGCCTGCACCTCGGCCACTGGGTCGGCAGCGTCGAACGCCGCGTCTCGCTCCAGGACAAGTACGACTGCTACTTCCTGCTTGCGAACATGCACGCGTTCACGACACGCTTCGATAAGCCCGCCGACATCCGGCAGGACACCATCGAAATCGTCAAAGACTGGCTCGCGGCGGGCATCGACCCGAACAAATCCACCATCGTGCTGCAAACCGAAGTGCCGGCGATCGCGGAGCTCACGTGGTTCTTCGCGATGCTGCTCAGCTTCAACGATGTGATGGGCAACCCCACGCTCATCCACGAACTCGAGACCAAGGGCCTGGGCGATTCGCACTCGTTCGGCTTCCCGATGTACACGGTCGGCCAGTGCGCCGACATCCTCGCGTTCCGGCCGGTGTATGTGCCGGTGGGCGAGGATCAGGCCCCGCATATCGAGATGTGCCGCAAGGCCGCGCGGAAGTTTGATCAGCTCTACTGCAACGTACCCAATCGCACGGAGGACAAGGACTACGTGCAGGCCGGAGGCGTCTTCCCGATTCCCGAGGCGCTGATCGGGCGCGTTGGTCGCCTGCCCGGCGTGGGCGATGGCAAGCAGAAGATGAGCAAGAGCCTGAACAATGCGATCTTCTTGAGCGATCCGGCGAAGGAAGTGCAGAAGAAGATCAACAAGATCACGACGGGGCGCCAGAGCCCGACCGAGCCGGGCGACCCGACGAACATTCTGTTCCAGTTTGTCGATGCGTTCATCACGAACGAAGCCCGTGTCGCGGAACTCAAAGATCGCTACCAACGGGGCGACAACCTGGGCGACGGGCACGTCAAGCAGGAACTCGCGGAGGCGATCAACACGCTGCTCGAGCCGATGCGGGCCCGCCGCGCTGAATACGAGAAGCCGGGGGGCGACGACGTCATTATCGACATCATCAAGGACGGCGTGAAGCGGGCGAATGTGGTGGCGGAGGAGACGCTGTATCTGGCGAAGACCGCGATGAAGCTGGATTTTGGGAAGCGGATTTTGGCCTAGCGATCAAACAGGCTTGATTGCCCGTCTTTTTCGCGGGCGAGTGCCTTGTTCCAGAAATCGAGACCGCGGGAATGTTTCGAGGCATACACGAGCTTGTAAATCGGACCTCGCGGGGACTCGATGACCTTAGATCCAAACTCGACATATCCCAGAAGCTTGAGTTGGCTGCAATAGAGATCGAAAAAGAACTGCCGGACGTTTGGACCAGATCGATTCGTGAGCTTCTTCCACGGTGTCCGCCAATCGCACTGCGTTCCGAGCGTCATGTCGAGTTTGTTACCAGGATTTCGTTCGTACTCGTCAACGTTTCGCACGATATCAAAGGCGTCGGCGAGCAGTATGAGCAGATCGACGCGGCGATTCACAGTCAGGCGACGCAACGTCTCAAACTTCGCGTCAAGAGCTTCCGGATCAATGAACGCGAGAGTCAGAGCGCGATCGGGCAGCCGCTTCGCAACTTCCTCAGCCAATTCATTTGAGTCACCTTGCAGTACTTCGCAAACTTTAGCGGCGGGAGACTTTGCAAGCCTTTGACGGCAAGCGTCGGCCAGTGTCCGATCGAATTCAACGCAGATAATTTTTCGGAACGCCTTTGCCGCATATGCAGCAATCAACGGAGAGCCCGGAAGTAGCTTTCCGGTTTCGCGTACACGACAAATCCCTGGACCGGAAAATAAATCGACATAAACGATGCCAGCTGGCCATGCCGGACTGCCCACCATTGCAGTAGTCGTTGTTTGAATGTACCGATGCCAGAATCGCAGCTTATCTACGGACCACTGCCCGACATCTCTAGCCGGCAACCCGTCGGGCTGGCTCACTCCTTCGCACAAGTCTTCCCAACGAATCTGTTCCATCGCGCGTCACCCCTGTCGGCATCTGATTCCAAAGCCTGCCATCAAGTTTCCGGCCTGTAGTATGCTTGCGTACGCCACCCCATTGCTTGAAGAAGAACGCAACATCATGAGCGATGCAACGGTCCCGAATTTGCTCAACCCAATGCGGCTCCATCGGCCTTGAACCCGGCCCGCTCTCGCCACCCACTATCACCCAATCAATTCCCTTAAGCGGCAGCTTTGGCATGGGTCCGATTAATGGCTCGCAAGAAAGGAACCGAATCTGTGCCGGCACCAGCCTCAGTGTCTCGATGCGATGAATGTACATCGCGTTCTCGACTGAAGTCCCGAGCCAAATGTTCTTTGTCCATTCCACGCGCGGCGAGAGCTTGAGCGCCCGCTCTGGCCGCTTCGTCAGCACCTGAAACTGATGCTGCGGGCACTCGTTCATCACCGTAAAGACATCCTCGATAAACGACTCCGGCACATTCTCGTGAAACAGATCGCTCATCGAGTTCACGAAGATTCGACGACCCTTGCGCCACTTGCGGGGCAACTCAAGGGCGTCGTAATCAAGATTGATGCGACCGGTGAACACGGGACGTCCGTTCTTCGAACGCTTCGCAGTTCCCTTGTACTTTGCGCAGCCCGCCTCGCTGATGTGCTCAAGCCTCAGCGCCATTCGCGCGGCGTAACAGTTCAGACAGCCCGGCGAGATCGGAGTGCATCCCGCGACCGGGTTCCAAGTCGCCTCCGTCCATTCGATGCCGCTGCCTTGCGCCATAACACCAGCCTAGTGAACAAAATACGAACTGTCAAGTATCCCTGTTTTGCAGGCTATTCTCGATGCCACATGGACATCCTCCAAATCGCCCAACTCGAAGAAACCCGCCTCGCCATCGGCGTCGCGGAAATCTCCGACCACACGCTCCCCATCAAATCCGGGGGCGTTGCCTGCCGCGGCATGCCGGGGTGGTGGAACAACACCGCCGCGGGACTTGGAATGAGCGGGCCGATCGAGCGTGAAGAAATCGAACAGGTCGCCAAGTGGTACGAGGCCGCGGGCATCGAGCCGCGCATCGAAGGTTGCCCACTCGCCGATGCCTCGCTCTTCAAGCACTGCGAGGAACTGAATTTTCACGTGCGCGGGTTCGACAACGTGCTCTATCGCGAACTATCTGGGAACGAGCACGTGCAGCCGGCGCAGACCCCCGACCCGACGATCTCGATCCGCATCGTCAACAAAGCCGACGAAGCCGAGGTGCGTGCGTACTCGCGGCTTTCGATGACCGGGTTCAGCCCGCCGGACTTTGTGCCCCCGGAGACCGATTTTAATCTCTGGTCGCGCGTGGTGAAGCACCCTCGCACGTTCTCGTTCATCGCGAGCGTCCGCGATGCCACCGGCACGCACGATGCAGGGGCGGGGGCGCTCGAAATGCACGATGAGATCGCATGCCTCTTTGGCTTGAGCACGCTGCAACCGTACCGCAAACGGGGCGTCCAGCAATCCCTCATCGCGGCGAGACTGAATCTGGCCGCATCCAAAGGTGCGCGCGTTGCGACGATCGGCTCGCGGCCGGGCGCGGGCACGGAGCGCAACGTGCGCCGGATGGGGTTTCAGACGGCGTACACGAAGGTCTTTCTGACGCGGGCGGGACCGGGGCTGGTGCCGGCAAGGGGGTAGCGACCCTCGCGGACGCGATTACAGCGGATTCGGCCCCAGAATCGTGATCCCGAACTCGTGCGCCGACTTGATCGTGCGTTCGATCAGTTCCTTGGGTGTTGGCAACGCGCCCGCGGCGTCCGGTGCCCCGACTTTCCCAAAGAACGCTTCGAAGTTTGCGCCGGGGTTGATCATGACAAGCATCCGTGCCGGGCTTGTCGAGCAGTTCTTGAAGCAGTGGGCCGTGCCTCGGGGTCCGAAGAACGTTGTCCCCTTCTTCGCGATCATCGGCTTGCCGCTTTTGCCGGTTCGGTCGCCGGTTTCGCACAACCAGACTGTCACTTCGCCTTCAAGAATGTAGAAGAACTCGTCCTCGCGGTCGTGGACGTGGAGCGGAGGCCCGCCTCCGGGCGGAATTTGATCTTCGATGCACTGGAATGTGCCGCCGGATTCGGTGGTGGACAGTTTGCACACGATCAGATCGCCACCGGGTGCGTTCTGCTTGGTGCCCTCACCGGGCGCTACAAGGATGGGACAAAGCACGGGGTTGGCTCCTGCAAGCGTTGTCATTTCGCACTTCGCTCCATCGACGTGAGCAGGTCGGCGGCCCGATTCGTCGCGAACCGTTTCGCGTCTTCATCTCCCGCTGCGCCTTCCTGCGCGTAGCGGCAGATTGTTGACAATCTCTCCCGCCAAGTCGCGAGCAGCACCCCCTGCGGATCGGGCGACCCGGTCGCGATTCCACGCACACCCCGAAACGGGTTTGCCTGAGAAGGGTCGGCGCTCGCGCCGGCGAGCTCACGCGACACCCTCGCGGCGACTGCAACCACGGCATGCTCGTTGCCGAACCGCTGCGCCGAGGTCAGGGCGTTTGATGCGAGATCTGTCTCCATTTCCTTCATCATCGCCGGGAGGGCTTTGCCGGCGTCCGATGTGTAACTCTGCAGCGCGGCATCATCAAGCCACCAGCCGCCCCAGCGCTGCAGCGCATCGTTCTTGTCGGATGCGGCGGCTTCGCATTCGGCGATATCGACTGCCATCGCGAGAACGCTCCCGATGGCTCGCAGCCGCGCCGCGTTGTTTTCGCCACCCGAGGTTGCGCCGGGCTTCATGACAGCACCCACGCCCCGCCGCCAGGCGCCGCGCTCACGGTCGATCAGCGCCAAGGCGTCGGCGCCCTTGCCGCCGAGAAGAGTCTCCAGTTCCGGAGCCTTCTCGCGCAGCTTCCTTTCGCCGGGCAATTCCATCAGATCGGCGACATCGGTCGCGAGATTGCGCAGAGCGCCGAGCGAGCGATCTCGCTGTTTCGGGTCGGCAACTTCCTTGGCAAGTTTCAGAAGGCCGTCGGTGAACGGCTTTGCGTTCTCGCGCCCGATCGGATCGGCGGGCGGCGCGGCAGGATCTTCAATCGCTTCGCTTGCGCGATGCAGCACCTGAAGCAATTGGACGTTCTCCGCGAAGAGATTCACCGCCGCCATCATGCCGGGGTCGCCGGAGGCATCGGGCGTGCTCGCGACGCGGGCGAGCGACTCGAACAACTCGGCATTCGAGCCCTTTGCGAGTTCGCCGATGGATCGGAGCGCGGGCCTCAGTTGTCGTACGACCGACTTGTCATCCATCAGCGTGGTGCGCTTCGCGGCGAGTTCGAGCCAGTGTTCGAGCTTCGCCCAGCCAACGGTGGCGCTCGGGTTGTCGGGCATGATCTCGACCGCTGCAAAGAGAGCCTTCTCGAGTAGCTTTGCGCCGGGGTCGGGCGCGAGGGCATCCAGGAGCGCGCAAATGCGGCCGAGCATCGCGAGGCGCTGGAGGCGAGCGAGGCCGATCTCGCCTTGCTGCTCTTTCATCGCCTCGCCCGAGGCCTGACCCACAACCTCGCTTGCACCCTCCATCAACTCCGACATCCAGCGCCGGTAGGCGCCCGCAGGCACCTGCTTTTCGTGACCGATCGGCCACGATGCATCCATCACAACACGCATCATCGCGCGGGCACCGGGACGGAACGCGATCCACTGCTGGGCGAGTTCGCAGCGCTTGCGCAGTGCATCCAGTGCCGCGGCATCCGTGCCGAGTTTCGACATCTCCGGCCACGCCGGCGGTGCAGCGTCTGATTTCTCGGGCCACGGCCAAAGGCTTGTCTGATCTGCGTCCGATCGGGTTGCTTGCAGCAGGTTTGCGAACGCATCGCGGAGCATCTGATCCAGCGAAGCCTGCATCGCGGGCGGTTCCTGCACGATGCGGCCGAGATCGGACGCGAGCAGCCGCGCCGCGTTGTCGTCGAGTTTGCGGGCATCGAGGAGCGCGAACACGGCGTCGCGCTCGCGCATCAGCGTCGTCCCCGCGGCCACCAGACTCGTGCCGCTCACTCCCTTCGCGTTGCCGCTTTCGAGCAGAAGACCCGCCGCCGCGAGATACGCCTGCTTGGCTTCTCTGATCGCGGATGCGCCGCCCTGCTCACGCAGCGCATCAAACTGCTCCCGCGCTTCGGAAGCGAGCCTCATTGCCACTTCGCCCGTGCCGGGCTTCGGCTCGTCGCTTTGGAAGTGCAGACGCTGCGCGAACGACGCGTGCGAAAGGAGCAGAGCCAGCACGCAGCCCGTAGCCTCAGGCCATCGCGAGCGACTGCGCATAGACCTTTTCAAGCTCGGCCACCATCGTCTCAGCGCTGAACCGCACGGTGCAGAGTTCCCGTCCGGTGTTGGCCATCCGCGTGCGATCATCGGGAGCATCGTACATCCGCTTCACCGCTTTCCGAAGCCCGTCGAGATCGCGGGGCTGGAGCAGGTATCCGGTCTGACCATCGAGGCAAATTTCCTTCGTGCCGTCCACGTCGTACGCGATGACCGGCACGCCGCAGAGAAGCGCCTGGGGAACGGTGCGGGGCAAGCCTTCTCGATAGCTCGGATGCACCAGTACATCCATCGCCCGCATCATCTCGGGCACGCGCTCGCTCGGAACAAGGCCGGTCGTCACCACGCGATCGGCCAAACCCATCTCGGCAACCCGAGACAGCAGCCGATCCCGCCACCAGCCGTCTCCGACCCAGAGCAACTTCCAGTTCGGATTGGCCTTGAGATCGGTTCCGAGCGCATCGAGCAAATCGTCGTGGCCTTTGAGTTCGGCCAGCCGGGCGACGGTACCGATGACAAAATCCATGGCCGAGAGCCCGAGCGATTCGCGGACGCCATCCGGCGTGAATGGCTTGCCGCTCGCGTCGCTTGCGTCGAGATATCGCTCCACTTCCATGCCGCTGTAGACCGTGCTGTACTGGTCGGGCGTACCGATCTTCTCGGCGAGAAACTGTTCGGTCATGGCGTTCGCGACGGAAACGATGCGGTGGCAACGCCGTGCCGCGAACTTTTCGCTTGCGATATAGATCGCGTTGGTGCGTTTGCCCAGAAACTTGTGAAACGGCGGGCCGTGGATCGTGTGGACCACGCCCAGCCTGTGGCCCGATTTCTTCATGCGGGCCGCTTCGGTCCAAGCTGCCGCGCGACCGAGCACGCCGGCCTTGCTGCTGTGGGTGTGCACGATGTCGGGCTTGAGATCGCGGATCAGGCTCCGCAGCGCGAAGTAGCAGCGGAAGTCTTTGATCGGGTTGATCTCCCGCACCAGGCTCCGCACTTCGTGCATGCCGATGCCCTGTTCGCCCCGCCTATCGGTGAAGCGAAAGCTGTTCGCACGCTCGAAGAGCGAACCCTCTGGCCCGAAGATCGGCCCGAACGCCAGATGCACATCGTGACCGAGCCGCGTCTGCCCCTCGCACGAGAGAACCGTGTTCTCCTGCGAGCCTCCGAGGATCAGGCGGGTGGAGATGTGGAGGATGCGCATGCGGGCGGATTGTTGATAGGCGCACCGCACTCGGGACAGATCGAAGCGTGAAGACCGTCGATGCTGTATTTACAGCTCCGGCACTTGAAAGAATCAGGAACTGTGCGTTTCCATCCCAAGTACGCGGTTCCAACGAAGGGAAGAGCAAGAAGCCAGAACGGAAAGTACAGGGTCGATCCGTTTGCATCCACGATTCCGTACGGCCACCATTCGACAAAGCCGAAATAGTTGTGTTCCATCCGCGGCGTCCGGGGCCACAAATTGAACCTGGTTCCCCAAATGGACTGTGGCCAGGGATAGGCCGTGGTGACCACTCCGAACACGACTCCGCCTCGAACCGCGAGCACCGTCGTCGACTGATTCGGAGAGAATCGCGTCAGACTTGCCGCCCACAGGAAGTTCAACGCAAATGCTACGGCGAGCAGCATGATCGCGAATCCGCTCACCAACAGCACGATCCAGCGTGAACGCGAACGGCGCATGCTAAAGAGTGTACTTCACCCACTCCAAAAACAACCCCGTTGGCGGCAGCGTCGGCCCCGCCTTCGCCCGATCCTTCGATTCCAGAATCGCCGGCATGTCCTCGGCTTTCTTCATCCCCCGCCCCACCTCGATCAGCGTCCCCGCGATGATCCGCACCATGTTCCACAAAAACCCGTTCCCCTCGACATCGATCCGCACGCGATCCTCGCGCACCTTCGTCACATCCAGCCGGTGAACCGTCCGGACCGTCGTCTGCCTCCCATGCCCCGCCGCGGCAAAGCCCGCAAAATCGTGCTCACCGACCAGCACCGCCGCCGCACGCTGCATCGCTTCGACATCGAGCACATCCCACACGTGATGCACGAACTTGCGATCGAACAGCTCCCGCGTCTTCGCGTTGTGGATCGAGTACGAATAGCCCTTGCTCGTGCAATCGCTGATCGGATCAAACTCCGTGTCCACAATCTCCGCGCCCCGCACCACCACATCGTCCGGCAGTTTTCCGTTCAAGGCTCGCACCAGCGCCTCGGGCCCTCGCGAAGCGGGCCAGCCCACCGAAGCGCCTTCATCGCCGTTGCACGTGAACGCCCCCACCTGCCCGCGCGCGTGCACCCCGCTGTCGGTCCGGCTCGCGCCACGCAATTCGACCATCTCGCGCACGACCTCGCGCACGGCACGCTCAACAACACCCTGCACCGTTCGCAGCGCGACGCGGCCTTCGGTACCCGGCGTCAGGGTCGGATCGATCAGCTTGGTCGAACCGGTTTTCTCAGAATGTTCGAGCGTCGGCTCCTGCTTCTGCCAGCCGCAGAAGTCGGTGCCGTCGTACGCAATCGTGATCTTGTAACGAACGTTTGAGGTCAAGGCAAAGGCTACGCGCTAATCGCCCCCTCCACCGCCGCCATCCCCCCCGCCCCCGTCGGAGCCGGAACCACAGTCCGAACCGCCAGAGTCGTGGCCGCTGGAATCAGAGGCCCCTGCATCGTGCCCGTGATTTCCGGTCGAGTGCGATGAATCGCCCGCAGCTCCGAAGTACATCCACGAACCGCCATCACAGTTTGTCGCGGGTCCGGCAACACCCCGCCGGACGCCTCGGAATGCCAGCACGAGCAGCCACACAAACCCCACGATCGCCGTTGAGAGTGCCGCAGTGATGAGCCAGGTCGCCATGCGTTGCTCCTTTCGTCCTCGGGGATTGGAACTTGTCGTTCACTTCGCACAAATTGTACCGGCTCGCGCGGCAGAGCGACACAAAACGGCCTGATTTACAGCGATTTTCCGCCACATCCACAATCTGTTGTGGTTGGCGATCACTATGAGATTCCAGATTTCACGCGATCCGAATGCGTCAGTTCTTCTTCTGCACCACAACGCGTTCGACCGGAGCCTGCGGCTTGTCCTTGAAGCGTTTGTGCTCAGCGTCCGCCCAGCGGTCGGCGAACTTCCACCACCACAGAACGAAGGGCGGTCCGAGGATCGCTGTTCCGATCATGATGACCCACATCGCCGTCATCGTCTGTTCGACAGCTCCACTCAAAGCTCCACGATCTGCATGTCGGTACGCGTTGCGGTCGAGGGGACCGGCGAACGCACGTCGCCAAAGACGGCAAGAGCCGGATACCGCTTCACCATCTCGCTGCGTGTGTCTGCCGCGTTGAACGCGCGGGCCCGGGGCGGGGCGATCGTCACGCCGGCCGCGACCTGGCCGACGGTCGTGTTCACGATCACGGTTTCCAAATCCCGCACTTCCAGAGGCACGCGGTTGAACTCGGCCTCGAGATCGAGGGCGATCTGCCCCTCGTTCTTGGCCAGTTCGATCACGGGGATCGCCTGCTCAAACGCCTGGAGCACGTTCTGCCAATTCTCGAACGTGCCGGCTTTCTCGGCCCACGTCGCGCCGGGGATCAGCACGTCGCACGAATTGACCAGTGATGTGAGCAACGTGTCGATCAGCACCGTGAACTTGCCGGAAAGGGACGATTCGAACTCGGGCGTGATCCAGTCGCTCGGGTAGTTGCCCGTGACGATCACCGCACCGACATCGCTCCGCCCGCTGCCCTGGCCGAGCGCTTTGAGGAAGTCGCCGAACTCGAGCACACCGGCGCTCATCGCGCCGAGCACCCGGCGCACGCCTCGGGCATTCGGGGCCTTCTCAGCCGAGATCACAAACGCGTTCTTGTCGCCGGCCTTTGCGCCGAGCGGATAGACCTTGTCTTCACCCTTGCGCGGGACCGGTCCGACACCGAGAATGGCCTTCGGATCGATCAGCCGAGCCAACCGCGCAAGCAGATACGCATCTTCGCACGAGAGCATCGGGCTCACCAGAAGCGCGAGACGCTTGCTCCCGTCCATCGCCTTCTTGATGCCGTTGATCGCAACGTCGTACGCGCGGGTGTAATCGCTCTCGACGAGCGTGTCAAACTGCCGCCGGAGGGGCGTGCGCAGCCGCTTCTCGCTGTGGACGAACTTCCAGCCGTAGCGGACCTCATCGGTGATCCACCACTTGTTGATCGCCATGTTGTCGCGGGGTTTGATGCGGTAGATCTTGCCCTCGTTGTGCTCGATGTTGATATTGTCGCCGCTGGCGGTGATGCCGTCGATGCTTGGCGTGTTCTTCAGGAACCAAACCCGCTGCGCGAACAGAAAATCCTTGTCGAGCAAGGCCCCGACCGGGCACAGATCGATGACGTTGCTGGCCAGTTCGTTCTCGAGCGCGATGCCGGGGAAGAGATCGATTTCTTCCTTGTTGCCGCGCCCCTGCACGCTCAACTCCGCCGTGCCCGTCACCTCGCGCGTGAACCGCACGCAGCGCGTACACATGATGCACCGATCACTGTACAGATAGACGTGCGGGCCAAGATCCTTTTTGGGCTGCTTGACCTTCTGCTCTTCAAACCGCGAGACGCCCCGTCCGAACTCGTACGAGTAATCCTGCAGGAAGCACTCGCCCGCCTGATCGCACACCGGGCAATCAAGCGGGTGATTGATCAGCAGATACTCCATCACCGCCTTCTGATTCGCAACGCTCTTGGGGCTGTCCGTATAGACGACCGCGCCGTCCGTCGCAGGGGTCTGGCACGTCGGCTGCAACTTGCCGCCCATCTGTGCCGCCAACTGCCCCGTCTTCGCGTCCGGCGACCAGATCTCGCCCAGGCAGATGCGACAGCTCGCCACGATCGAAAGCCCGTCGTGATAGCAGTACTGCGGGATGTTCACGCCATTGGCGTTGGCAACCTGCAGGATCGTCTGTCCGGGGGTGAAGTCGCACTTCTTCCCGTTGATGGTGATGGTCGGCATGTTCGCCCGATGGTAGGCGAAGCGGAGGGTTTTTCGGTGCCGTCCGGAAATCGTCTGCCGCCCGCCAATTCCGCACTTCGGATCCGCGGCATTTTCCCGGACGACCTTGCCCGCCCGCCGGCGCCGACAGCACCGTCCCTGCTGATTGTCCGGTGCCGATCGCTTTCCAAAGGCCAGCCCCGCTTCCGATTGCTCGTTTCTCCCGCTCCTGCGCGGCAGTTTGTCCTTATGCGTCGCGCCACGGAAGGCCCGCACGATCCAAATCCCTAAGGACAACCGAGAAATGAACCGCACGCACGCAATCGCCCTCACCGCTGGCTTCGCCTCGCTCGTCTCGATGAGTGCGCTGGCCGCCCCCACAATCTACGCCGCGAAAAGCGCCGCCACGACTTCCGTTCTGCACGGTGGCGATCGCGAACTACTCACGCTCGGCTTTGCCGGAACGACCTCTTCGATGACCGGGGCCGATTTCCTCCGCTGGACCGGAGGCAGCCTGACCAACAACGCGGGAACCTACGGCTGGAACGACCTTGTTCCGCGCGACGTCAACGGCGCGAACGTCTACACCGGCAACCCCGACCGCGCCGACTCCTCGACGCCCATGCCCGGCGAAGCCGCCAAAAAGGGCACGATGCGCGATGTTTTCGGTGCGTTCAATGGCCCCAACCCCTACAAAAACATGTCCTACATCATCGATGGAGAGGACAGCGGCGCGTACCGATTCGACCTGCTCTTTGGTTCGGGCGCCCTGCTCAGCGCCGACGCGAACGCGAGCACCGTCGAACTGAGCATCCTCGAGCGAGGCGGCAACAGCGACTTCAATGTCTATGGCATCAAGGCCGATGGCTCGCTCACCTCCGCACTGTTCGTTGGTCGGGGCAAGGGCGCGAGCGTCGGATGGACGCTCGACACGCTCGAGATCGGCGGTGCGCAGACCGTCTTTGGTTTCGGTATTTCTCTCGACGCGTCGTGGCAGAATCTCAAGGGCGTCCGTATCGAGGCGCTTGGAAACTTCAATGGCCCCGACATTGTCGGAGTGGGCGTGGTCGCGGCATCACCTCCTCCGATCGTTCCTGCGCCGGCTTCGCTCGCGCTGCTTGGGATAGCTGCTCTCGGGTCGGGTCGCGGCCGTCGAAGAGACCGGATTGCTTAACCTCACCAACGAGGCACCCCAATGCCGCGGCATGGGAAACCCACAGGAAATGCACGCCCCGAAGCACCTTTTGTTCGGATTTTGAGCGGATGCCCAAGCGAATCCTACGGGAGAAGCCCGAACGAGAGGTCGGGGCGGTCGAAATTGTCTAAATGCCTACAGAATAACGTTTTACACGAGGAGTTTCCCCCTGCGACCGAGAACCGCAGGGACCGAAAAACAGGTGTTTTGAAAAATGCCAGCAAAATTGCCCGCTGAAGCACGAAATTCTACTTGGCGCGACATCCGTGTCCGCTTAGTATGCAGAGGTTGGGAGAGTTGAGAGAGACACCCGCTGCTTTCCGGGGCGGCGAACGGACGAATCAAGTTTGAGTCTCTCTCGATAAAAGCGGGGCGAAGTCTTTTTCGCCTCTGTCTACCGAGGTCGTGCACCACGCACGGTTGAGGTGGGGATGTCCGGGAGGGAAGCGTTCACGCAAAGGGCGTGACGACCGGTGAAGAGAGAGACCCGTGGGGCCCTTAGGAGGGGATATGAAGATTTCGACGATTGCAGCTTTTGCAGGACTTGCTGGCGTTTGTTCGCTGGCGTCCGCCGCGTTCACTGTTCAGGCGACGTACACCGGCACCGCGCCGGGCATCTGGGGCAACGTGTCGCTCGATAGCGGCGGTTCGTTCATGGGCCCGGTGAAGGCCGGCCAGTTCAACTGGACCCGCACGGGTGGCGACTACACCGGCTTGACCGGCACGTTCGCCACCTTCTGCATCGAAGTCCACCAGGACGTTCTGCCCGGCAACAACTACACCTACGACGTGAACACGGTGGCCAACGCCCCGTTGCCCGTCAACATCCTTTACGGGACGCCGATGGGCGCCATCAAGGCTGACAAAATTTCTGAGTTGTACGGCCGCTTCTTCGCCGGCCTCTCGACCGACACCCAGTACGCCGCCTTCCAGCTGGCGATCTGGGACTTCGTGTACGACGGCGGCGGCAGCGTCGGCACCGGCGTGTTCCAGGCGCAGGGCTTCGGCGCTGCGATGGGCCTCGCTGATGCATGGATCGCTGCGGTCGATGGCACGGGCCCCCGCATGACCGGCCTCGGCGCTCTCTCGAGCGATGACTGGCAGGATCAGATCTTCACCCCCGCTCCGGGCGCTCTCGCTCTGATCGGCCTGGGTGGCCTGGTCGCGACCCGTCGTCGCCGCTAATTTGAACCAAGCCGGGTCGCGATGGCCAATCGGCCAAATCCGTTTCGCGTCGCGATCCGCTTACGAATCCGAGAAGAGCCCGCTCCTTGCGGGCTCTTTTCTTTTTTCGGACGCACTCTCTCTGGGGCTCGCGGGGCAGTCCCGATAAGCGGATTGCCCACGCGTTGCAGGCATCACGCGGGCGCGACGAACCGACCCGGCCGCCTTTGATCGTTTGCATCGGGCCAATCCGCAAGTCATGTTTCCCTTGAACGTCGCCCGGCATCCGTGCCGCGCCCGTCTCGCCAACCAAGGGGGAAACATGAAGTACCGCATCAACAGCCTGTTCGTTCCCGGCATCGCAGTCGCCATCACCTGCGGCAGCGCACTGGCCGTTGACACCGTCCGCGCCACGTTCAACAGCGTTTCCCCGAGCGTTTCGTGCGAGTTCTCGACAAACTCGGGCGGATCGTGGACGGGCACGCTGGCCGGAAGCATGAACTGGACGCGAGATAATGTGACGCCGGGTACATACTCCGGCCTCCAGGGCAGCTTCAGCTCGTTCTGCATCGAGGTCACGCAGCACGTCGCGTTCGGAGGCACCTACACCTACGACGTCACCATGACGCCCAACGCACCGACGCCGGATATCAATTTCAATCTGCCGATGGGTAACACCAAGGCCTCGCAGCTTTCGGAGCTCTTTGGCCGCTATTACAGCAGCCTCGCCGGCAACACCGACTTCGGCGCCTTCCAGATGGCTGTCTGGGAAATTGTGTACGACACCGGGACAAGTGTGAGCAACGGCGTCTTCCAGATCCGCAACGCCGTGCCGAGCGAGACGCTCGCCAATACATGGCTGGGCTCGCTCGATGGCTCGGGCCCGCTGATGGGCGGACTGTTTGCCCTGTCGAACCGCGAAGCGCAGGATCAGATCGTGCCGGCCCCGGGCGTGCTCGCCCTGGCGGGTGCGGGCGGCCTGCTCGTGACACGGCGCCGTCGCTCGTCCGAGAACGCGTAATCGCGGCAAATCATCGCATTTGTGAGGCGCGAACAACGCTTCACTCCGTAGTCTGAAATGAGCGGATTCCGCCCGCTTAGGAATGTTTGGCTTGAAAATAGGTGCTGCGAAAGCAGCAAGCAAGAACGTTGCGAAAGCAACGAAAGGGAGTGGGAGAGAGAATTATGAAAAACACGATTTGTGGTCTCATTGTCGCGGCATCGTTCTGCGGCATCGCGTCGGCGAACCAGGTTGTCAACGGCGATTTCCAAACCGGCGCACTCGGGCCGTCGACTTCGACGTACGCCCTCGACAACACGATGTATCCGCCCGCGACGTGGAACATTGTCAGCTACGACACGCTGCACGGAAGCTGGGTCGATTTCTACGACCACACGTACGGCGATGAACGCGGCTGGTACATGATCGTCAACGGCACCGATCAGGGCCTCGGCCCGGCCTGGGCTCAGACGGTGTCGGTCACGGCGAATACGGATTACACCCTCTCGGGTTGGTTCGCGACGCTCATCCAGCTCGCGCCCGCTTCGCTCGAGTTCCGCGTGAACGGCGTGACGATCTCACCGGCCTTCTCGGCGCCGACCAACGCGGCGACCTGGGAACAGCGCAGCGTGTCGTTCAACAGCGGCAATCTCACCAGCCTCAGCATCGAAATCTGGGACACGAACCAGGTCTTCAGCGGCAACGACTACGCGATCGATGACATCTCGCTCGAAGCGGTTCCGGCTCCGGGCTCGATCGCGCTCGCGGGCGCTGCGGGCCTTGTGATGATGCGTCGCCGGCGCGCGTAATTGTGAGAGCGTGCCATATCTCCCTTGGCCCCGGCCTGTGCGCCGGGGCTTTCTATTTGGCTTTTTTCTCGCAGCGGGCCGCGCCGGTTGCGGCTGTCGCGGCGCGCGGGTCTGCCGGAAATCGCGATACAAACTCGCGGTACTCAATCGCGGCCTGCGCGTACTGCTTCTGCTTTTCGAGCAGCTCCGCCAGGGCGAACCTGCTGGAAACCGCATCGGGTTTCAACTCGATCGCCTTGGAATAGGCGATGATCGCGCCTTGATCATCGCCAAGCGATTTCTTCGACTCGCCCGTCAGGAACCAGATGGTCGCATCGTCGGCAGCGGCGTTCTGGGCGCGTTCGAGCACGACAAGTGCGGCGGCGGGATCCTTCTTCTTGTTCAACAGAATCTGGGCGTAGCCACGCATCGCGGCGACCGGATTGGCGGCGGCATTCGTCGAGGATTCGGCAAGCTGGAATTGCTCTTCGACCTTTGGCCATTCGCTTTGGTCGGCATAGATATCGGCAAGGAGCGAACGTCCAAAGAACTCTCCCTTGCCTCCGGGGATCGCGATGAGAGCATTGGCCTGTTCTTCGGCCTTCTTGTAGCTGCCTCCGGCGTAGCCCGGCGCGTTGAGGTAAAAGCGCGCCAGACCGATCCGCGGCTCGATCAGAGCCGGGTCCAGCGCGATCGCCTTTTCATACTCGCTGCGTCCCATCGAGGCGATGCTCATCTTCTCGAAGATGCCCGCGTCGTTGATGCCCTCGAAGCACAGGGTGCCGTGCGTCGCGCGATACTCGGCGACGTCGGGAGACTGCTTTATCAGCGCTTCGATGGATGTTTTCGCTGTCCTGCGGTCTCCTTTGGCGCGATCGAGAAGCACCTTGGCGTATCGCACCCTCTCATCCTCCGGCCGGGACGCGACGGCGGCGTTGACGGTGGTTTCGATACTCGCGAGATCTGCGGGCGTGATCTGCCTCATGGCACGAGCCTGCGCAATGACGCCTTCGATCGCGGCGGGATCGCCGACGTCGGCGGCGCAGAGTCGGGCGGGCAGAAGCAGAAGAGCGGACACGAGCAGCGGCGAAACCTTCGATCTCATCGTTTTCTCCCGTAGCCGGAGGGTACCGAGAGTTCTTGGACTTTGGAGGTGCGTTCTTGCAGGCTCGGAAGGCCACGATCGAGCGAATCCGGGCACCTGCACAGAACCCGACCGGACGGCGGGCCGATGCCCGGAGGTGGTCCGAGGGCTTTCCAGTTCGATGCTCAGCACGGCGGTCAACGCCTGGCATTCGCACACGCGAAGCGTGGAGCGATCGATGGAGCGAATCGCGACCGGCAAACGGATCAACCGGGCGAGCGACGACCCGGCCGGCAGTATGGCGGTCGACCAGTTCAACGCGGACCTGGCGAGCCTGAACAAGCAGCTCGAATCCAACCGGATGGGGCAGAAGTATGCCGCGGCCCGTGACGGAGGCAACGCGGCGGTCAGCGACCTGCTCATCGAGCTGCGCGGGCACATCGTGAGCGCTGCAAACACCGGCGCGATGAGCGATACGGAGCGGAACGCGATCCAGGACCGGGTCAACAGCATCGTCGACGCGATCGACTTTGTGTCGAACACCTACACGTTCAATGGTCAGAAAGTGTTCAACGGCGCGATGGCATCGACTCTGGGCGCGACCCTGACGGTGGAACAGCAGAAGGACGAGGCCGATCCGACCAGGACGGTGAGTGTGTCGAAGACTCTGAGCCTTGTAAGCCTCAAGAGCGGCGGCGCATTGAACATGATCAACGGCGACCTGGAAAAGGCGCAGCAGGTCATCGACGGCGCGATCGGCCAGAACAGCACCGATCGCGCCTTTGTGGGAGCCAAGGCCAAGGATCTCGAAAGCCAGGAACGCCAGATTCAATTGCAGATCGAGGGCGTGAGCGGTGCCAAGAGCCAGATCGAGGACACCGACTTTGCCAGCGAGGTCTCGAACCTCGTAAAAAATCAGGTGCTCCAGCAGGCCGCGGCATTCATGATGCAGACGGCGATGCAGCAGATGAAACAAATCACAAACCTCATCGGCATGACGGCGCCCAAGGGCGGCCTGAACGTCCTTGCCTGACGTGTTTCGTGCAGGTCTATTTCAGATAGACCGGGTGAACGAGATACTTCCAGTCGTCGTGACCGTGCTGGGTGGTCGTCTCGGGCAGAACGCCTTCGACGGGATCTTCGTTCAGATCGCGACCATTGTGCCAGCGGCAGTCGGGGTTGCCGCTGTCCATGAATCGGATCGACTCCACGTGGCCGTCGTTGAAGCCATAGGTGCCCTTGCCTCGGTGCCAGAACCCGAAGGAACCGCCCAGATCGTCCTTCTGCGCGATGATGTAGTTGATCACCCGGATATCGGGAAAGATCGCGCGG
>JAEUJD010000169.1 GCA_016793015.1 Phycisphaerales bacterium
AGTCGGTGGTGGGGCGCGCGCGGGAGGTGCTGGCGAGTTTGGCCGTGCATCACGGGCTCGGCGAGCCGGCAGCTACGGCATCGCAGCCGAGCTCGTCGCCAAACGGCCAACTCGGGTTGTTCACCGAATATCTGCGGCATCCGGCGGTGGATGAATTGAAAGAACTCAAGCTGGATTCGATGAGCCCGATGCAGGCGTTCGATGCGCTGAGGCGTCTGCGCGAATCGGTCGAGCGCACTTCGAAGACATCGTGATGAGCAGGCCGGGAGAGCGGCGCGATGGAGTGCCGCGCCCGAGACCGCTGAGTGTGCGATAATCCCGCGTGCTCCGACTGACCAATCTCCGCAAGAGCTACGGCAACATTGTTGCGGTGGATGGTCTCTCGCTGGAGGTTCGGCGCGGTGAGGTGTTCGGGCTCCTGGGCCCGAACGGCGCCGGGAAGAGCACGACAATCGGCATGAGTGTCGGGTTGATCACGCCGGATTCGGGCACCGTCGAGATTGAAGGTGCGGGCGCGCCGACGACTGATTCGGTGCGGAAACACATCGGCATCGCGCCGCAGGCGCTGGCCATCTACGACGATCTTTCGGGCAAGGAGAATCTGTCTCTCTTTGGGCGGCTTTACGGGCTTGGCGGGCGCGAACTGAAGGATCGCGTTCATCGCGGGCTCGATCTGGTCGGTTTGCTGCCTCGCTCGCGCGACCGTGCGGGCGGGTATTCGGGAGGCATGAAGCGCCGCCTGAATCTTGCCGCGGCGTTGATCCATGAACCACCTCTGCTGCTGCTGGATGAGCCGACGGCGGGCGTTGATCCTCAGAGCCGCAACAACATTCTGGATACGGTGCGCGACCTGGCGAAGGCGGGGAAGACGATCATCTACACCACGCATTACATGGAGGAAGCGCAGAAGCTGTGCGATCGCGTGGGCATTATCGACAAGGGGAAACTGCTCTGCGTGGGCACGGTGGATGAGCTGGTGCGCGCGTACGGAGGCAAGAGCGCGGTTCGGATCGAGCGGGGCGGGAAGCACGAACGCGTCGAGACTGATGCGCCGGTGCGGGAGATTTCCCGCG
The DNA here is from genome assembly GCA_016793015.1 of Phycisphaerales bacterium. GTDB lineage: Bacteria > Planctomycetota > Phycisphaerae > Phycisphaerales > UBA1924 > JAFEBO01. The sequence goes on from JAEUJD010000169.1 coordinate 1,074, forward strand.
TGCTGGCGCACGCAGAAGCCGGCGAACCGGTGACGGGCGTGCACATCGATCAGCCGAACCTGGAGAGCGTGTTCCTCGGCCTGACAGGAAGGAGCCTGCGCGACTGATGGGAGCCTTCACCGGAATCCGGGCGATGTGGGCGATCGCGTGGACCGACGTGCGGCTGTTGCTGCGCGATCGTGCCGCGGCCTTTTTTACGTTTGTTTTCCCGATCATCTTCGCGATTTTCTTCGGGCTGGTCTTTGGAGGCGACGCGAAGAAGGGGAAGATCGAGATCGCGGTGGTGCAGATCGATCAGGGTTCGCTCGCGAGCGAGTTTGTCGCGAGCCTGAGGAAGATGGACGGCTTCAACTTCACGCCGGTTGCATCGGAGGCGGATGGCGAGCGGATCGTGCGCGAGGGCAAGGCCTCGGCGTGCATCATCATCCCCGATGGGTTTGACCGTGGCCTTGAGAACATCTTCGCGACGGGCAAGGGTCCGGAAGTGCCTGTCTTGGTCGATCCGTCGAAGGCCGGCGAAACGGGCCTGCTCCAGGGGCGATTGATGGAACAAAGCTTCGCGATGATGGCGAAGTCGATTACCCAGCCGGACCGGATGAAGAAGCAATTGCAGCAGGCGCGGGACACGATCGCGAAGTCGAAAGATGTTGACCTCAGCCGCAAATTGATGTTCGGGACGCTGTTTCAGAACATCGAGACGTTCGTGAACGACGCCAACAAGCCGGGCGAGGATGGCAAGGCGGTGATCGGCGGCGATGCGCTCTCCGGTTTCAGTCCGATGCAGTTTGAGGTAAAAGACATCCGCAAGCAGCGGACGGGGCCGACGAATGCGTACGAGGTGTCGCTGCCGCAGGGCATTGTGTGGGGATTGATGGGCTGCGTGACGGCGTTTGTTTCGACCTTGGCCCGGGACCGGCAGCGGGGGACATTGGTTCGCCTTCGGAGCGCGCCGGTCACGCGTTGGCAGATCGTGGGCGGCAAGGCGATCGCAGGCTTTGTCTCGTGCATGCTGGTGCAGTGGCTGTTGATCGGGATTTTCGCGGCGTTCTTCGGCGTTCGAGTTCCCAATCCGCCCATGCTCATGGTCGCGACGGTCTTCTCGGCGTGCGCGTTCGTCGGCGTGATGATGTTCCTGGCGGTGATCGGACGTTCGGGCGAAGGTTCGGCCGGCTTTGGCCGCAGCGTGATCCTGATCATGGCGCTCATCGGTGGCGGCACCCTGCCGGTCTTCTTCATGCCCGCGTTCATGAAGCCCGTCAGCATGGCCAGCCCGTTCAAGTGGTCGGTGGATGCGATCGAAGGGGCGACTTGGCGCGGGTACGACTCGCAGCAGATGTTCCTGCCGCTCGCGGTCCTGGCGGGCGTGGCGATCGGCGGCTTTGTGCTGGGCTCGATGATGTTCCGGCGTGCGATGCGGGAATAGGCCTGTCGCTCGCGGTTCCGTCCGCCGTAAAGTTCCGTACCCGGGCGGGTAGCTCAGTTGGCTAGAGCATTCGCTTTACATGCGAGAGGTCCAGGGTTCGAGTCCCTGCCTGCCCATTGGTTTTGGATCGCACATCGTGGCACCGGGTTTCTGCCCGGTGTGCAGGTCATTCAAATCACCGCCCGGAAGGGCGGTGCCACTCGTGAACACCCTCGATCTTCTCTACATCACCGGCGGAGCGATCGCATCGCCGTGGCTGCTGCGCAAGCAGCGTGACGGTTGGAAGGAGCGATTCGGTCATATCGCGGCGCTCCCGCCCAAGCGCATGCCGCGGCTGATGATCCATGCGGTTTCTGTCGGCGAGGTGAATGCGATTCGCCACCTCCTGCCGCTGCTCACCGTGCCTGCGGACGGCCCCGCAGTGGAGGTCGTCGTCACCGTCGGCACCGACACCGGCCTTGCACGCGCCAAAGAACTGTTCTCAAAGCAGGCAAGGGTGCTGCGTTATCCGATCGATTTATCCGCAAGCGTGCTGCGATTTCTCGATGCCGTGCAGCCCGATGTCGTCGCGCTCGTTGAACTCGAAGTCTGGCCCAACTTCATCAAGGAATGCTCGCGCCGCCGGATTCCGGTTGCTGTGATCAACGGCCGACTGAGCGAGCGGTCGTTCAGGGGCTATCGCAAACTCAAACCTGTGCTGGCGCCGACGTTCGCTCGTCTCGCGGAGGTCGCGGCACAGGACGAGGACTACGCGGCGCGATTCGTGGCCATGGGTGTGCCGCGCGAACGCGTACGGATTACCGGGACGATGAAGTGGGATGCCGCGGCAGTGCCCGAATCGCGCGATGCGGCGATTCCCGGGGCGGATGAACTCGCGAAAGGGCTCGGCATCGACCCCACGAAGCCCCTCATAGTCGCAGGCAGCACCGGCCCCGGTGAAGAAGCCCTGCTTCATCGCACGTGTCCCGCGGGCGTACAACTTCTCTGCGCACCCCGCAAGCCCGATCGATTCGATGAAGCCGCGGCCGCGCTTTCTGGTTGCGTCCGACGGTCCGCAGCAAAGGGCACGGCCACTCCGCCCCCGACCGGTCGCGATCGCTTCCTTCTCGACACCATCGGCGAACTTCGCCTCGCTTATTCGCTCGCCGATGTGATCGTCGTCGGTCGCTCCTTCATTGATCTCTTCGGATCAGACCCGCTTGAGCCCGCGGCACTCGGCAAACCGATCCTCATCGGCCCCCGGTACGGCGACTTTCAAAGCGTGGTTGAAACGCTGGAACGAGCCGGAGCGATCCGGATCGTTCCGTCCGAGCAACTTGGTCAAACGCTGGAATCGCTGCTCGGAAGCGCCTCCGAGCGCGAAGCACTCTCCCAAAACGCCCGGGCCGCCGTCCTGGCGAACAAGGGGGCGAGCGCCCAGCATGCTTCGCTGCTGCTTTCGCTGCTGGGGAAGCGTTCCGGGCTGGCGAACCAGTAGCTGCCGGCATTTACGCGTTTTCTGGTTGAAGCAATTCCAATCATCCGGGCCGACGCGTACCATTGCCCCTTGGCCCCGAACAGGACACTTCCAAGTCCAATCTGGAAGTGAACCGGTGCGGGTCAAGCGGGGTGAACACTCCGAATGAGTCGAGGGCGTAGCTCAGTTGGTAGAGCAGCGGCCTTTTAAGCCGTAGGTCCAGGGTTCGAGTCCCTGCGCCCTCATTGCTCCAGCGATGGAGCGCGACACGGATGTTTTTCGGCCCGCTCGCGCGGCGCCGGAGGGAGAACGGTTGCTCCACGTATTTCACGCGGCATGGACAGTCGGACATTCGGCAACCGCCACCGGTCCGATGCTCCACATCTGGGGGGAAGACGGCGCAAAGCTGGCGAAGCTTGCTCGCGCCGCATCCGGTGAACACCCGCTCGCGCTCGATGTCGCTGCGATCCGCGCCCGGCTCGGAACCGCGTTTGGAGAAGAAGCCGTCGCGGCCTCGGTCATCACGCTCGAGTTGCCCAGCATGGGCGGAAGCGTGCAGCCCAGCTCGCACCTCGCGCGTGCCGCGGGACACCGTGCGGAAGGTCTGCTCAAGCTCGAAACCGTATCGGTTCCAACTCTGGCCGTGAGTCCTTTGCTCGCGCCCGTCGCGCTTGATGCGCTTCTCGATGAGTCGCCCCGCGAGAACGGCAACGGATCAGGTGAGAAAACCGATCTCATCGGGGCATCCATCGTGTTCTATGGCGCGGCCACCCGCCTGGTGCGCAGTTTGCTTGCCCAGCAGCGGTTTGTCCCGATGATTTCGCAGCACGGCATCGGCAGCGCGGGCGATTTCCGCGGGCTTTGGCAGCCGTGGCTCAGCGATGAAAAGACCGCCGAACGCGTCGCGGCACTCGTGCATGGCATGCCCACCATCGCGCGAGCGGGTGTCGATGCGTTCGAGCATCAGCCGTGGCCGATCGTCGAGGATTTTCTGTGGCGCGTGCTCGATGCGCAGTGCCGCGCGACGTTGACACGCGAAGATTTTTACTCGTCGGTCGGCGAGAAGGATGCGACGACCGACCTGCACGTCGCGTGGCTTCAGGCGCTCCTCGCAAGCGGCAACTCGGTCCCGGCGACCAACGTGCGAGGCCAGGAGTTGGCCCGGCGCGTTCGCCAATGGATCGGCGGCCTTGAGGAGCGCGGCGCGAGTTCTGCCTGGCGTCTGATGCTCAAGTTGAACGAGCCGATCCCGGAAGAAGGCGAAGACGATGCGCAGTGGGGGCTGACGTTCCATTTGCAGAGCGTCGATCGGCCGGCGCTCGTGGTGGATGCCGCCGACCTCTGGGCGCTCACCGGCGACTCGATGACAATCGAGGGCAAACGCATCGACTCCCCCCAGGAATTGATGCTCGGCGAACTCGGTCGCGCCAGCCGCATCTACAACCGGCTCGAGAAGGCTCTTGAAGACTCTGAACCCGCGGGCGTCGAGCTCTCGACGCGCCAGGCGTACCAGTTTCTCCGTGAATTCTCGCCGGTTTTGCAGGAGCAGGGCTTCGGCGTGCAGACGCCGGATTGGTGGGACTCACCTCTCGCCAAGCTCGGTGTGCGGCTGCGCCTCGACAGCGATTCGATGAGCGACGTGATGGGTCAGAGCTCTGCGGGTGGAAGCACCGCCTCCGGTCCGACGCTCGGCATGGGCGCACTCGTCCGCTATCGCTGGGAGATCGCGCTCGGCGACACCACGCTATCGCTCTCCGAATTCGAGAAACTCGCGGCACGCAAGAGCCCGCTCGTCAAGGTCAACGGCCGCTGGATCGAAGTCCGCCCCGAGGATGTCCAGAGCGCGATCAAGTTCGTGCGCGACAACCCCGGTGGCGAGATGAAGGTCGCCGATGCGCTGCGAATCGCGTACGGAACCGATCCGCGCGAGACCGGCGTGCAGATCACAGGCCTCGAAGCAACCGGCTGGGTCGCGGCGCTCATGAACGCCGAGGCCGCGACGCGCCAGCTCGAAACGATCAAGCCGCCCGAGCGCTTCCACGGCACACTCCGCCCGTATCAGGTGCGGGGTGTTTCGTGGATGGCCTTCCTCGAGCGCGTCGGACTTGGGCTTTGCCTCGCGGACGACATGGGCCTGGGAAAGACGATTCAGTTGCTCGCGCTGATGGCATTCGAGCGTGAGCAGATGAACGCGGCGATTGCTGCGTTGCCCCCCGGTTCACCCCGTCCGAAGGTGCTTCCCACGTTGCTGGTTGTGCCGATGTCGGTCGTCGGAAACTGGATGCACGAGACCGCGCGATTCTGCCCGGAATTGACGGTCCTGACGCACCACGGTGCCGATCGATTGAACGAAGACGCATTCGTCGAGAAGGCCCGCGCCAGCGACATGATCATCACCACCTATTCCCTCGCGCACCGCGATAAAGAACTTCTCGCGAAGGTGCAATGGGGGCGTCTGGTGCTCGACGAGGCCCAGTACATCAAGAACCCCGGCGCGAAGCAGAGCCAGGCCGTCCGCTCGATCGCCGCGGAGCGCCGCGTCGCGCTCACCGGCACGCCCGTCGAGAACCGTCTCAGCGAACTCTGGTCGATCATGGACTTCCTGAACCCGGGCTATCTCGGTTCTGCGGGAAGTTTCCGCCAGCGCTTCGCCGTGGGCATCGAGCGCTACCGCGATCGTGCCAAACTCGAACAGCTCAAGGGGCTCGTCCGCCCGTTCATCCTGCGGCGACTCAAGAGCGATCCGACCGTCGTCGCCGACTTACCGGAAAAGGTCGAGAGCAAGGAATACTGCCCGCTCACCAGCGAGCAGGCAACTCTCTACGAGCAGTGCGTGCAGCGCATGCTCAGCGAAGTCGAGCGGAGCGAAGGAATTCAACGCCGCGGACTGGTGCTTTCCGCTCTCATCAAGCTCAAGCAGATCTGCAATCACCCGACTCAGTTGCTCAAAGACTGGCAGGAAGGAAGCCTCAAGCCGCCGGTCGTCGAGCGCAGCGGCAAGTGCATCCGCCTCATCGAGATGCTCGACGAGGTGCTCGCCGAGGGCGATCAGGCCATCGTTTTCACGCAGTTCCGCCAGATGGGCAATCTGCTCGGCGCGATGCTCCGGCATCACCTCGATCGCGAGGTCCTCTTCCTGCACGGCGGCACGACGCAGAAAGAACGCGTTCAGATCGTCGAAGACTTCCAGAAAGCCGACGGCAAGAACCCGATCCTGCTCATCAGCCTGAAGGCCGGCGGCGTGGGTTTGAATCTGACCGCCGCGAGCCACGTTTTCCACTTCGATCGCTGGTGGAACCCCGCGGTCGAGAACCAGGCAACCGATCGTGCGTACCGAATCGGCCAAACACGCACGGTGCAGGTGCACAAGTTCGTTGTTCGGGGAACGCTGGAAGAACGCATCGATCAGATGATCGAGTCCAAGACAGAACTGGCCGAGAACATCATCGGTTCGGGCGAGCGCTGGCTCACCGAACTCGATACAACACAATTGCGAGAACTGCTCGCACTCCGCAACGACGCGATCGCCGACGAGATGTAACCCATGGCAAGCGCGCCCAACTCCGGTCCGACCCCATCCAAGCCGCCCAGTGCGGCCACGCCTCCGGTCATTCGTCAGTTATCCAACGACCCCGTTCCCACGCAATCGAGTCGCCCTCCTGTCCCGCCCCCGGCGCAGACGCCCCGCCCTCAGCCCTACACGCGTGCGCCCAAGCCGCTTCCGCTCAAGCCCCGACGTGTGCGGGGTGGCGTCAAGATTTCGACCACCGAGCAGGCTTCTCTCTGGTCAGAGAGTTGGCCCGCGCAGCGCTGGGTCCGAATCATCGAGCAGGCCGCACCGGGCAAGCGTTCAGTCGATGGTCTCGAATACGCCTCGCTCGGTCAGACCAAGACACTGATCATCGAGCACTCCTCGCTCGTTGCCAGTGTGCAGGGGCGCGCAGAGCGTCCGTATCAGGTGAAGTTTCAGTTCGAGCCGTTGACGCCCGAGCAGTGGGAAAAAGTCGGCGGCGTGATGACCGATCAGGCCGTTTACGCCGCGAAATTGCTCGCGGGCGATCTTCCCGCCAACATCGAGGACGTCTTCGTCCCCCTCGGGCTGAAACTCTTCCCCACCGAAATCTCGGAGGTCGTGTTTTCGTGCACCTGTCAGGAGTATCAAGCCGAAGAGCGCACCCGAAGTGCCGCAAAGGCCGCAGGCGAAAATCCGGGCCCGCTCCTCTGGTGTAAGCACGCGGCGTGCGCCGCCTATCTCCTCGCGCAGCGCCTCGCCAGCGATCCTTTCGTGATGTTTAAGCTCCGTGGCCTCGATGGCCAGGAACTGCTGGAGCGTCTACGCCACAGCCGCGCCGTTGCGAATTCCTCCAAGACCAATCCCTCGGTCTACGCGGGTCGCGTCCCCGGAGTGTCCGACACGGGGCTCGTTGCTTTCGAAGCGACCCGCGACTTCTGGGAACTGAATTCCGACATCGAGAGCCTCGATGCGCCGATCGTGCCGCCCCCGGTGAGTCATCCGCTGCTTCGCCGGCTTGGGCCAAGCCCCTTGACGGGTTTGGCGAAATCAGGCGGCGATGCGCCCGCCTCGTTCCCGCTCGTCGGTCTGCTGGCAAGTTGCTACGAGGTCATCAGCGAGGCGACCTTGCGCGAGGAATCGGGTGCCGCGCCACCACTCGAAAATGAGCCACCCCAAGCAGATTCCGAGTGAACCGGCGACTTGCCCGCGGCCGTACTCAGTTCCATGCTTTTTATGGTCATCGAGTGCTTCAAGCCCGGCAAGGGGGATGAAGTCGGCCTGCGTTTTAGGGACCGCGGCCGCATGATGCCCCCGGGCGTGCAGTACCAAGGAAGCTGGCTCGTACCCGAAACCGGAAGGTGCTTCCAAGTGATGGAGGCCCCGGATCGGGCACTCATCGAGGAATGGATCGGCAACTGGGCCGACCTCGTCGATTTCGAGGTGATTCCGGTGGTCACTTCGGCGGAATACTGGAAGCTGAAGGCGGAGCAGGCCAGCAAAGCCAAGTCCTGACCGATCCCGAACTTGCACGCCTCCCCCGTCGGAGGGGTGGCTTCCACGTCCTGTCCTTCCTAGACTTCCTCCCACTTTGGAGCCGACCGCGACGGAAGCCAGCCGAGGAGCCGGGTTTACCCGGGATCTTGGATCAAGGCCGAGGCGCGGTTTGGGGCTTTTCTATCGCGGCTGATGGAAAGTCCAGCTCCCGCTCGAGACGCAAGTTTCGGGCACTTGTTGCCGCGGCTTCCGCGCCTTGCGATTTTTTCGCCGGGGACGGGACCGCGAATGGTCCGTCCGCTGGTCGCCTCCGCCCTGCTTCAGGTCGGTTGGCATGCAAGGAGTCTTTGTCGGAAGCCCCACCACCAGTCCGCGAAACGCGAATTACTGGGCGATGGTGTAACGGTAGCACAGCAGATTTTGGTTCTGTTTGTCAAGGTTCGAATCCTTGTCGCCCAGCTTCTTTTTCGGGCTCGCGCTCCGAGCGCTGCCAATCCCGTGTCAATACAACGATGAGCACTTCATCCCTCAACTCCGCACCTTCCGCCATCATCCTTGCCGCCGGCAAGGGCACGCGCATGAAGAGCGATCTGCCGAAGGTCGTTCATCCGATCGGCGGCCGGCCGATGGTCTGCGCTGTGGTCGATGCCTGCCTTGCCGCGGGATGCAAACGCATCGTCGCGGTGGTGGGATATAAGCAGGAGGATGTTCGTGCCGCCCTCAAGGGCTACGACGTCGAGTTTGCGGTGCAGGAACCCCAATTCGGAACCGGCCACGCCGTGCAGTGTTCCGAAGAGATTTTCAAGACCGCGGGTTATCCGGGAGACACCTTCGTCCTCTGCGGCGACGGCCCCCTGATCCGCCTCGCGACACTCGAAAAGGTGCTCACACGCCATCGCGAGAAGCATGCGAGCGCAACGCTCGCGACGGCACTGCTCGATGATGCGACGGGGTACGGTCGAATTTGGCGTGGTGCCGACGGCCGCTTCAAGGCGATCGTCGAACAGAAGAACTGCACCCCCGAGCAGCTCGCGATCAAGGAAGTGAATCCCTCGTACTACTGCTTCAACACGGCGGACCTTTTCCGTTCGCTCAAGAACGTGACGCGAAATCCCGTCAGCGGCGAGTACTACCTGACCGACACGTTGAGCCTGCTGCTCACCGAAGGCAAGCCGGTCGAAGTGATCGAGGCCGTGCCGCCCGAAGATGTGCTCAGCATCAACACGCTCGAAGATCTCGCAAAGGTCGATGCGATCTACCGCTCGCGTCCGGCCATCAAAGCCCCAACCCAGAACCTTGCCACGGGAGCCGCTCGATGAATCACGGCGCGAACGGCGAACTCAAGATCTTCGCGGGCCGATCGAGCAAGGTGCTCGCCGAGCGCATGTGCGCTCATCTGAAGATGGATCTGGGCGCGTCGCACACCGTCGTCTTCCCCGACGGTGAGGTGCTCGTCAAGCTCGAAGAGGACGTTCGCGGGCGCGACTGCTACATCGTCATCTCGACGTGCGCGCCGGTGAACGACAACCTGATGGAGCTGCTGACGTTCATCGACTGCCTGCGCCGGGCCTCGGCCGCCCGCGTGACGGTCGTGACTCCGTACTTTGGTTACGCCCGTCAGGATCGCAAAGACGAAGGCCGCGTGCCGATCACGGCCACGCTGGTCGCAAACATCATCACCGCTGCCGGCGCCGATCGCGTGCTCGCGGTCGATCTGCACGCGGCGCAGATCCAGGGCTTCTTCGATCTGCCGGTGGACCACCTCTCGGCCACGCCGGTCTTCCTCGAGTACTTCACGAGCATCCGGAAGGAACTCGGCGATCTGTGCCTCGTCAGCCCCGACGTCGGAAACGTCAAGGTTTCGGAGGGCATGGCTAACCTGCTCGGTGGCGACCTGGCGATCATCAACAAGCGTCGCCTCAGCGGCTCGACCGTTGTCACCGGCAACCTGATCGGCTCGGTCGAAGGCAAGACCGTTCTGATGTTCGACGACATGATTTCGACGGCCGGGACCGTCATCGAAGCCGCCAAACTCGTCAAAGCCCGCGGCGCGAAACAGGTGATTGCCGCCGCGACGCACGGCGTGCTCGTCGGCCCCGCGCTCGAACGCCTCGCGGCAGACGAAATTTCGCGAGTCGTCGTCACCAACACGATCCCGCAGGGCGAGCGGGTCGCCCCGATCAAGCACAAACTGGTCGAGCTCTGCGTCAGCAAGCTGCTGGGCGAGGCCATCAACCGGATTCACAACAACCAGTCGGTCTCGGCCCTGTTCCAGAAGAACGCCGGCACCAAGAGATAGTTTTCACAACACAAAAAGTTCCAGACACACAGTCATCGAACCAGTTTAGAAAGGACCCGACTCATGCTTCAGAAGACCCCAGTGCTCCAGGCTCAAAATCGCGACCAGACCGGCACCCGCTACTGCCAGCGCATCCGCTCCAAGGGCCAGTTGCCCGCGGTTGTTTACGGCCACAAGCAGGCGCCCGTTTCGATCGTCCTGAACTTCAAGGAAGCCGTCAGCCACTTCAACAAGGGCGAGAAGATCTTCCGCCTCGGCTTCGATGGCTCGAAGGAAAAGGACGGCGGCCAGGTCGTCCTTCTTAAGGACCTCCAGTTCGATCACCTCGGCACCAACGTCGTCCACGCCGACTTCGCCCGCGTCGATCTCAACGAGAAGATCCGCACCCGCGTCGCGATCCACCTCGTCGGCGAGGCCAAGGGCCTCAAGACCGCCGGCGCGATTCTCATGCACCCGACCAACGAAGTCGTCGTCGAGTGCTTGGTCACCGAACTCCCCGAATTCATCGAAGTCGAGATCGGTGATCTCGATGTCGATCAGCAGATCAACGCCGGCCAGGTCAAGCTGCCCAGCGGCAACATCAAGATGATCACCGACTCGCACTCGATCGTCGCTCAGATCGTCATCCAGCAGGAAATCGTCGTTGGCGAAGCGACCGCAGCCGACGCGACCGCTGCCGGCCCCGAAGTCCTCACCGCCAAGAAGGCCGAGGGCGAAGAAGGTGCCGCGGCTGCTGGTGCCAAGGGCGCTGCTCCGGCCAAGGGTGCTGCCCCCGCCAAGGGTGCGGCTCCGGCTGCCGGTGCGAAGGGCGCTGCGGCTCCTGCCGCCAAGCCCGCTGGCGGCGCAGCCAAGAAGTAAGTTGGGAAGTACGCCAAGAAGCAATCCCCATGAAGCTCATCGTCGGCCTCGGCAATCCCGGTCCCGAATACGCCAGAACGCGGCACAACGCCGGGTTCCTGGTGATGGACCGCCTTGCAGACACGCACGCCAAGGGTGTGGCGGGGGGCGCGATTCCCAAATCGCGATTCCAGGCGATGACCGTGGAGGCCGACATCGGTTCGGAAAAGTGCGTCTTCATGAAGCCCATGACCTTCATGAACCTTTCCGGCAGAGCGGTGAGCGAGGCGATCCGCTTCTTCAAGCTTCAACCCGCGACCGATCTGCTCGTCGTTGTGGACGATTTCTACCTCCCGGTAGGTTCGGTCCGCATCCGCGAAGCCGGCGGCACGGGTGGGCACAACGGGCTCTCCAGCATCGATCAGGCGCTCGGCAACGGTCTCTATCCGCGCGTGCGTGTCGGTGTTGGCGAGCGTCCAAACGGCGGCAAGCCCGCAAACTGGGATCAGGCGGATTACGTCCTGTCCAAGTTCTCGGAAGACGAATGGTCGGAGATGCAACCGGCCTTCGATCGCGCCGCCAAAGCGTCCGAAACCTTTGCCCGCCGCGGCCTCGCGGCGGCCATGAACGAGTTCAACGGCAATGCCCAGGCGCATCGTGAGCGTCAGGCATCCAAAGTCAGTCCGGACAGCCCGCGCAGCGCGAGCGGTCCTTCCACAAATCAGTCCTCAACGCAGTCCTCATCAAAGAAAGCGGAGTAATCACATGCCAGGCAAGCGAATCTATCAGTACGAAGCCATGTTCCTGTTCGGCCAATCGACCGCGGCGGACCTCGCCGGCTGTGTGGCCCACCTCAACGAGATCTTCGCCCGCGCTCAGGCCGAGATCGTCGCGATGCGCAAGTGGGACGACCGCCGCCTCGCCTACGAGATCGCCGGCCAGAAGCGCGGCACGTACATCCTCGTCTACTTCAAGGCCCCCAACGAGTCGATGCTCGGCTTCGACCGCGACTGCAACCTGTCGGAGAAGATCCTCCGCCACCTGCTGATCCGCGCCGACTACATGACCATCGAGCAGATGCAGGCGACTGATGCCCGCCGCGAGCTCGAACTCGAAGCCAAGATGCGCGCCGAAAAGCCCCAGACCCCCGAAGCAACCGCCGAGCCGGTCGCAGCGTCGGCCGACGGCGAACAGGCCTGATTCAGGAGGCTTTCGCGGCAGGTTGATCCGGGATTTGCCTCGGCTTGCGTCCGAGGCGGATTCCTAATATACTCCGAACACGCAACGGCCCGGGTGCCTGCTCCCGGGCCACTTTCTTGATCTGTGCTGAGAAGGAGATCGAATGGCAACTTCATTGAATCGCGTGCTGCTGATGGGCAACCTGACCCGTGATGTCGAACTGCGTGCAGTGGGTGGCAGTGGGCAGCAGGTGGCCAATGTGGGTCTTGCGCTCAACCGGTCGTTCACGACCGCGAGCGGCGAGAAACGGGACGAAGTGACCTTTGTCGATTGCGAAGCGTGGGGTAAGACCGCCGAAGTCATGCAGAAATACCTCGGCAAGGGCCGGCAGGTCTGCATTGAAGGGCGGCTCAAACTCGACACCTGGGACGACAAAACCACAGGCAAGAAGCAGTCGAAGCTCAAGGTTGTCATCGAGAGCTTCTACTTCGCCGACAGCAAGGGCGGCGGTTCTCCGGGCGGCGGCGGTGGGGGTGGCGGCTCTTCGTACAACGACGAAGACAGCCAGCCTCAGGTCAATACCCGACCCGCAAATCGTGCGGCCCCGAGCGCTGCTCCGATGGGCGACGACGATATTCCGTTCTAATATCCACCCCTTCAAAGGACCCGGTCGGGTGCGTGTTGAACGCCACAGGCAGGGATGACAATTTCAGATTTCGCGTTGGGGCGGTCTCGGCTTGTTGCTGCAGACTGCTCCTAACTCCACCCGGGTCACCGGGCGAAAGGACAGCGGCATGAACAAGAACGTAAAACTGCTTTTGACCGACAACGTCGAAGCCCTCGGCATCGTGGGCGACGTGGTCAACGTGCGTACCGGCTACGCCCGTAACTTCCTCCTGCCCCGCAATCTCGCGACGCAGCCGAGCGAAGAAAAGATCAAGGCCCTGGCCGCCAAGCGCGCCGAGGCCGAGAAGCAGATCGCGGCCCAGCGCAAGCAGCGCGAACAGCTCAGCGAGAAGCTCCAGGGCGTCGAGATCCACCTCACCAAGTCGTGCAACGACCAGGGCATCCTGTACGGCGCGATCACCCAGCAGGACATCGCGGCCGAGCTCAACAAGATGGGCCATGCCGTCAAGCCCCGCGACGTCCGCCTCACCCAGGCGATCAAGCGGATCGACAGCTACGACGTCCACGTCAAGCTCGACAACGACCTCGACTCGACTCTCAAGCTCTGGGTTGTTTCGGATCGCCCGCTCGATCTCAAGAAGGATCAGCCGAGCGAAGCCGCGGCCTCCGTACACGCGGCTCCGGCCCCGACCGAAGGCTCCTCAACAGAAGCCGCTCCGGCCGACGGCAAGAAGAAGGCTCGCAAGGAAGGCGAAGAGGCCAAGGCCGAAAACAAGCCCAAGTCCGGCTTCGGCAGCGGCCCGAGCGAGAAGCCCGCAGGCTTCGACGCCCCGCGGCCCCGGCGCGAAGGCCGCGATGGCAAGGACGGCAAGAAGGGTGCGAAGTCCCGCTGATAAAGGCTTCGTGATCTCCCACCTTTGATTGCCGGCCTTCAGTGGCTGGCCGTCCCTGGCCGGACAACAACGTGAATGCTAGAGAAAAGCCCCCGGAGTTCGGGGGCTTTTTCATGCGAAGGGATTTTTGGAGACCTCGGTGACCGCGCCCGGGTGGCCGCCCGGCGATGTGCTACCGCTGTTCGGTCGTCATCTTGACCGGCGGGATGAACTTGGCGATGAGCTTGTTGCCGACGCCCCAGCCGACGATCTCCGAACCCATGCTCGGAGCGAACACAAGCTTCAGCCGCTTGTCGGGGCTGCTGCGTGAGACACCCGGCAGGTCGCTGGCGACCGACTGGATCGGTTCACCGACGATGTAGCGTACCTCGACCCGCTGGGGATCCTGGAAGACGTAACCAACCGCGTCGTATCGAACGCCGTTCGAATCAATGACGAACGGAGCGGGCGGTACCGACGTGTCGTTCTGGGCTTCGCGCGCCGCCGAGCCGGTGAGGCCCGCCTCGCCACGATCCGCACCAACTTCGATCATCAGCAGGCCGACCTGATCGGGCGGCGCGAAGCGGTCAACGCGAAGATTCTGATCAACGCCGCGATTCTGCGTGTCCTTTGGAGTCAGTGTTGTCTTGCCGCTGATAATGCGGCCGTTGGTGACTGTGATGCCCGAGCCAAGCGTGCCGTCCTGGAGCACCAGGCCGATCTGATTCGTCGGGGCGATACCCGTTGCCTGGGCCGCGTCGGCACCCATCGTGATGGTGACGGCCATGCTCTCGTCGAGCTTGCCGCCGGCCTTGCCGGAGGTCAATTGGCCGCCGGCGATCAGTGCGTCGCGATTCGCGCGGGTTTCAAACTCGACAGGCTTCAACTTGTCGTCGGATTCGTCGAAGCGAACGCGCGTGCCCTTCAGGTACATCCCGATCGGAGTTTGGTCCGCAGGGACCAGGAACTCAAAGGCCCAGTTGGATTCAGAGTCGCCGCCCAGTGAAGCAAGGAAGGTGTCCTTGGCGTCGTACCGGAAGCGTGCAATGGCGATCTTGCCGGCCTCGGCCTTGGTGACGACCGCGCTCGGGAAAACAAAGTGCATCTCGCCCGAGGCGTCCTGCGTGAGCAGGTACAACTGACCGTTTCCGATGATGACCTGGCCGCTGGTTCGTTCCTTTGATCCGGCGCGGAACTTGACGATGACGCCGTGCAGCTTGGCATCCTTCGAGGGCGATTCGCCGTCGAAGAGCTTGATGTTCTGCGCAGTCGGGTCCAGGGCGTCGGCCTTGAGGTCGTTCGGATCGCCCTTGGGTGCCGCCGGTGCTGCAACCCCGGGAGCGGCCTTGGGTGCCGCGGGCGCGTGGAGCTTCGCCGGATCGAGCACATAACGGCCGACGATCTCAAAGTCCTTCCGAGCGAGTGAATTGCGGGCGGTTCCTCCGCCGAAGCTCGCGCGCGTCGTCGCGGCAAAGACCGCCGGATCCGGATTCCATGTCGACAGCGGATCGGAACTCGAGAATGTGCCGTGGCTGAGGCGGGAGTAGATCCCCGCCGTGATGCGATCGGTGGGCACCCAGAGCGCCGCACCCCGCTGCACGTTGCCGGCTGCGTCGCTCGCGATCGCCTCGTAGCCCCAGGCGTCGGTACCGACGCGCATTCCAGACAAAGTGAGCACGCTGATGCCCGAGATGATCGTGCCGGAGATGAGACCAAAGAGCGAACCGACGATCCAGTCGCCGGCGGGCGAGAATTTCAGGTTCTTGCGAATCAATGAGTCGGTGATCGCCCGGAGAATCCCGAGCGCGAGTCCGAACGGGATGGCAAGGCCAGCGCCCCAGGCGATGTCCGCCATCAGCGAACTCATGCCGCGCGAACCGGCGGAGTTGATCAGCCAGGTCGCCACGTGCTCCCAAAGGCCAAACGCGATCGCGCCGGCGAACACAACACAGACGCAGTTGAGCAGAGAAGAGAAGCCGCCGCGGGCGCCCCAGGCGTACGCAACGCCTCCGAGGATCGCGATGGCGAGAATGTTCATAATCATGCTTGAGTCTCCGAGCGAACTGGATCAGGCGTTTGGCTTTGCGGCTTGTTTGGGGGCGCCCTGAGGAGCGGGAGCAGACTTGGTGCCTTCGGCGGTGATGCGGAGCACTTCTTCGACGCTGGTGACGCCGTCGATCGCCTTGCGGAGCGCCGCCTGCTGGATCGAGGGCAATCCGCCTTTGCGGAGTTCGGCCTTGAGACCGGCCCAGTTCTGAGCGCGGATCATCTCGCGTGCCGATTCGTCGATGTTGAACACCTCGAACGCGCCGTCACGCTGCAGATAGCCCGTTCCCTGACATACGGGGCACGTCTCGGGCTTGTTCTTCACAAGCACCTCGCCGCCCTTCTTGAAGAGCTGCTTCACCTTGTCCGGTGGCAACCCAAGTTTCTTCAGTACATCGGGTGAGGGCTGGTACGCCTGCTTGCAGTTGATGCAGAGTTTGCGGAGCAGCTTCTCGGACTGCACACCCTGGATCGTCTTGGCCGCGATCTCGGCATCGCCGATCAGCCGCACCCAGGCCTGGATCGCTCCCACTGCGCTGTCGGCATTGAGCGAGGCATAGACCCGGCATTTGTCCGGATCGGCCTTGCTGATCTCTTTGGCCGTCTGCGGATCGGGCACTTCCGCAACGCCCACGATGTCCGGATCGCGCCGCAGGATCGAGCGGACGAGCGTCGCAAAATCAGGCCCTTCCGACATCGAATCCCATT
Source organism: Phycisphaerales bacterium (assembly GCA_016793015.1). GTDB lineage: Bacteria > Planctomycetota > Phycisphaerae > Phycisphaerales > UBA1924 > JAFEBO01. Next base: position 17,529 of record JAEUJD010000169.1, read on the forward strand.
TGTTCTGGCGGATGCCTTCGAGCGCATCCTCGATTTCCATCTCCACCGTCTGCACGTTGTTGGTATACGCGTCGTGCATCTTCATGACGGTGTACAACGCCGTGGTGCGTCCGCCTTCGGGCATGGCGCTGATGAGGACGGTGCCGCCGCGGGACGTCGACCAGCCACGGACGACCTCGATCTGTTCGGGGGTCCAACCGATCTGTTCGGGCGTCTTGCGCACCTGCGTCTCGGGATCGATGAGCACGGTGAGTTTCTGTCCGGACTGCCCGCCGGAAGTCTCGATGTGCAGCTTGTTCTTCGATGCGCCACGCTCCACGGTGAGATCCGCCGCCTGCTTCTTGCGGCGATCGGCAACGTCCATCTTGGCCGCAGCTTTCCAGAAATCGATGAGCTTGACGCCGGACGCCGCGGGCATCGTCTCGCCGGGGGTCTTGACGCCATCGACATTGAAAAGGATGTGGTACGCGTCCTTGGCGCTCGGCGCGATCTCGATGCGGGCCGAGCGGATATCGAGCGCCTTGATGAGCATGTTCTCGGCAGCGAGGCGGATCTCGAATTCCGGCGAGTCGCCGGCGGGGGCATCGACGGCCGACTTGTCGATGCGGCGGAAGGTGAGCACCGAAGTGCCGGCCTTGCCCTTGACCTTCTTCTTGCCTTTGCCCTCGGCGATACTCGCGATCTTGGAGAAATCGAATGAGACCTTGCCGCCCTCGGGAACGCGCTCGTCGCGGTTTGCGACAACCACGTACGCGACGACGCTGCTCGAGAGAATCGCGCAGAACACAAAGAAGCTCACAATCCAGGTGAGCGAGCCGCCCTCGCCCAGCGACGGCATGAACATCACCGCGAGAAGCGCGAGCAGGGCGGCGCCGCAGTGGATGTAGTTCCACATCTCGCGTTCGAGGTAGAAGCGAGCGGCGTGCTTGTCGCAGACGGTCGAAACCGCCCACGCCCAGGCCAGCAGCGGGAACAGGAACAGAACCGGCTTCCACCAACTGACAAGAGTCAGTGCGTCAGCGAGAGTTAGAGTCAAGGCGTGCGTCTCAAAGCCCATGCAGGCCTCCGTCCGGCGGAGCTCCGCCGGAATGCCGAAATGAAACCACCGATCGTGAGGGATCGGCGGAAGGGAGAGAAGGATAACACGCGCCGGGAGGAATTGCCGGTGCCAACCCTGGATCGGGTACCCGAATCCGCCCCGATCACTTGAGCTTCTTGAGCATCATGTTGAGCTCGTCGACGTTCGGGCTGTTCTCCTGGGCGACGCGCAGGTGGATGTACTCCTGCTCGACCAGTTTGACCAGCGACCGGTTGAAATCGACCATGCCCTGCTGCTCGGCCTCGACCGCCTTGATGTACTCCCGGAGTTCGCCCTCGCGTGCCTCCAGGATGAACTTGCGGACCACGCCGTTGTTGATGAGAATTTCCAGCGCCGGAATGCGCGGAATCTCGGGGTGCAGGGTCGGGAGCAGCTTCTGGTAGACAAAGGCACGCATCTGGTACGCCAGGATGCGGCGGACCTGGTCCACCTCTTCCTGCTCGAACAGGCCGTAGATGCGGCTGAAGGTCTGCGTCGTGCTCGATGCGTGGATCGTTCCGAAGACCAAGTGCCCTGTTTCCGCCGCGTGCAGAGCCGCCTCGAACGTTTCCTGGTCGCGCATTTCTCCGACCAGCACGATGTCCGGGTTCTCACGCACCAGAGCGCGGAGGGCGATCTTGAAGTCCAGGCAGTCGAGACCGATCTCGCGCTGGTTGATCGTCGCTTTCTTATCCTCGAAGATGTACTCGATCGGGTCTTCGATCGTCACGATGTGCACGCTCTTGCGCTCGTTGACGTAGTCGAGCATCGAGGCGATGGTGGTGGACTTGCCCGAGCCGGTGACGCCGCAGAGCAGCACGATGCCCTGGGGCTGCATCGAGACGTCGGCCATGATCTGGGGCAGGTACAGGTCCTCGAACTTGCGGATCTTGCTCGTGATCAGGCGCGCCGCGACCGAGAGCTTTCCCCGGGCCTGGAAGAGGTTCACGCGGAAGCGATTTTTGGCGTCGTAGTCGTAGGCGAAATCGACCGAGCCGAACTTGTGCAGGTCGGCCATCTGCTCATCATCGAGGATGTGCTTGGCGATGTTGTGGAACTCTTCGCGGCTCACCGGCTCGCAGTCGAGCGGCTTGAGCGCGCCGCGCAGGCGGAGCTTGGGAATCTGATCCGACTTCATGATGAGGTCGGAAGCCTCAAGCTTGATCGCGGCCTGCAGGAATTTGCCGAATCGCGTCGCGTGCGGATCGTGCTTCTGATCGGGCATCGATGCGATGTGACCGGTTGGTGAAGAGTCGGTCACGGAGTCGGTGGAAAGAGTCATGGGCGAAGGGCTCCCCGGTGAAGCGGCGCCGTGCGGAAGGTGAGACCCGGTGTCTCCCGTAAGGCGTGAGCCTTCTTCCCTTCCGGGGCTGCGAGAGCCTTCTTCCCGACCGGGAACAGTGGACCCGCGAGCCGCCGACGCGTGCGAAGTTGAACCGCTCAAAGAATACCTCCATCGCCCGCCCACGAGAAGGCGCGGGACGACTGAAACACACTGAATTCGAGAGACTCTCCCCATCCCCGCGAACGACTTCGATTCGCCCCGCGCCCGCGCGGTGTTGCAAAAAGCACCGAATCCGCCAAAATCGCCGGCGGACCTCAGAAAGGTGCGGGCGTCTGTTTGGGTGCGAAAAAAAACGCCCCGGAGTTCCTCCGGGGCGTGCGAAAATCCTGTTCAAATCGCGGGAAAAAACCCCGCGATCAGTTCTGTGAACCCTGCATCAGGGCGTACTTCAGTTCCGCCGCCTGCAGCGAGAGCGGAGTGACGCTCACGCCTTCGGCACCGGATGCCGCGGGCTGCTCGCCGTCGAGCGGGGGCAGTTCGGTCGGCTTCATGCCAAGGAAGTTGATCTCGAGCTGACGCTTGATCTTCTCCATGGCCTTGTTCTGGATCTGACGCACGCGTTCCTTCGTGACGCCGATGATCTGGCCAACCTGTTCAAGGGTCATTGGCTTTTCGTCGTCGGTCTTGTGCTCAAGGCCGAAACGATGCTCGATCACCGTGCGCTCCACGTCGGTCAGTTCTGCGCGGTTCTCCATGACAATCCGCTTGACCTCTTCCGCGGCATCCTTCTCAAACGTGAACCGCTTGGTCTCGAGGAAGTTGGACTTCTCGAGCTTCGGATCAAAGTCGGTCGGGAAGCGCTGGCGGTACTTGCTCAGCTTCATGCCCTGGCGGCTGAACGCCTTCAGGATGGCGCGGCAGGCGTACGTGCTGAACTTGTAGCCACGGCCCGCGTCGAACTTGTCGACAGCGCGGAGCAGAGCCATGTTGCCCTCGCTGACAAGATCAGCAAAGTCGACTTCGCTCATGCGCGTGCGCTTTGCCATCGCCAGAACCAGCGCGAGGTTGGTCTCCGCGATCTGCTCGCGGATGCGCTCGCTCTTGCGGTGCCAGCGGAGAATCTCGTCGGCCTGCTCGGGGCTGGGAAGACGCGAAGCGCGGGTCCACACGTCCTGCTGCAGCTTCCACACGCGGTAACGCGCGTAGTTGAACTGATGGAAGAGCACTCGCTCTTCCGCACCGGTGAGAATGACCTGCTGCGCGCTCTTAACAGTGCGCGTACGCGACGTGCTGGACAGATCGTCCATCACGGGGTGGTACCAAGTCGTGTCGGGCTTCTGAATGTCAGGAGCCTCGTCGTAGATCTTGCCGAACGCGCCCTCTTCGTAGAAGACGGGGCTATCGATAAAATCCTGCTCGACCGAGAGGATCGTCGCGAGCAGCCGCTCGTCTTCGGTGCTGAGGCGCTTGCGCACCACCGCCTTGCTCGCGGGCTTCGAGAGCGCATCCATCGCCTTCGCGGGGCGCTTACCCGGCTTGGGGGCTTCGGGCGCCGTCGCGGCAACCGAAACTCCCGCACGGTTGCGTCGCCGGACCTGCTCCAGCGGGCCGACGCTTCGTTTTTCACCAAGCTGCTTCATGGCAACCTTCTTCCTAACCCACGGACGCCCGTGGGCCGTCCTTACTTTCACTCCGGGCGTCTGCCCCCGGCTCGCAACCATCCCGACGCAAACCCCTCCAAAACCGCAAGGTCACCTGACCTTCCGATTCCACTTCAGCCCCCCGAGTTTCTGCGTTTCCGCAGGTTCTCGGAAGACACCGAACATTGACGTTCCCCACGAGGGTCGCATCAGTGCCCTGTATACGTTTCCAAAGCCTCCAAAGTTCCTCTTTCGAGAAGCCCGGGCACCATCAAAACCGCTCGACACACACACCCTTGCGAGCACACGCTCGCCAGAGCACTGCTTTCAACTTCACGCCTGATAAAAACGCCCCGAACGCAGCCGCCCCGCCCACTGCACGCACACTTTCGGTCAAGGCCCATCCGGCCCCACGAATCACCGGCGAGATCCTCCGCCAGTCCCGACACGCTCTCGCATCAGGAACTCCCACTTTACCGGAAAGTCGGCCTCCTGCCAAGCGATACGACATGTTATCCACATGTAATCTGAAATTAGGAAATCGTTCGGTATACAATCGCGCGAAGTCGGCCGGTCGCATCGCAATTGCGCGGCCAAAACCTCCGCAATTCTCTGGAGTTTCATCATGCCGTTCACACTCCCCGCTCTGCCCTATGAAAAGAACGCGCTCGAGCCCCACATCGATGCCGCCACGATGGAAATCCATCACGGCAAACACCACAAGGCCTACGTCGATAACGCCAACAAGGCGCTCGAAGGCACCAAGTTCGCCGACATGGACCCGATCACCGTCATCAAGTCGCTCGCCGACCTCCCCGACGACAAGCGTGGCCCGGTCCGCAACAACGCCGGCGGCCACGTCAATCACTCGATGTTCTGGCAGATCATGGCCGCGCCCGGCAATGGCGGCGGAGGCGAACCGACCGGCCCGCTCGCCGCGGCGATCAACGCCTCGTTCGGCTCGTTCGCGGCATTCAAGGAGAAATTCCAGGACGCGGGCGCAAAGCGCTTCGGCTCCGGCTGGGCTTGGCTCTGCGTGATGCCGGGCGGCAAAGTCGAGATCTGCTCAACTCCGAATCAAGACAACCCGCTCATGGGCAAGGCCATCGCGGGCTGCGACGGCACGCCGATCCTCGGTCTCGATGTCTGGGAGCACGCGTACTACCTGAAGTACCAGAACAAGCGCCCGGATTACATGGCGGCTTGGTGGAACGTGGTGAACTGGGCGAAGGTGTCCGAGAATTTCTCAAATGCCGGCGGCAAGTAAGCCGCTCGCTCCCAATACGATCTTGTCGAGCGCGGCCGGGCGATCGTCGTCCGGCCGCGAATTCTCATGAAGCGATTTCTCCTCACGGTCTTCCTCATGACACCAATCCTCGCCGTTGCGTCGGTCCTGTACATTTTCGCTCTGGGTGTGAACAACCCGGACAAGCAGATTGCGCATGTGCCGCGGGTCGGCGCGGGGGCGGGTGCGACGGGCGGCGCGAACGCGATCGGCGAACTCTTTGCCGGGCACAAGGCGACCGGGGAGACACGCGAGGCCATCGCCGAGGCAAAGGCGAACGAGGCTGCCGAAGCGGACATGGTGAAGCCGGAGAGCCTCCCCCAGGGCTTCATCATCGTCGTCGATGATCCATCGAAGCTCGCGAGCCTGAGCAGCCCGATCTTCATCGCCGGCAGCTTCAACGGCTGGTCGGCGGGCGATACCAAGTTCAAGCTGACCCCGCAGAGCGACATGCGCTGGCGCATCGAGTTTCCGCAGTGGAAGGGCGGCAGCGAGTTCAACTTCAAGTTCACGCGGGGGAGTTGGGAACTGGAAGAGCTGAAGGACGACCTGACCCCGCCGACGAATCGGGCGCTGCCCTTGATTGATGCGAGCAAACTCGCACCGGGCGAGAAGCCGGTGCTCGAGTTCAAGGTCGCAAAGTGGGCGGATCAAAAGCCGGATTTCAAGAAGCCCGAAGATGCGAACGACGCGTACAGCCCGAAGACGATCACTGGCGATTACCGTCGCGTGCAGGTTGCGGGTGCGCCGTTCGGTCAGGCGAATGCGCAGCGCGAGCTGGTTGTTTGGCTGCCCCCCGGCTATGACGCCGGCGTGAAGGCGGGCAAGAAGTTCCCGGTGCTCTACCTCTTCGACGGGCAGAACCTTTTCCAGAAGCACTCGGGCGTGCCGGATGAATGGCGCGTCGATGAAACGGCGACGGAGTTGATCAAGGCGGGCAAGATCGAGCCGCTGGTGATCGTGGGGATTCCGAACGCGGGCGCGGGTCGCATGCGTGAGTACATGCCGGTGAAGGCTCTGCCGAATGTCGAGCCGGGCGCGAACGAGTTCATCGCGTGGCTTGCGGATGAAGTTGTGCCGCGGGTGCAGGGTTTGTTCGCGGTCGAGCGCGATCCTTCGCGCGTGGGCATCGGCGGCAGTTCACTCGGCGCGGTGATCGCGATCGAGGCGATCAATCAGCATCCGGAGATGTTCGGCCTCGCGCTGCTGGAAAGTCCGGCTCTTCGCGCGGGCAATCCGGAAGCGTGGAACACGTGGATGTCGCAGATCAAGCACTGGCCGAAGCGGGCTTTCGTCGGCGTTGGCACGCGCGAGATGGCGGACAAGCCGGCGACGGATGCCGGGAACGTGGCGTACACACAGGCCGCAGGTGCGCTCGAGAAATTCATCAGCGCTCAGCAGGGAACCGGCGGCACGAAGCTGGTTGTGGAAGCGGATGCTGTGCACAACGAGAGTGCGTGGGCGAAGCGGATGCCGCAGGCGTTGGAGTTTTTGTTTCCGGCGAAGCGATAAACACGAAGCGATCGCGGCTTTTCGCGTCGGATGTGATCGAACCGATCCGCAAGAATCCCGTATGGGTGTGCGTGCGAATTCCGTGGAGCAAAGTCCATCGGGCCTTCCCGGAGCTTGACCGCTTCGATGACGACAAGTGTCTTGAATTCATCCAACTCGCGTGCAGCAAGTTCTGGCGTTCACGGATGATCGTTGGGGTAATCGGACTAACGGTGTGCATCGCGACGTTCGTCGCCCTGTTGATCGGATTGAACACGCTGCTCGACGGAGTGTTCTATCGCACGGTTGCGGAGCGACTGCGATCTCCGTACTACCTGTGGCTCTGGGCGGGCGGCATCGCGGCCAGCGGCGCTTTTGTCGGCTTCAGCGGCCTCCTCATCCGCGATCGCTGGATCCGTTGGGCGGTTGCCTCTCAGATTGTGGCGGCGAGATGCCTGAACTGTGAGTACTCGCTGCTCGGCTTGACGCCGGATGCAGGATTCGTGCTTTGTCCCGAGTGCGGTCAACAAGCCAATCTGCAGGAGCGCGGGATCACGGCCGAAGAACTGCTCGCGTAGTCACGCCTTCTTCAGCACAACCACCGGCTTAAACGTCTCGCCCAGCACCTGCTTGCTATCTGCCTTGAGCCACTGCTCCAGCACGCCCGCGTAGACACTTCGGAAGTCGATGAGGTACTTCAAGTCACCCTGATCGAGATCGGTGAGCGAGGGATGCGCGCCGATCACGCCAGGGCGGACCATGGGGCCAAAGAGGAACATCGGTGCCGCGGTGCCGTGATCGGTGCCGCCGCTGGCGTTCTGCGCGACGCGTCGGCCGAACTCGCTGAAACTCATGGTGAGCACGCGCGAGTCGTTGCCCTGGGCTTTGAGATCGGCGTAGAACGCCTTAATCGAATCAGCAAAGTTGGCGAGGAGATTGCCATGCCGGCCTTGCGCGCCACCCTGGCCACTGTGCGTGTCGAAGCCGCCGAGCGTGACGTAGTAGACGCGGGTCTTGAGCCCGGCGCGGATCATCGCACCGACCATCTGCAACTGGCGTCCGAGTTCGTTGCCGGGATACGTCACGAGGCTCTTCTGTCCGACCGCCTTGCGGATCTTGTCGCTGCTGATCTGCGCATCGAGCGCGGTGCGCATCAGGAAATCGGCGTTGGTGTCGCCACCACCTGAAGCGCCCCGTCGATTCAGATCGTGATACGGCTCTTTTAACGCTTCGTGAATGTCTTCGCCCGACCAGCGGAAGAGATCGGCGGATTCAAAGCTCACGGGCTTGGTCGCGCGGCCCTGCAACGCGAGGGGTGCCGTGCGACCGATGGCGATGGGGGGATCAATTGCAGTCATCGGACCCGCGGCAGGCTTCTTGCTTCCGTCCGGCTTCCCGCTTTCGCCCTTGCCGTAGCCGCAGCATTCGTTGTCGATGTAGCGACCGAGCCAGCCATCACCGGTCGCGTCGCGCTCGCCGGTCTGCCAGATATCCATGCTCTTGAAGTGCGAGCGATCCGGGTTTGGATAGCCGACGCCCTGAATGATCGAAGCGAGCCCGTTGTCGTAAAGCTCTTTGAGCGCGGTCATACGCGTGTGCAGGCCGATGCCGTCGGCTTCGGTGAGCTTGAGCGCTTCGTTCGGCTTGACGCCGATTCCGCCGCGTGCTTTGTAATACGCGTCCATGCCGTAGGGGATGACGGTGTTGAGACCGTCGTTGCCGCCACCAAGTTGAACGACGACGAGGATGCGATCTTCATCAACGCCCGGCGTGCTCGAGAGCCCGTCGGCAAGCATGCCCGCCATCGCATCGGCGGAGGAGCCGAGGAACGCTGGGATGGTCCACGCGGTCGATGCGAGCGTGAGGCCGCCGTACAGGAACTTGCGGCGGGTGAAAGCGGGGGAGTTGTGCAGGTCCATGGGGGACTCCGAAGAAGGCACTGGGCACTTGGCATTGGGCACTAGGAAAGCGAAGCGAAAACAAACGGGCTCCGGCTGAGACATTTTTTCACTAGTGCCAAGTGCCTAGTGCCAAATGCCTCTAACAAAGCTGGTACTCCGGCATCGCCGTAATCAACAACAAGTATCCGATCACAAGTTCGCGCGACACGCCCCCGCCGACTTTGGCGGAGAGCGATGCGAGGGCTTCTTTCGATTGCTGAGGCGCCGTGCCGATGGTGAGCCGGAGCAGGTAATCCGCAACCGCCGCGGGGTCCTTCTCGCTGCCCGGGTTGGCCTTTGCCATTTCCGCGAGCAGGGGCATCGGGTCGTACTTCATCTCGTCGGCGTTGGCGTCATAGCCCCTTGGCTTCTTGCCGGTGAGCAGAAATGCCATGATGTTCTGGCGCACGAACATCGTGCTCGTGTTGATCCACGACCGGCCACCGTCCCAGCCCTTCACGCTTGGTGGGAAGAGCAGATTCTGACCCATCAGGTCAAGCGCATCGTTCAGGATCGAGAGATCCCGCACCGGCGTGTCGAGCGAGCGCACCGCGCCCACCACAAGCTGCGTCGGGCCCTTGATCTGCTCGTTCATGACCTTGTCGTCGTAGAAATGTTGGCTCAGGAAAAGCCGACGCAGCACCGGCTTGAGTTCGTACTTCGACGAGGCGAATGTGGATGCGAGATCGCGAAGGGCCGCCTGCTGTGGGCCGGGAAGATCGCTGTAATCCGCTCGCTCCAGCGGCGGAAGCTCGGCACAAAAGTTGTGGTAGAGCTTGCGGGTAATGAATCGCGAAACGCCCTGCTGTTCGAGTATGATCTTGACGAAGCCGTCCCCATCGAACGCGCCCGTGCGACCGAGGATGGTCTTCACGCCCCCGTCGTGGTTGTTCTTCTCGAAGACGAACGTGTCGTCCTTGAACGTATAGCCCGTAAGCGAGCGTGCCCCTTCCTTGATGTCGTTCTCGGTGTATCCCCCGATACCCAGGCTGAACAACTCCATGATCTCGCGGGCCAGGTTCTCGTTGGCCTTGCCCTTGCGGCTGGTGTCGTTGTTCAGATACTTCAGCATCGCCGGATCGCGGATGATGCCGTAGAGCAGATCGCCAAAGTTTCCGAGCGCGTTCTTGCGGAACAGTTCGTTCTGCAAGTACATGTGGAAGCTGTTCTCGATGTTGCGGTAACTGGTCGCGAAGTGTCCGTGCCAGAAGAGCACCATCTTCTCTTCGAGGGGCCGGGGCGTTTCGATCATCCGCTTCAGCCACCAGCGCTGCACCTCGCTGATCTGCTGGCGATCCTGTCCCTGGCGGCGCTGCTGCTCCACGCGGAACTTGGCGAGCGCATCCTCATCCTGCTTCTGCCGCGCGGCCTGATACGCCTTGCGCTCTTCCGCCGAGGGCTCACGCATGATGTTCTTGTCGAACAAATCCGCCCGGGGTCGATCGCCGGGCGCGTTCGCCGGATCGATCACGTACTCCACGGCCTTGGTCGGTCCCCAACTGGCGAGCGTCTGGATCTGGACCGGTGTGCCGCCGAACCCCGCACGCCACAGCAGATGCCTCGCCTGTTCGTAGCCAAAGTTCTTCGGCGCGATCGGCGCCATCGAGCCCGTCATCGTCTTTTCGGTGCGTTTGGGAGAAGGCGGGGGAGAAGGAGTGGGGGCTGGCCGCACCTCGCTGGACGGCGTGCGGAGCGCTGTCGCGTCTGCCGGAGATGAAGGCGCGGTTGAAGTGGCGGGGTTGGATTTGGGCGAATCGGCCATGCAGCGTCCCTCGGGCTTCCCAAGACTAACGCATCGGTCCAGTGCCGATTGCCCGGATCAGTCAATACAGCACAAACACGAGCCGTCCCGTCGCAAATCTCGTCCCACGGCCTCATAACTCGCGGGCGAGGAGTTGCCGGAGTCCATTCGCTTCAGGCTGCCGCGGCAGTTCCAAGCTTTGCCGCCCCCGCCTTGGGAGAAAGCGCCCGCCCGAACAGCATCATGATGGTCGTGATTGCCAGCAGCAACGCCCCGTTGGCCTGGTGCGCCGTCCGCATCAGCACCTCGGTGAGCGAACTGGGCTCAAGCCCCGTGCCGCCCAGGAAAAACGTGAGCCAGCCGAGCAGGAACTGAAGTGCGACGCACGCCGCACCCAGCAGACCGATCCTGCGGAGAAACCGCTGCACCGGCGCATCGGGCGTGCGAAGCCCGCTCGCGGCAAACGCCGCGAGCAGCACGAAGATCACCACGAACAGCGAGAATCCCATGTGCGTCCAGAGCGCGTGCGCCGAGCGCGTGTGGCGATAGACCGCGCCAAACACAAGTTGCAGCAGCGTCGTGTGCATCGCGGCAGTCGCGAAAATCCGGAAGGTCTTGGGCTTCACGCCCGTGTGACCGATCTGCAGCACACCGGCCGCGACGGCGGCTTTCACCCTCTGATAGAGCGGGCTGAGGTACACACCCATCGCGACAAAGAGGCAGAAAATGACCTGCGCCAGAATTCCGTGGAAAACGCGAGCCCATTTGGCATCCTTCGAGGCCTCGGCGCTGCCGTGCAAAACCCGCATTCCACCCAGGATTCCCTGCGAAATCACGAGCGCAAGCACAAGCAGCGCAACAAACTTCACGAACCCGCGCCGGTCGTACATGAACACCAGCGCGCACAACACGATCGCCGTCAGCCCGATGAGGGCGCCGAACAGGCGGTGGCTGTGTTCGAGATAAACCGCCGGCGCCGCACGAGGCCCGATCGGATACAGGAACATGTTGCTCCCGTACGTGTTGGGCCAATCCGGAACCGCCATGCCCGAGTTGCTGCTCGTCACGAGCCCGCCCACAATCAGCAGCGGCACAACCGCCACCGCCGCGACGATCCCGAATCGCCCGAGCCAGCTCTTGCGGCTCTCTTCAGCGTCGTTCGCGCGATGGCGGGGCTTGCTCAAAAACCTTCCGATCGCCCCGCCCACCAGGCCGAGTGCGGTGCCCAAAACCAGGAATCCGAGCGCGATCAAAACCGCGCCGGGCTTCAGCGATACCTGCCCCATCGCGCCGGGCTGGGCATCCTCTACCAGTTTCGATCCGAGGATCAATAACCCCGCCAGGGCGCTGAGAAACCCCGCCGCGCCGGAAGCGACGATCGCCTCTCCCCACGTCCGTCCTTCTTTACCAAATGCCCGTGCGCACACAATCAACGCCATTAGCCACGCCGCAAGTATCGCTGCAACAGAGACTTGCTCCGGAATTCCGAGCCAGGGCAGGTGCGTCACAAACCAGGTCCACCAGACCACGATGGTGGCGGCAAAAGCATCGGTCAGAACGCTCGGACGCAGAATCGTTCGGAGCAGGTTCATCGTTCCTCCGGATGAGACTTAGTCTCAACTAAACAATCCAAACGGACCTGACTTGACAGCACGCGGCCGATGCGAAGAAATTACGGTCCTACCGGAAAAGACCCGGTCTGGACGATTCTACGCTGGTCGTTCTTTCAATCGATTCGGTTCGTGCATTCGTTATCGCAGCCATTAACCGGGAGGAAACCGGGTGTCAGTCCTCTTTCCCAAGTGGTTCAACTCATTTCCCACAATGGCGGCAGTCGGCGGCGCTGGTGTGTTTCTGACTGCGGTCAGTGCATTCTGGTATTACGCGACCCCCAAGTTCTGGGCAGTCGGGTACCAGCCCATCCAACCCGTTGAGGCCTTCAGCCATCAGATCCACGCCGGACGGCTCGGCATGGATTGTCGCTACTGCCACACCAAAGTTGAAGTCTCCGCCGAGGCCAATGTGCCGGCCGTCGCCACGTGCTACGGCTGCCACGCCGAGAAGCGGCTCGCGGCATGGCAAACGCAAAAAGTCGGACTGGTGCGCGAGTCGTACGCGAAAGACGCATCAATCGAATGGCGCCGGATCCACAAGCTGCCCGATTACGTGCGGAATTTCCCGCACAACACGCACCTGGCTGCCGGTGTTTCGTGCTTCTCCTGCCACGGGCAGATCACTGCGATGCCGGTTGTGCATCAGGTGCAGCCGCTCTCGATGAGCTGGTGCCTTGATTGCCACCGCAACCCCGAAGCCAACCTGGTCCCCAAAGATCGCGTGACGCAGCTCGTCTGGGTCCAGAATTTTCTGGAAACGCGGGCCGGAATCGCCGGCTTCGGGCCAGGCGGAAGCACCACGCAGCAGCCCACTCCGGGCGACGTCGTTCACTCACTCACGCGCCAGCCCCCCCAGGGTTGCGGCGCTTGCCACTACTAGTTTGATTCGCGAAATCTCGAGGGGCCGGCCCCATCGAGAAGTCACAAGGACCTCGGCATGAGCAAGTCCGATCAATGCCCTTCGACCGCCAAAGAAGGGCCAAAGCAGAAGAAGGGGAAGCAGGAGTTGTCGCACGAGCGGCGCAGTCTGCTGACCGCCGTGAACGGACGGGCCGCGTGGCGCAGCCTCGATGAGGTTGAAGACACCGGCGAGTTCCGCGATTTCCTCGAGCGCGAGTTCCCCGCAGGCGTGACCGACTTCCTCAGCGGCACCCGCCGCACGTTCATGAAGATCATGGGCGCTTCGTTCGCGCTCGCCGGCGCCGCGACGCTCCCGGGCTGCCGCCGCCCCGATCACAAGATCCTCGCCTATTCGCAGCATCCGCCCGAAGACGTGATCCCCGGCAAGCCGCTCTTCTACGCGACCAGCATGCCCCTGCCCGGCGGCGGCGCCGAAGGCCTGCTCATCGAAACGCACGAGGGCCGCCCGACCAAGATCGAAGGAAACCCGCTCCACCCGGTCAATCGCGGACGCAGCAGCGTCGCGGCGCAGGCCAGCATCCTCTCGCTCTACGACCCCGATCGCCTCAAAGAGCCGGTCTTCTTCAACCGCAAGCGCAACGACAACAAGGGCGAGCACCTCACGGCAACGTGGGACGATTTCGTCAAGTGGGGCAAGGAATACTTCCCGCGCTTCGATAAGACGCAGGGCGCAGGCCTCGCGATCGTGGTGGACAAGGTCGGTGGCCCAACGCGCGATGCCGTGCGGGCGGCGATCCTGAAAAAGTGGCCCAAGGCGACCTGGATCGCCTACGACGCAACCGAAGACCTCGGCCCGGTGCAGGGTTCCAAGGCCGCGTTCGGCGCGCCGATGACCGATGTGATCGACTTCTCGAAGGCCAAAGTCGTCGTCTCGTTCGATCGTGATTTCCTGACCGGCGAGGGTCGTTCGCTGGTACACGCTCGCGATTTCGCGTCGACTCGTCGCGTCGAAGAACTCACCGACGAGATGAGCCGCCTCTACATGTTTGAGAGCGGTTTCTGCCTCACCGGCGCGCAGGCCGATCACCGGCTCCGCGCAACGCCCAGCAAGGTGCTCGCCTGCCTCGTTGAACTCGCCAAATTCACGCTTCCGAAGCTCGGCGGCGCGTTCAACCCCGCTTCCGATGCGCTCGCGGGGATCAACACGGCGTCGATCACCGATGCCGACCGCAAGTTCATCGAGACCGCCGCCAAGGACCTTCTCGAGCCGGCCAACAAGGGCCGCACGATGGTGCTCGTCGGCCCGCACATGCCCGGCGCAGCGCACGCCCTCGCCCACGCGATCAACGCGGCGCTCGGCTGCACGTGCATCGGGTTCAATCCCATGTCCGCAGAGGCCGCGGCCGATTCGCGCTCCGCGATGATCGCGCTCACCGAAGCGATGAAGGCCGGGAAGTACGAGAGCGTGCTCTGCGTGGGCACCAACCCCGCGTTCACCGCGCCCGACGCCAAGGCCTTCGCCGAAGCGTTCGCGAAACTCGAAGGCGCAGTCTCGCTCTCGGTCGGCACCACCGAAACCAGCGAGTTCGCAACCTGGAATCTGAACGGCTGCCACTATCTCGAATCGTGGGGCGACACCGTCTCGCCCGAAGGCGTGATCGCGCCGATCCAGCCCATGATCGCGCCGCTCTACGCAGCGGTTGATGAAAACGGCCATCGCGCAGGCCAGGCCCCGATGAGCGAGATCGAGTTCCTCGCCTTCATCAGCGGCGATCTGCGTGACGATGGCACCGCACGCGACGGATTCGAGCTCGTCCGGCGCACCTGGAAGGGCGCGCTCGGCGCCAAGGTCACCGATTTCGAGACCGCCTGGAAGCGGGCATTGCACGACGGCGTCGTCGCGGGCACGGGCTTCAAGCCTTCAACGCCCAAGGCCGATGTCGCGGGCGTTGCGGCAGCGTGGAAGGGTTTCAAGCTCGAACAGCCCGCGCCCGGCGCGCTCGAAGCAGTCATCCGCACCGGCTGGATGCACGACGGCCGCAACACCAACATCTCGTGGCTCCAGGAGCTTCCCCAGCACGGCACCGCTGTCGTGTGGGATAACCCCGCCGCGATGAGCCCACGCACCGCTGAGCGATTGGGTGTGCTCCCCGCGAGCGCAACCGTCGCCGACCCCGAAACGATGTACACGAAGGAGAAGTACCCGGCCGGACACGTGGCCGAGTTCACTTTCGCCGGTCGCAAGGTGAAGTGCGCCGTCTGGATCCTTCCGGGCATGGCCGACGACACCGTGACGTTCATGTACGGCTACGGCCGGCGCAAGGCGGGTCTTGTCGCCGACGGCGTCGGCTTCGACATCGGTCCGATCCGGGGCGATGCGGGCAACTGGCTCGCATCGGTCGATTGCAAAGACACCGGCGAGATGCATCCGATCGCCAGCACACAGATGCACTGGAGCCTCGAAGGCCGCACCGCGATCGTGCGCAACGTCGACCTGCCGACCTATCAGAAATTCGGCGGCGACTCCATCCCCGACAACGACACCGTCTACGCGCACAACAGCTCGGGCAAGCTCAACTTCGCCGAGCGGCTCGGCGATCTTTCGCACACGCCCCCCAACAACTCGATCTACATCAATCCGTTCACACGCTCCGCGGCGGATGTGCAGCCCGACGATCCGAATTTCCTCCAGGTGCCCGGCTGGTCCGACAAGCTGCGCACGAAGGAAAAAACACCCCCGGATTACGCGCTGCGTCACCAGTGGGGAATGACCATCGATCTCTCGACCTGCACCGGCTGCGGCGCGTGCACCATCGCCTGCCAGGCGGAGAACAACATCCCCGTCGTCGGCAAAAAGGAAGTGGCCAAGGGCCGCGAGATGCACTGGATCCGCGTCGACCGCTACTTCGCGGGCTCGTACTTCGATCACGAGAACCCGGGCCAGATGGATTACAACGCGCCCGAGTTCATGTTCCATCAGCCCGTTGCCTGCGTGCAGTGCGAGAACGCACCGTGCGAGACCGTCTGCCCCGTGAACGCCACCGTGCACGGCAACGAGGGCCACAACTTCATGACGTACAACCGCTGCATCGGCACGCGGTACTGTGCGAACAACTGCCCCTATAAGGTCCGCCGCTTCAACTTCTTCGAATACGGCCTCACCAAGTTCAACGGCGGCTACATCGGCCAGGAGCTCGTGAACTCCATCGCGCCCGATCGCGGCGGCATCACCGGTTCAGGCCAGTTCAACAAGATCAACCCCAACCTCATCCCGCCCCGCCTCCGCGACAAGCTCGATCAGATCACCCGGATGCAGAAGAACCCCGATGTCACGACCCGCATGCGCGGCATCATGGAAAAGTGCACCTATTGCATCCAGCGCACCAACTCGGCCAAGATCGAAGTGCGATTGCAGGATCTCGAGTTCGTCCCGGATGGATTCGTGCAGGTCGCCTGCCAGCAGGCGTGCCCGAGCGATTCGATCGTCTTCGGCGACATCCTCGACATCAACAGCGAATACACCGAGGCCGACGGCACCAAACGCAAGGGCAGCCGCGTCTATCACACCCGGCGCAGCCGCCGCTCGTACCTGCTTCTCGGCTTCCTCAATACGCGTCCCCGCACCAGCCACCTGCTCCGGGTCAACAACCCGAATCCGGCGTTGGTCGAGGGCGCACGGCGCAGCGCGTGGGACCATCCGTTCCACGGCTCCCACGATGCCGGACACGGCGACGGTCACGGCGATCCGCACGGATCGCCCGCCCACGAAACCAAGGCGGGCGAGAAGGGCCACTCCTTCATCGACCCCCGCAAAAAATCCACTGACAAGGGCTACGCGCTCAGCCTGAGCGTTCTGAGCGGCGGAGGTCACTCGTGACGACAATGCATCCAGATGAATCCGCGGCACGCCGACTCGCCGGTCTGGCGAACGGCGAACTGCCCACGTACCCGGTTCCGCCGGGCACGGGCGACGGCTCGCTCGTCGATGATCCCGCCGTGCGTGCGCCGCTGGTTCTGAACAACCGTTCGTTCCACGACATCACCGAGATCGTCTGCGGCTACGCCGAAAAGCCGCCGGGCAAGTGGTGGCTGCCCCTCTTCGGTCTCTCGTTCACGATCGCCCAGATCGGCACGCTCTTCATCCTCTACCTCATCATCACGGGCATCGGCGCCTGGGGCATGAACAACCAGGTCGACTGGGCTTGGGACATCACCAACTTCGTCTTCTGGATCGGTATCGGCCACGCCGGAACGCTCATCTCCGCCATCTTGTGCCTGCTCAAGCAGAAGTGGCGCACGGCGGTGAACCGCAGCGCCGAAGCGATGACCATTTTCGCCGTCATCTGCGCCGCCACCTTCCCCGGCATCCACATCGGCCGCCAGTGGATGGCCTGGTTCCTCCTCCCGATTCCCAACGCCAACGCCATCTGGCCCAACTTCAAGAGCCCGCTGCTCTGGGACGTCTTCGCGGTCAGCACCTACGGCACCGTCTCGTTCCTCTTCTGGTACATGGGCATGATCCCCGACTTCGCGACCCTGCGCGATCGGGCCGATCTCCGCCTCCGCCGGAACTTGGAAGGCCCGCGCGTCCTCCCCTTCCTCGCGCTCCGCACCGACACGGTCCGCGCATACGTCTACGGCTTCCTCGCCATGGGCTGGCGCTTCAGCAGCCGCCACTGGCACCGGTACGAAGTCGCCTATCTCGTGCTCGCCGGTATCAGCACCCCGCTGGTGCTCTCGGTGCACTCGATCGTGTCGTTCGACTTCGCCACCTCGATCCTCCCCGGATGGCACACCACGATCTTCCCGCCGTACTTCGTCGCGGGTGCCATCTTCGGCGGCTTCGCCATGGTGCTCCTGCTCCTGATCCCGGCGCGTGAACTCTTCCCCAACATGAAGGACCTGATCACGCTCCGCCACATCGAGAACATGGCCAAGATCATCCTCGCCACGGGCATGATCGTCGGCTTCGCCTACTCGATGGAGTTCTTCATCGCCTGGTACAGCGGCAACCAGTACGAATCGTTCCTTTTCACCCACGTGCGTGCCCGCGGCCCGTACGCCTGGGCCTACTGGACCATGATCTTCTGTAACGTTGTGACCCCGCAGGTCTTCTGGATCAGGTTCTGCCGCCAGAGCCCGTTGATTGTCTTCATCGTCTCGATCTTCGTGACGATCGGCATGTGGTTCGAGCGCTTCGTGATCATCGTCACCAGCCTCCACCGCGCATTCCTCCCCGCCGAGTGGAGCATGTTCTGGCCCACCGCCGTCGACATCGGCATCTTCGTCGGCTCCTGCGGCATCTTCCTCACCCTCTTCCTCCTCTTCCTCCGCTTCCTCCCGGTCTTCGCGATGGCCGAGGTCAAGGCGGTTCTGCCTCAGGCAAGCCCGCATCACCACCCAGATGGCGGACACGGCCACGGAAAGGACGGGCACTAAGCCATGGCGAAGCAACGCAAGGTCTACGTGACCGAGAGCGGCGAAAACGTCTACGGCGTCATCGCCGAATTCGCAACACCCGCCGACGTCTACCACGCCGCCGAAAAGGTGCGCGATGCCGGTTACTCCCAGTGGGATGTCTACGCCCCCTTCCCGATCCACGGCATCGACGAAGCGATGGGTGTGAAGCGCACCAAGCTTCCGCTGTACTGTGCTCTCATCGGTCTCACAGGCGCCGGGCTCGGCTTCCTGATGCAGTACTGGATGAGCGGCGTCGATTACCAGCTCGTCGTGCAGGGCAAGCCCTACGGCCCGTGGGAACCGTTCGTCCCGATCACCTTCGAACTCGGCATTCTGTTCACCGCGTTCTCCACGCTCATCTGCATGCTCGCGATGAACGGCCTGCCGCGTCACAACCACCCGCTCCTGAAGAAGGATCGCTTCCTCGCCGTCAGCGACGACACCCTCGCGATCTGCATCGAGAGCACCGACGACAAGTTCGACCCCGATCAGACCCGCGCAATGCTCGAACGCCTGGGCGGCCGCAACATCGATCTCGTCGAAGGCGACTGACCATCACGCACGAATCCACACGCGAATCACACGATCTGACCACCTTGGCCCCCGGATGAATATGAACAAGCACATCAAAACCGCCGGAAGCACGCTCGCGATCGCCGCGGGTCTGTTTGCCGCGCTCGGCGCGCAGGGCTGCCGTGGTGACCGCAGCGACAAGCCGCCCCGCCAGTTCTTCCCGGACATGGACGACCAGCCCCGCTGGAAGCCCCAGGGCGAGACTCCGTTCTACGCCAACAAACGCATGATGCGCGAGACGCCCGCCAACGTCGTTGCCTTCGGTCGCGTCGGCATCACCGGCGATCAGACCTGGGGCAAGCCCTGGGCCGAGCAGCGCGTCGGCCTGCTCCGCGACGGCGAAGCCGTCTACCTCGGCACGGCCGGCGTGAACCCCGACGGCACTCCGAAGTACGTCGATCGCATCCCGTCGTCGATCGAAGTGACGCCCGACCTCATCAAGCTCGGCCAGATCAAGTTCAACATCTACTGCTCCGTCTGTCACGGTTTCGATGGTTCGGGCAAGGGCATGGTCGGCCAGTCCTGGTCCTACGCCCTTCCGAATTTCTTCGATCCCAAGTACAAGGACGCGACGCAGTACACCGGTAAAGACGGCTACATCTTCCACACCATCCGCAACGGCGTGACCACCAACGGCGAGCAGAAGATGCCGCCCTACGCACACGCTCTCAACGAGAAGCAGGCCTGGGCCGTCGTCGCCTACTTCCGCACGCTCCAGGAATCACGCTCCGTTCCGCTCTCGGAAGTCCCAGAATCCGAACGCGCCGCCCTCGAGAAAGCCCTCCGTGCCGCGGCAGCCGCAACCCCCGCAGCTCCGGCAACCCCCGCTCCGGCACCGGCCGCACCCGCCCTTCCGGCGAATCACCCAACGAATCAACCGCAGGGAGGTGGCAAGTGAGTTCCATCGCGACCCACGATCACGACGCCGTACTCCACCACGATCACTCGCACGAGCACCTGCTCCGCGACAGCAACGTCCGCTACACCGGCGGCGGCCGCCTCTCCACGCTCTTCCTCATCGTCGCCGTTGTCGGCCTCGGCGCAACCATCGGCAGCGCGTTCCTCTACACAGGCAAGCTCCACGCCATCGCCAGCTTCCAGATGGCCGCGATGGGCTGCCTGGCGATGTGCCTCGGCGGCATGTTCTTCACCCTCGTCATGCACCTCATGGCCGCCGGCTGGTCGATCACCCTCCGCCGCCAGTTCGAGAACCTCATGGTCCTCGCGCCGGTCATGCTCATCGTCGCGTCGATCGTTCCGCTCTACGACCTCTTCATCGGCAACGGCTCGCTCTACCTCTGGATGAACAACGAATACCAGAGCAACATCGTCCTCGAAAAGAAGATCGCGTTCCTCAACCCGAGCTTCTTCTGCGTGCGGCTGATGCTCTACTTCTTCGTCTGGACCATCATCGCCTGGAAGCTCAGCGGCCTTTCCCGCAAGCAGGATGAAACCGGCGACAAGTGGCTCTCCAACAAGGCCCGCTTCACCAGCTCGTGGGGCATGCTCGCCTTCGCCCTCACCACCGCCTTCGCTTCCTTCGACCTCCTCATGTCGATGGACTTCCGCTTCTTCAGCACCATGTGGGGCGTCTACTACTTCGCCTCGACCGCCTTCAGCGGGATCGCCGCCCTCGTCCTCATCATCGTCCCGCTCCGCCGCGCCGGCAAGCTCGAAGGTCTCGTCACCTCCGAGCACTTCCACGACGTCGGCAAACTCATGTTCACCTTCACCGTCTTCTGGGCCTACATCGCCTTCAGCCAGTACTTCCTCATCTGGTACTCAAACGTCCCAGAAGAAACCGTCTGGTACCTCGTCCGCAAGCGCGATGGCTGGCAGTTCGTCTTCTTCCTCCTCGCGATCGGCCACTTCATCGTCCCGTTCCTCATCCTGCTCTTCCGTGGCGTCAAACGCTCGCCCACCGCCCTCGCCGTCGTCGCGATCTGGATGCTCTTCATCCACTTCACCGACATGTTCTTCATCGTCCGCCCCATGGTGACCACCCGCTTCGCCGAGGGCACCCCCCTCACGCCGATGGCCGGCATCTGGGTCGATTTCGCGGCAGTCTTCGGCATGATCGGCCTCCTCGGCTTCATGCTCGTCCGCCGCGTTTCCTCAGTCCCGCTCATCCCCCTTCGCGACCCACGCCTCCCCGAGTCCATCGAGCACAAGAACTACATCTAGACCCCGATTCCCGACGAAACGCCCCTACGGGCTAGAATATTCCGTTTGGCAGCAATAGTTACCGCCAAACAGTAAAAACGCTCCGAGTCAGCCCGGCAACGAGAAACCCGCATGTCAAGCCACGAGCACAGCAGCCACGGTCACGCAGACGCCTGGCACCACCATTCCTCAGCGGAAGGTGTACCCCAGCACGAGCACGCCGCGACGATCAACACGACCAACACCTTCATCGTGCTCTTCGTGATCTTCGGCTTCACGGCGGTCTTCATCCTCGTAACCATCCTCTACTTCAATGTGACCGTGCGCCACGTGCAGGAAGCCCGAATCGAGACCATCGGCGGCGCTGAACTGTTCAACACCACCAAAGGCCAGATGGAAGCGGACCTCTCCACCTTCGGAGTGGTTGATCCCGCAACCAAGACGGTCCGCATCCCCGTCGATCGCGCGATCGAGCGGGTCGTGAAGCGCTACCAGACCAAGTAAGCAGGGAGTTTCTGTGTTCGTTCGTCGTCGTCATCTTCTCCCGCTCATCTCCGCCGCCGCGATCGGCGCGGGGGCCTCCGCGCAGATCGCGCGCGGATACGACCCGTCGAAGCAGGGCGTTGCCCCCGCGACGGGCGCGATGACGAGCGGGCTCGACACCGACCAGAAGATCGGTGCCTTCGTGCCGATGGAATTGCAGTTCACAAGCGCCGAGGGCAAGCAGGTCCGACTCGGCGATCTGTTTGATCTCGAAAAGGGCTCCGCAAACTCCGGCGGCAAGCACCGCCCCGTGCTCGTCGCGCTCGTCTATTACGACTGCCCGGTCGTGTGCAGCGCGACGATGGATAAATTGATCGGGGCATTCCGCCGGCTCGAGTACAAGATCGGGCGCGATTACAAGGTCGCCTACTTCAGTTTCGATTCGTCCGAAACCGCCGCCCGCGCCATGCAGGTCAAGCAGGGCTATGTGCTCGGCGGACTCCCCGAAGGCATGAGCGACGGCGGCAAGATGAATCCGCTGATCGCAGAGAACTGGAACTTTTTCGTCGGCTCCGCCGCGGCAAACCGCGAACTCGCCAATTCGCTCGGTTTCAAGTACCGCGCTTCCGACAACGGTCAATTCGCCCATTCCTCGGTGTTCATGATTCTGACCCCCGACGGACGTGTGGCTCGCTATCTCTCGCCCTTCATGGGCGACGACAAGGCGCTGGCCGAGCAGATGAAGCTGGCGTTGATCGAAGCGTCCGACGGCAAGATCGCCAAGGGCGTGAGCGAATTGATGATGAGCTGGTGCTTCATGTACGACCCCAAGGCGGGCGCGTACACGCTCCAGGCGATGCGGGTGATGAAGATCGGCGCGATCGTTTCGATCGGCGCCGTCGGCTCGCTGGTGATGGGCATGATGATCATGGAACGCGCCCGGCGTCGGCGCCCGGTGCCGGCAGGAGCGGGGATGTCAGTGGGGGTGGGGTCGGGGTCGGCCGCGGTTTGAGTTTGCGAACGGAGTGACGGTGTGCTGAAGACATTGACAAACAACATGACGACAACGCTCGCCGAAGGCCCGACGGGTTGGTGGTCGTACGGCTGGCGCTGGTTCTTCCAGAACTTCGGCGTCAACCACAACGCGATCGAGACCGACCGTCTCTACATGATCATTTTCTGGATCTGCGTCGGGTGGTTCATCTTCCTGATGGCGATCATGATGTACTGCGTCGTCAAGTACCGCCGCCGCCCCGGCGTCCCCGCGCCGTACAGCCCGTCGCACAACACGCGCCTCGAACTCGTCTGGACCATCGTTCCCTGCTTCTTCCTCTTCTACATCTTCCTCGAAGGTTTCCACGTCTACATCGACAAGCTCGTCGCCCCCGGCGATTCGCTCCAGATGACCCTGACCGCCAAAAAATGGGACTGGACCATCACCTATCCCAACGGTGCCGCCAGCCCGGAGCGCACCCTCATCGGCCCCGACAGCACCCAGTTCGGCGGCATCAACAAATCCCCCGCCGCCCGTCCCGTCCCGATCTTCTACATGCCCGGCGACATCCCCGTTCACATCAACATGATCAGCCAGGACGTCATGCACTCCTTCTGGGTGCCCGATTTCCGCGTCAAGTTCGACGTCTTCCCCAACCGCTACACCACCTACTGGTTCCAGGCCAAACTGAAAGACGCACAGGCCAGCAACCTGAAGGACTCGACCGGCAAGGACGTCGTCACGGCCCAGGGTGAAAAGGTCCCCTTCATCGATCACTTCATCTTCTGCGCCGAATACTGCGGCGATCAGCATTCCGAAATGCTCGGCATCATCCGCATCGTCCCCATGGCCTACTACCTCGCGAAAACCGAGGAGTGGAACATCGAGGGCAAGTCGCCCGAGGAAATCGGCAAGCTCGTCTTCCAGTCGCAGGGATGCAGCGCCTGCCACACCGTCGATGGCAGCAAGGGTGCCGCCCCGACGTGGAAGGATCTCTACTTGAGTCACCAGCCCACCAACCAGGGCTCGGTGCTCGCCGACGACAACTACATCCGCGAATCGATCTACACACCGCAGGCCAAGCTGGTCGACGGCTACCCCAGCAACATGCCCGTTTACACCTCCGCTCAGATCGACGAGCGCCGCATGCAGGGCCTCATCGCCTACATGAAGAGCCTGAGCAAGTTTGCATCGTCTACCCCGGCTCCGGCCGACCCCGCGGCCCCCGCACCCGAAAAGAAGTAATCCGTCCGGACCAGAATCGAGGCACGACATGACCACTCTTGACAATTCCAGAGCACACGAACTCGGCGGGCACGGGCACCACGAGGGAAGCTATCTCACGCCGAAGGGAGGCTTCTGGACCACCGTCTGGGACTGGGCCACCACGGTTGATCACAAAAAGATCGGCGTCATGTACCTCGGTGCCGTGCTCTTCATGTTCTTCCTGGGCGGTCTCGCGGCACTCGCCGTGCGCACCGAGCTCCTCGACCCCGTCCGCACGATCCAGGTCGCCGCAACCGACGCCGCCGGCAAGCCGTTGCTCGACGCCGAAGGCAAGCAGGTGATGAAGACCGAGATCGTCGGTCAAACGCTTGCCCGCTGGATCCCGCCAAAGGACGAGGCCAAGCTGGGCACCGTCGACTACGGCAACCAGCTCTACAACCGCGCCTTCACCCTCCACGGCGCGATCATGGTCTTCATGGTCATCATCCCGAGCATCCCCGCTTCGCTCGGAAACTTCTTCATCCCGCTGATGCTCGGGGCAAAGGACGTTGCCTTCCCGAGGCTGAACCTCCTCAGTTGGTACATCTACGTCACCGGCTCGATCTTCGCCGTCTGCTCGATCCTCATCGGTGGAGTCGACACCGGCTGGACGTTCTACACGCCCTACTCGACAACGACCGACGCGGAGCACGCCAACGTCGTTCTCATGGTGCTCGGCGCGTTCATTCTCGGTTTCAGTTCGATCCTCACCGGTCTGAACTTCATTGTCACCGTCCACAAGCTCCGCGCCCCCGGCATGGGCTGGTTCGATATGCCCCTGT
Source organism: Phycisphaerales bacterium (assembly GCA_016793015.1). Taxonomy (GTDB): domain Bacteria; phylum Planctomycetota; class Phycisphaerae; order Phycisphaerales; family UBA1924; genus JAFEBO01. The sequence goes on from JAEUJD010000169.1 coordinate 42,184, forward strand.
TCATCTGGGCCATGTATTCGACCAGCATCATCCAGGTGCTGGCGACGCCGGTCATCGGCATCACGCTGCTGCTGCTCGTCTTCGAGCGCATGTTCCGGATCGGAATCTTCGATCCCTCGCTCGGTGGCGATCCCGTCCTCTACCAGCACTTCTTCTGGTTCTACAGCCACCCCGTCGTCTACGTGATGATCCTGCCCGCCTTCGGCGTCATCAGCGAGATCATCCCCGTTCACTCCCACAAGAAGATCTTCGGCTACCGCGCCATCGCGTTCGCTTCGCTCGGCGTCGCGCTCGTCAGCTTCCTCGTCTGGGGACACCACATGTTCGCCTCATCCGGTGAACTCGGCGCGACCGTCTTCTCGGCTCTCACCTTCCTCGTCGCCATCCCGACCGCCGTCAAGGTCTTCAACTGGATCGCCACGCTCTACAAGGGCTCCATCGCGCTCACCACGCCGATGCTCTACGCCCTCATGTTCCTCTTCCTCTTCTCGATCGGCGGCCTCACCGGCCTGCCCCTCGGCGCACTCGCGACCGACCTTCACCTCCACGATTCCTACTTCGTCGTCGCCCACTTCCACTACGTCATGATGGGCGGCACGATCATCACCTTCGTCGCCGGCCTCCATCACTGGTGGCCCAAGATGTTCGGCAAGATGTACAACCAGTTCTGGGCCAATGTCGGCGCCTGGACCGTCTTCGTCGGCTTCAACCTCACCTTCTTCACGCAGTTCTTCCTGGGCACCCAGGGAATGCCGCGTCGTTACGCCAGCTATGTTTCGGAGTACCAGACGCTCCACATCTGGTCCACCGTCGGCTCCTATGTGCTGTTGCTCGGCTTCCTGATCCACCTCTTCGTCTTCATCCACTCGCTGGTCGCCGGCCGCAAGGCCCCGGCGAATCCGTGGGGCGGCCTGACGCTCGAGTGGGAAGCAGAGAGCCCGCCCATCGAGCACAACTTCGCGCACGAGCCCATCGTCACGCACGGTCCGTACGACTTCGAGACCACCGTGCCGCCCCACTGGAACGCCAAGGACTATCCGCTTCCTCACCTCCCCGCCAACGCGCACTGATCCCGCTTCCCGATCGGGCTCCTCACGAGAACACGGCATGACCACACTCGACACACGATCCAATCCGCTCGGCGCAGATGTGCAGGGCGGCGCAACCCCGGGATGGAAACGCTACATCCCAGGGCATCACTGGCGCACGGCCGACGAAGAGTTCGATGCCTGCACACTGGGCTTCTGGCTCTTCCTCGCCACCGAAGTGCTCCTCTTCGCAGGGCTCTTCGTCGGCTACACCATCATGCGGTTCAAGTTCCCCGACGCCTTCACCAACGGCTCGTCGTATCTCGATTGGCGCTGGGGCACCCTCAACACCGTGGTGCTGCTGCTCTCGTCCTACACGATGGCCGCCTCGATCCGCGCCTTCCAGCTCGATCGTCAGAAGCAGGGCAAGATCCTGCTCTCCGCCACCTTCATCTTCGGTCTGGTTTTCCTGCTCATCAAGTTCACCTTCGAGTACACCCCCAAGCTCTCGGGCTGGTTCATCGCCTTCGACCCCGCGCTGCCGCACTATGCCAGCTTGATCGACGGACAGGCTCTTGGTGGCCTCTTCAAGCACGTCGAGGGCTACGGCGGCAAGGCCCCCGGCCAGTTCTTCTCCTACGCCTTCTCCGAAGACCCGTGGGAACCGCTCTGGTGGAGCATCTACTACTGCGCCACCGGCATCCACGCCCTGCACGTCATCATCGGCATGACCCTGATCGCGTGGTGCTTCCGCCGCGCTGTGCTCTACAAGGCCTACGGCCCTTCTCACTACACCATGGTCGAGAACACCGGTCTCTACTGGCACCTCGTGGACCTGATCTGGATCTTCCTCTTCCCGCTCCTCTATCTGATCCACTGACCGGCCCGTCCACCGATCGGGCGCACCCTTCCTCGACCAGATCCCGCACTCCAAACGATTCCGCTCACTCTTCCGAATCGAGACCACGCATGAGCACCCCGCACGCAGCCTCCCCAGAAGTCTTCAACGAACTCGATCCCCACGGCATGGGCGCTGCCACCAAGCACTCGCACCACATCGTCTCGGGAATGACGCTCATCTCGATCCTCATGATCCTGCTCGGCTTCACCGCCGTCACCGTCGGCGCCGCGCAGATGGAAAAGTGGATCGAGGCCTCGCTCCACTACGAACTGCCCCGCTGGGTCAACGTCATCGTCGCCATGAGCATCGCCACCGTCAAAGCCACCCTCGTGCTCATGTTCTTCATGCTCCTCCGCTTCAGCAATCCCATCAACACCGTCGTCTTCCTCTTCTGCCTCCTCGCCTTCGCCCTCTTCCTCTTCTTCACCATGCTCGATCTCGGCACCCGCGGCATGATCAACCCCATCAAGGCCCACCAGGTCGAAGCGGGAGGGATAGGCGGCATCCGCGCCGGCTGGCGCGCCGACGCCCCGATCATCAATCAGGCCCCCGTCGTCTTCTGGCGCGACCGCAAAATCGCCGCCGTCGGCATCGAACGCTACAACGAACTCAAAAACATCCTCTCCCACCCGCACGAAGGCCACGGCACAACGCCCGTTTCCAGCGGCAACATGTCCATCAATCGCCCCGGCATCACTGCCGGGCTGTTCAACGCGGTTGCCCCCGCACCGCACGATGATCACGCACCGCACGGCGCCGCTCCTCATGGCGCTGCCGCCGATCCCGCACACGCGCCCGCCGCGGCCCCGGCCACTCCGGCGAAGCACTAAGTTGTCGAAAGGAGCCGCACCGTGAACATGGCGCGCCGAATCGCGCTCGGTGTGGCGATCCTCTCCGCGTCGGGGCTTGGCTTCAGCGTCTACACCATGGCTCGCCGCGTCGCCGAGCACAACGAGCGCGAGCGCAAGGTCTATTTCTTCAAAGAGATCCTCAAGCGCGACTTCGAGTACAAGGGCGTGCCGGTGCACATCACCGACATCAACCCCGGTACGCCCGATTGGCACATCAACGTCGCCTACGGACCGGAAAATCTCCGCTTGCGCGTTTCAATCCCGGGCAATCCAAAGTTGCCCGATCTGGTCGCATACAACGACTGGCTGCGAATTCTCCTCTTCGCCGAGGCCCGTCACATGACCGGCGCCACGCTGCAGGAAAAAGTCGACTCGGGCGAAGTTCCTCAAAGGCTTGCGATCGTCACCCGCTCGCCCCTCCCCGGCGCCGAACCGGGAAAGTGGCAGGATGTCTGGAAATCCGGCTGGGCCTACGACTTCTACGAGTTCGACAACGGCCAGTTCAAGCACGAGCGATACACCTATCCGACCGGCAAGCCCAACCGCGATCCCAAGCCCGGCCAGTTGCCCGCCGATACGTGGCAATTCCAGGCCGCATCCGCCGTCACCCCGCAGACCCAGCGACCCAGCAACCGCTTCACAATGGATGGGCTCAACGCAACCGGTTGGACCCTCCCCGCCGCGGCATGGTCCACCATGCTCCTGCTCGGGTCGATCGCCATCGTCGTCGCGCCGCGTCGCCGCACCAAAGCCGTGGCGCAGAACGAAACCCCCGGCTGAATCGAACTCCACTTCTCGCGTGCGCTCCTTTGCATTTTGTCCTCCGCCTTTGCCCAGAGGGGGAGGCGGCATCGCGCAGGCTTTGCGGAGCAATGACGGTGGGGATTGTGTTTGAGTTGTGGAAGTCGTTGCGTCGAAATCGCGTTCACACGGGCCCCAACGCCTTTACCTGAACACGCTCGTATTCCCGCTGTAAATGATCTGCCCGATGTCGTTGCCCACCTTCGCCATCACCAGCCCCAGCAGGATGATCGCAAGGAAACTCGCAACAAACGCCTCGGTCGTCGCACGCCCCACGCCCTCCGCACCCGGGCGGCAGTTAAAACCCTTGTAGCAGGCGATCACGCCCATCGCCGCACCAAAGAACAGGCTCTTCACCAGCCCCTGCGTGATCTCGTACCAGTTCACAAGCTGCTGGCTGTAGTAGAAATACTGCTCGCGATCCGCGCCGTAAAAGTAAATCGTGATCAAGAGCCCGCCCAAGACGCCGCACAAGTTCGATACCACCGTGAGCGCCGGGATCATCACCACGCACGCAACCACCCGCGGCACAACCAGCACCCGCACCGGATCGCTCGCCATCGCCCGCATCGCATCCAGTTGCTCCGTCACCCGCATCGATCCGAGCGCCGCCGCCAGCGAGCAGCCCACGCGCCCCGCCAGCATCACGCCCGCCAGCACCGGCCCAAGCTGCTTCACAACCGAGATGTTGATCACCCCGCCCAGCCGGCCTTCCTGCCCGATCGCCCGAAACTGCGGATACCCCTCGAACGCCAGCGTCATTCCAATAAATCCGCCAGTCAGCGCCAGCACCGGAATGGACGTCGTCCCCACAAAGAACAACTGCGGCATCAGGCGATCCCGCCTCGCCCAGGTCCGCACATGGGGCAGCCCCATCAGAACCTGCCCCGTGAATCGCGCGAAGTGTGCCGCCCCGACCACCATCGTCACGATCCAATCCCACGAATAACGGACCGACTCGCGCACACCCTCGCCGAGCGACACGATCGCGCCGAAGATCCCCTCGGGCTGCCGCACGGTCTCGATCGAAGGCTCGCTCATGTCCGCCAAGCGTAGCGGTCGCCCGCCTGTTCCACACAGAAAGAAAACGCCCCGCACGGTTGGCGGGGCGTCGGAAAGCCTGAATTGTGGATTCCGGATTACTTGGTGATTTCCGGAGCACGGGCCGGCGGGCTTGAGCGGTTCGGGGCCGCAGTCGTCGGGCCCGAATCAGACGGAACCGACTCGTTCATCGTGGTGATGTCCGTCGGGTTCTTGGGCAGCATCAGGTAGATCTCGACGCGCCGGTTCTGAGGCGTATTGCCGCTCGAAGTGTTCGGAACCAGCGGGCGGAACTCGCCCCAGCCGGCAACCTGCATCTTGCCCGGCACCACGCCGTCGCCCACGAGCGCCGCACGCACGCTTATCGCGCGACCGGCCGAGAGGTGAACGTTCGTCGGGAACCGCTTGGCCGTGTTGGCGCTGATGCGCTGGGCATCGGTATGCCCGACCACGATGACTTCATACTTCGCCGTGACCGGGTTCTTCAGGATCCCCGCCAGGGCCGCGATGGCCGCCTGCGCCTGGGGCTGGATCTGATCCGAGCCCGACGCAAAGGTCAGGTCCGAAGCAAACCGCAGCATGCCGCGGGCGTCGTCGTACTTGAGCAGGTCCGGGTACTGGGCCGCGAGCTCGCGGAGGAGCGCATCGGTGTCCGCATCGAGGGGCGAAACCGACAAGCCCTTCAGCCGCGCTTCGAGGTCGGCGAGCGAGAGGCCCGATTCACGCATCCGGCGCATCAGTTCATCGTTCTGAGCCTGAAGAGCCGCGAGCGCCGCCTCGGTCTTGGCCAGTTGCTGACGCGTCATGTCGCGAGCGGCAAGCGCATCATCACGCTCGCGCTGGAGCGTCGCGTTGCGATCGGTCAGCCCGCGATTGGTCTCGTAGAGACGGTCGTATTCGCCCTGATTGACGCATCCGCCAAGGCCGGCCGTCAGGCATGCAATGCCCAGAAGAGCCGGAAGAAAACCGCGTCGAATTCCGCTGAAAAGTGACATTCGCCATTCGCTCCGTGAATTTGGGCCCGCGCTCCGGGCCGATGGGCCAGAAGCCGGGCAGGTGTGCCGCGCGATCGTATCCTGACCCTTGTTGACCCGGCCGCACCGTGTGCAAAAAGGTGCCCAGTCCGGCACCTTCTATCGGAACTCGCGCGCCCTTGCCATGAATCCGCCCCTCCTCCCAAACCCGCTTGTTTCCGGCACTTACCGCATCAACTGCGCCGGGGCGATCGACGCCGCCTCCAAACCCTTTGCCCAGGCGCCCGCCTCGATCCTTTTGGACGTTGCGCCCGCCCAAACCCGCATTCTCGCCGCCGACTCGCCCGGCCGGATCGACCACCATCCCGCAGCAAGCCAGGCAAAGCTCGTCTCGCTCCCCGATCACCTCGTTACGCCCGCTTTCGTCAACGCTCACACCCACCTCGACCTCACCCACATCGGCCCGCAGCCCCGCTCCGGCTTCGCCCCCTTCGTCGACCTGATCCGCACCCGCCGCCTCGTCGAGCCCGACCAGATTCGCGCCTCGGTGCTGCTCGGTGCCCGCCTCTCCCGCGCCGGCGGAGTCGCGGCAGTGGGGGATATCGCCGGAGCCGTCCGCGGCGGCGCCTCCATCGAGCCCTTCCTCGGCCTGCGAGATTCCGGCCTCGCCGGCGTCTCGTTCCTCGAGTTTTTCGCGATGGGGAAGTCGATTCCACCAGCGATCGCCCGCGCCGACGAAGTGACCGATGCCGCGCTCGCGCTCCCGTCGTCGCGTGTCCGTCTCGGCTTGCAGCCCCACGCGCCGTACTCGGTTGCCCCGGATGGCTACCGCCACGCGATCGCCCGTGCTCAGCGTGACCACCTTCCGCTTGCAACCCACCTCGCCGAATCGCTCGAAGAACGCGAGTTCATCGCGCACGCGAAAGGCCCGCAGCGAAGCCTGCTCGAAGCGCTCGGACTCTGGGATGATTCGCTGCTCGAAGAATTCGGTCTGGGCAAAACCCCGGTCCAACATCTCGCGCGGGTGATCCGTGAGCGCCCCACGCCGATTCTGCTCGTGCACCTGAACGATCTGTCCGATGCCGATGTCGCGCTGCTGGCGGAACTGAACCAACACGCGCCGATCCACGTCGCGTACTGCCCGCGCTCGTCCGAGTTCTTCGGTGCGCCCGAATCGTTCGGTCCGCATCGGTACCGGGAGTTGCTCGACGCGGGAATCAACGTGTGCCTCGGGACCGATTCGATCGTGAACCTTCCCGAAGCGCACGCCGCAGGAGAATCGGCACGGATCTCGCCGCTGGATGATGCGAGGCTGCTCGCGCGCCGTGACGCAACAGATCCAAAGGTGCTTCTGGAGATGATCACCATTCGAGGTGCCGAGGCGCTGGGTCTTGATCCGACTCGATTCGAACTGAAATCTGCCACGATTGTGGAGGGGCTTTGCGCCCTTCAGGTCCCGCCGCCGGGCGGTGGAAGAGCGCCCGACCCCAGCGAGCTTCTTCGACGCGTGTTCGATTCGCAGACGACTCCAAAACGACTGATCTAGCCGTCGGGAAATCGCCGCGATTTCAACTGGAAAACCGCACAACCGTGCGTTCACAAACCTAAACTTGGAAGCCGCTCCCCGAACCCGCGGCAAAGGGCTTCCATGAGCGCAAAGTGGCGTCGTAGTCTCGCGTGGGATGACCGGTTTTTCCCCTCCTGGGCCTGGCCCTTCAAAGCCGTCCTGCGCACATTTTCGTCGATCCCGTTCGCCGTCGTGCTCCTGATTCTCGTCGCGTTCTACGGCATCCTCGCCAGCGTCCCCGTCGGCGTCATCGTGCTCGGGCTGACCCAGCTCTTCTACGGTGTCACGCTCGTCGGGCTGATCGCGGTCCTCGCGGCAGCGCTCATCCTCCCGGCGCGCTTCCTCGTGGCCGGGCCGACGCCCCGCTTCATCGCGATGATGGCCGCGGTTCTTGTGGCCATCGGTCTTGGCTCGCTCGCGTGGCTGCGGTTCCTCTGGCCCATCCTGCACTACGACCCGGTCACGCACTCGGGCGTCCGTTTCTTCGCCTCGTTCATCGAGACCAACCAGGCAACGACGCTGCGTCGGCTTCCGGGCATGGAGATGTCCGAACTCGAGTTCTACGGCTGGTGGCCGCTCCGTGTGATCCTCGTCCTCTTCGTGCTCAACATGGTCGTCGCCACGCTGCGGCGAATCGAGTTCAATTTCAAAAACGTCGGCGTGCTCACCGTGCACACCGGCATTATCCTGATCGGCCTCGGCAGCATCTACTACAACGGGCTGAAGCGCGAGGGCGACACGCTGCTGCTCGCGGGCCAGACGACGGCCGCCCCATCGGCCAAAGCGCCGCCCGCCGGTCCCGCGGTCAATGCCTTTTACGACAACACGCGGCTCGCGCTCTACGTGCAGCAGATGAAGCAGTGGGGGCCAAACGGACTCGAGCAGCGTCCGCTCTCGAACATTCCCCGCTACAACGATTACAACCTCGGCGCGTTCGGGGGTGATTCCATCCTGACGACGTCGGGCCGCAAGCGACCATGGGAGTCGCAGCCTTCGCTCCCCGCGCTCGATCTCGCCGTCCCCGACTCGCCGATGGACCTGATCGACCCGGATATCAAGTTCCGAGTCGTCGGTTACGCCTCGTACGCCGAGACCACCGAAGATTGGCGCAAGCTCGATCCCGGCGCGGTCTCGAGTTTCCGCGAAGGCTTCCGCTTCAATCCGCTCCGCTCGGTTTTCCTGCTCAGCGAACTGCCCGACGAAGCGGGAAAGAAGAGCGACAGGCCGGTCTTCTCGTTCAACTTCTTGCCGAACCTTCCCGCGCGGCGCGTCGCCGTGAATGATGTGCTCGGGCTCGAGTACACGCTCGGTCCCGCCTCGGGCATGATCGATCAGCGCTGGCAGGATCTGACGGTGCAACTGCCCATCGACACCGAGCACGCGCTCATCGTCGAAGTTCCTTCGCCGAAGCCGGGTGATCCGCCCCTGCGAAAAGTGGTGCCCGTTCAGGTCGGTACGGAATTCAACATCGGCGGCTACAAACTGACCGTTGAACAACTCACCCCCGAGCCGCCGTTCCCGATCGTCACCGAATCGCACAAGGGCGCAACCAGCAGCGTCGCGGTGGTGAAGGTGCAGCCGCCCGGCGGGGGGGGCGACGGATACACCCGATATGTCTATCACCGCTTCTCCGAGTTGAATCAGGACATCCTGAATACGCCCAAGCCCGACGGTCGCATGAACCGGCGCGACGCCGACCCGTCCATCCGCATCGCGTACATCGACGCCGCGATCGCGCAGGTTTATTTTGATGAGCGGACCGCCGACAACAACACGACCACCACGCGGGCGATCGTCCGCCAGAAAGGCGGCGCGGTCCGCGTGGTCGATGCACTCCCGGAAAACGGGCTGCTCGCCGAGTTCTTCCCCAAGCTCAGCCTGAAGATCGACCAGCGCTGGCAGCACGCCGAGCGTGCGGATCGTCCTGTTCCCGTTGCGGAAGACGAGCGTGACAAGCGCCAGATCGGCACGCACGACAAGGCGCTGCTCGCGGTCGAGGTGAGTATCGCGCCGAGTCCGCAGGCAAACGCTGCCTCCAGGCCGTGGTCCACGATTGTCTGGCTCCCGTTCCAGAAGTATCTCGGCATGCAGAAGGATGCGATCCGGCGCATCGATCTGCCCGACGGTCGCCAGATTGAACTGACGTTCGGCCGCCTGCGCCACGTCTTCAAGGATTTCGCGATCCGCCTCGTCGATTTCAAGATGATCTCGTACGACCATCGCGGCGCGCCCCGCGATTTCGAATCGATCGTGCGGGTCGAACCCGCTGGGGGCGATGCGTTCGTTCCGTACGAGCATCCCTGCAGCCTCAACGAGCCGCTGACCGCGCCGTTCCTCTGGAACGACTCGCGTCCGTGGGTGGCGAATGCCGGTCTGCGTTTGTCGAGCGGGCTGAACCCCAACCAGTTCAAGATGAGCCAGGCGGCATGGGATCAGGAGGGCTGGCGCGAGTCGCAGAAACTCGTCGATGCCGGCATGCTCGCCGCGCCGCGTGCCCGCTTCACGATTCTCCAGGTCGGCAATAACCCCGGCATCCACATCATCGCCCTCGGGGGCATTCTCATGGCCCTGGGCATTCCGTGGGCCTTTTACTTGAAGCCGTATCTCGTCCGCCGCGAGAAACGCCAGATCCAGGAATTGATCGCCAAAGGCGAGTACCAGCCCCCCGGTCGCAAGCCGGCCCCGACTGTCGTCGTGGTCCGCAAGCAGCCCGCTTCCGAAACCGCCTCGGCCTCGTAAATTGCGAGAGCATCCATGAACCACATTTCCAATCTGCTGCCTTGCTGCTCTGCTGTTCTGCGGCTCTTCCCCGCCGCTCTGCTGCTCTGCTGCTCTCTCTCCGCCCGCGCCCAGACCGCGCCCGACGGCAACGCCCATCCCGTTGCCGAGCCGATCGCACGCGAATCGGCCGAACTTCCGAGCGCATTCGGTGAAGCAACGCCCATCGGACGCTCGCCCTCCATCGCCGATAAGCACGCGTTCGCGGCAAAGCTCAATCTCGAGCCGCTGCGCTCGCTCGCCGTCTGGCACGATGGGCGCGTCAAGATCCTCGACACGCTTTCGCGCGAAACCGTGCTCAAGCTCACCGGCAAGCGGAAATACTTCGATGTCGTCCCGACCGACAGCGCCAAGGTCGATGCCTCCGGCCTTCCGGGCGGCGCGGGCAAGAAGCTCTCCTACGACCCGCTCTTCACGCTCTTCGATCTCGTCATCGATCCCGCGTATTACTACGACCGTCCGCTCCTCGCCGTCGACTACCTCCCGCTCCGGCGCGTCTTCCTCGAAACATCCTTTCCCAAAGACCCCGCCGTCGCGGAGCGCTGGCTCAAGCTCCAGCGCATCAGCCCCCGCATGGTGAACGACTCGGGCAAGAAGATCGCCGAGGAATACTTCGCCGAAGCGCCCTACCGCGATGCGCTCTCCCGGCTCGATCAACAACTCGAGATGTGGCGTCTGAGCAAGGCCAACATGGTCCTCATCGCGCCCGACTCGGCCGACAAGCCGTGGCTGCACGTTTCGCAGCTTCCCGAAAACAGCCCCGTCCGTGCCGCGGCAGCGCAGCTCGGCGCCGCCTGGCGCGAGCGCGACGCCGCCAAAGCCAACGCCGCCATCGCGACGCTCGCGGCCGAGATCCCCAAGATCGATGCGGCGCAGTACCCGACCTCGCGCCGTTCGCTCGAACTCGCGTACAACCGGTCCGGCGCCTTCGAGTGGGGCATGTGGGCCTACTTCCTCACGTTCCTCGCGCTCGTGCTCGGATTCGGAACCGGCCGCAAGTGGCTGCTCCACGCCGGCGTCGTGCTGCTCGTGGTCGCCATCGGCCTGCACTCGTTCGGTTTTATCACCCGCTGCCTGATCGCCGAGCGGTTCGCGATTCAGAACCAGTTCGAGTCGATGACCGGCCTCTCGCTCTTCGCGGCGCTCGTCGGCTTCGTGATCCTCATTCTCAAGCGTCAATACCTCTTCGGCGCAGCCGCGGCAGGTGTCGGCTTCCTGGTCCTTGTCACCGCCACGCAGACGGCGATTCCCGGCCAATCCATCGAACGCGAGGCCGCGATTCTCAACACCAGCATCCTGCTGAAATACCACGTCACAACCGTGCTCGTGAGCTACGGGCTGATCGCGCTCGGTTTCATCATCAGTTCGTTCTACCTGGTGACGCACTACGCCGCGAAATTCCGTGCAGCCTCCGGCGCGACCGTGGTTGCGCAGGTCGCTCTCGGATCGGCGGGCGGTTCGGCCGGCGGACCCTCGGTGACCATCAGCGATTCGCCGACCGAGTTTTCGCCCGAGCGCCAGAAAACGCTGGATGAGCTCGACACGGCGCAGATGACGGTCTTGCAGCTTGCCTTCTGGACGCTGGGTGTCGGCATCCTGCTCGGCGCGTGGTGGGCGGATCACTCCTGGGGCCGCTGGTGGGCGTTTGATCCCAAGGAAACCTGGGCGTTGATCACCTGGATCGTCTACCTGATCGTGATCCACCTGCGCTTTACGACCGGCCGAAACAAGGCGCTCGTGACCGCGTGGCTCAGCGTCATCGGGTTCTTCGTCATGCTCTGGACCTATTTCGGCGTGAACCTGCTCCTCCCGGGCCTGCACGCGTACGCATGAGTTCCACCCGTGGCCCGTCTCACGCGATCCTTCTTCGCGCGAAGCTCTGTCGAGGTGGCCCCCGCGCTCATCGGAACGCGGCTGGTGCGCCGGCTCGAAGACGGCGCGCTTCTCTCCGGTGTGATCGTCGAGGTCGAGGCGTACATCGGCCCCAAAGACCGGGCCAGCCACGCCTACGCGGGGCGTCGAACCGCCCGCAACGAGGCCATGTATTCCAGTCCCGGCACTTCGTACGTGTATTTCACTTACGGCATGCACTATTGCTTCAACGCGGTCTGTGCTTCCGAGGGCGTGCCCGAGGCCGTTCTGATTCGGGCCCTCGAACCCGATCCGGATTCGCTCGCGCTCATGCGCCGGAACCGACACGTTGAGGCCGAGCACCTGCTGTGTTCCGGCCCCGGTCGGCTCTGCCAGGCGATGGAGATCAATCGCGGCCTGAACGGCATCGACCTCTGCACCAGCGACGCTCTTTGGCTCGCATCCGGCGGGTCCAGACCGCGCCAGAGACCGCGGCGGATCGTCCGTTCGCCTCGGATCGGCATCGACTCGGCCGGGGCTTGGGCCCGACGCCTTTTGCGCTGGGCCGATGGCGAAAGCAGGCACATCAGCAAGCCGGCGGACGGCAAACGTTCGGTCCGCGCTCGCGACGAGGGAACAAAGAATCGCAAGCCGACGTAGAGTTTGCCGAATCAAAGAGATGGAGGGGTGATCCAGACACCCCAGCATCCGATCCGACCTCGCGGGAGCATCCAATTGTCCGAGCACTCGCCCCAGTTTCCGAAGAAATCCGCCAAGAAGCCTGTCTCCGGTCCGGCCTCGGATGGCCAGATGCCGCCGATCAAGGTGGACTGGACGCTGCTGAAGAGCCTCGCTCCGTACCCGACCGAGGCGTTTCACTTCGTGAGCGAAGGTCTTGCGCACACGGTGCAGTCGATACACGGTCACCGGGAAGAGGTGAAGGAACTGGTCCCGACCGACGAGAACCGCCACATCAACGGGCGGCAGCTCTGCCTGGGCCTTCGCAACTACGCGCTCGAGCGGTACGGCCTGCTCGCGCGCACGGTGCTGCATCGCTGGAACATCAAGGCCACGGAAGACTTCGGCAAGATCGTCTTCGCGATGGTCGATGCCCGGCTGATGCGCAAGACCGACGAAGACACGCCGGAAGATTTTCAGCACGTCTTCGATTTCCACGAGGCGTTCCCCGATGTTCACGAAGTGGCGCGCGGCTGAGGCGAGAAGATCGGGGATTTGATTCGCGCCCCCGCCCCGGAAATCCGCTAGTCTTTGCCCGTGGAATCCCACGGCAGTAAAAGTCCTGCGCACGAACGCGTGGCCGCTCCGCTCGACTGGAAGACGATGCGTCTCTGGCAAATCCAGCCGGTGCGTGATGTCCTGCTGGTCCTGGTGATTGTCGGAATTGTCTATCTCGGCTACCTCGCCAGCATCGTGACCGTTCCGATCCTGCTCGCGCTGCTTCTCGCCTACCTGTTCGAGCCTGCGGTCGCGTGGATGGTCGGCAAGAAGATCTCTACCCGGCGGGGCAGCGCGCTGCTGATCGTGTTCTTTGCGGTTCTCGTCATTGTCGTGCCGACCGTGCTCGGCGCGACGTTCGCAGTGGTGCAGGGACTTCGTTTCGCCGAGACGACTACCCGCAATGTGGACTTGCTGATGCGTTCGGTCGAGAAGCCCGACGATGAGCAGTTGAAGGCGGGGATCGATCGCGAGGGCTGGGGACGCATCCGCGATTTCCTTGTGGCGGAGAACAAGAAGCGGATCGAGGCCAAGGACCACCCGCCCGAAACCGAGGCCGCGGGCTTTGTGCAGTCGGTCCTTGTCTGGCTCCGCGACAACTCGAAAGAGATCGGCAAGCAGGCGGCGCTGACGAGCGTGGGCGCCTTCGCGGTCGTCGCCAGCCTCTTCCGTTCGTTCGCGCTGCTGGTCTTTGGCGCGGCACTGACGGCGTTCTTCTTTTACTTTTTCTGTACCGGCTGGGGGCGCGTGCTGGCGTTCTGGGAGAACCTCATACCCGAGAAGCGCAAGTGGCGCGTGCTCGATCTGGTGCACAAGATGGACCGCGTGATCGCGGGCTTTGTGCGTGGACGCATCATCATCTGCGCGATCATCGGTGTGTGGGCGACGGTCGGCTACGTCATCATCGGAGCGCCCGCGCCGCTGGTCTTTGGCCCGCTGGTCGGCGCGCTCTT
>JAEUJD010000222.1 GCA_016793015.1 Phycisphaerales bacterium
GGCGCCGGCGAGAATCGCTGGAGCTACACGAAGGAGTCTCGAGCCACCCGTGGATCGTTCGTTCGCTGTGTTCGGACCCGCTGCCGGAGATGCATCTCACGCAACGGGGCGATACGACGATCTTTGAGCTGGGTGAAGGACCGGTGGGTCGTACAGGCGAGAGCTCGTGCTTTTTCGGGTTTACCGATACGGCGGAAGTGCCCCGGTACCGCGACGCATCAAATTCTGTCGGAGAGTTCGTGTCGTCGGTTTCGATTCCGGCCGAAGCTCTCCTGTTCGACGTGTTCATCCACCGCGACCTGGCGGAAGCGATGCGGCCGAGCACAGAGATGATCGGGAGCATCGGGGGCTCGGTCGAGGGTGTGGGCGTTCTTCGTCTCCCTCTGCCCGAAACGATCCGCGATATGGGCCTGGGTGCCGCGGTCGACACGCCGCTCGTTGAGCGGTATGCCGAAGGGGTGAGCGCGGTGTTCGAGCGGCTCGGGCGCGAGGCTCGCGACTTCCGGTGTCTGCGGCTGCTGGTCGATTTTCCGCCGATGTCGTCGCGGGCGATCATTCGGTACGAATTGCCCGAGAAGCCTTGAATTCAATGCGGACGCGACAACGGGCACGATTTCTCGCGCCCGTCGCCACCCACCTTCTTGGAACCCGCACGATTACGGGCACACAAGCGCGTTGTAAGCACCGGCGAAGAGCACGAAATCGGAATCGTCCACCATCGCGTCCGAGTTGAGGTCGGCCGGGCAGCCACCGGGCATCGCCGGGGCGGAGCAATCGAGGATGTCGTACGCGCCGGCAAAGAGCACGAAGTCGGAATCGTCGACGAGGCCATCGGAATTGAGATCCCCGGGGCAAGCAGACCGCTCGAACGCGCCCAGGTCGGGGGCGGCTCCTGCGACCCTTGCTGCGCCGGTGAGATCAAAGAGGAAGCCCGGCGAGAGATTCGCGGCGCTGCCTGCATCGACCGCGATCGAACCGGCGAGCACCGTGTAATCCCCTCCCGGCGCATCGGTGAACATCGGATCGCCGGTCAGAATGCCCGCGCCCGCCCACCCGCCCTGGATCAGGCTGTGATCGGCCGTCCAGTCGCCTGCGATCGTGCCCGGGCCGTTGCCCCACAGGATCGAGTTGAGCATCGAGCGCTCCGAGCCCGATCCGTTCGCCGTGAACAACGCGCCCTGCGAGCCTGCGGGCGCGGCGTTGTCCGCGATCGTCGTATTCACGATCCGCATCTGCGTCGTTCCCGCGTCGAAGTGACGTGCCGCGATCGTTCCCCCTTCGATAACAACTCCGTTGGTCACGCCCGTTGCGCTGTTCCCGGTAAGCAGGCTGTTGAAAACGCGAACATTGGCGTCGTACGCAGAGATCGCCGAGCCCGATGTACCGGTATTGTCGAGGAATCTCGTCCGGTCAAACGTCGCGCTCGCCCGGAAGAGTGCCGCCGTAGCCCCAACCGGGCTGTTCGCCGGCGCGCCGAAGGCGTAGTTGTTCTCGAACACGCAATCGGTGGCCGCAAAGCTGCCCCCAAAGAGCGCCGAGAGGCCGCACCCGTAGTACGCGGCACGATTGGACTCAAAGCGGCAGCCGGTCACGATCAGCCCGCCGCTGTCACTCACCACAGCCCCACCGATGTCGTTGTCGTTCGCTGCGCCGCGGAACGTCAGGCCGTCCAACACGGGCGAGTGATTCGAGACGCTCGCGATCGCGAGCCAGTACGTGTTGTCGCTGCGCGTTGCGGGATCGTCCGTGTCGTTGCCGAGAATGTCTCCGGTGATGACGGTCTCATAGATCGAAGGGTCACGCGCATCCGGGTTTGGTGCATTCCGTCCGGCGTATCCGCCACGCAACGTCAGGCCCGAATCCAAGGGCAGAAAGATGAACCGGTTGTTCGTCCCATCGTCCGCCCGGTATGTGCCGCCGGCCATGCGCACTTCCACGCCCGGACCATCCGGGTCGGACATCGCACGAGCGAAGGCGACGTTCTCGGCGGAGTGCACCGACGCGAAGGCGGAGTTCCATGATGAGCCATCGCCGTCGCTCGGCGCGCTCGCATCGACATACACCACTGCCGGTGGCGCACTCCGGGTCGAGAGCACGGACGAGGGCAGCGGCATCGTCCCCGTCGTTCCCTTGGCGTTGCGTGCCTTCACCCGCCAGAAGTACTCCTGATTCGGCGCAAGTACCCCCGGCGGAATCGAGTAGCTGGTTCCGCTCACGTCGGCCGTGTGGATGATCCGCACCGAGAACTGGTCGGTACCGATCTGCACCTGGTAGTCGTCGGCGCCGTTCGAGGCTGTCCAGTTCAATGTGGGGGTTGTCGTGCCGACGAACGCGCCGTGCGCGGGCGACTGGGGCTGGAAGTAATCGGGGCGCGTTGTGCCACCATAGATCGCGCGCAATGCCGCGGCATCGCCCGCCGAGATCTGCGTCTGGCGTCCGATCGAATACTGCCAGTACAAGGCGTAGGGTCCCTTCACGTCGATCACGCGGTCGCCATCGAGAGAAAAGTCGAAAGGCGAGTAGTGCATCAGTGACAAAAAGTCGTAAGGCCCGCTCACCGTTCCTCCCTGAATATCCAGGTTGTGCGAGTAGGTCGGATTGATCTTGGGGTTGTTGATCGACACATACTCGTCCCTGTCCGCGCGGGCCTGCTCGTGACGCAGGCCAAGGGCGTGGAACATCTCGTGGATCACGATCCCCTGGCTCGTCCAGTTCCAGATGTCGATGAACTGCCTCGCACCGGTCCGACCGATCGAGGACGACGAGTTCACGTTCGCGACCGATGAGTTTCGGATCGTGATGTAACCCGCCTGTGTGGTCCGCACCACGAACGTCACGTTCACAGTCGCCGAGATGATTGCCATGGCATTCAGCATCCGCGTGCGATTCGCGCTCGTCACGGCGGCATCAAAGTTGTAATAGACGACCCCGCTCGGCCACGGATTGCCTGATGAAAGCCCCGAAACCGGCGAACCACCGGCGTCTCGCGTTTCGCATGCGCTGAAGCCGGGGTCGCCCGCACCGCGAGGAATCGCTCGCCCACCGACTCCCTCCTGCGCCTGCGCGGTCGATCCTGCCAGCAACGACAACGCGAGAACGAGCGTGAAATTGTTCGGACGGTTCGTGAACAGCACATTCCGGGACATGAGCGGACTCCTTCCAGAAGGCTCGAGAAACTGCCGCAAGGACCCCATTGCCCCATTGGCTGAACAACCTCCGGGCGAGACCCGCGAAGCGGCGGCGCAACGAATTGCTACGGCAATCCCAAAGTGCCGGCTTGCACCGCCTGCGTGTTTTCCTCATTCCGCACGACCGAGCGTCGCTTTTCAGTATGATGCATACATGGACGATCCGGGGGTATCGGTCATCTTGAGCAAAGTCGCGTCCGGTGACCGAAGGGCGGCCGACCAATTGCTGCCGCTCGTCTACTCGCAGCTCCGTGCCGCGGCGCAGAATGCGATGAACAACGAGCGCAAGGACCACACGCTCCAGGCCACCGCACTCGTCCACGAGGCGTACGCCAAGCTCGTCGGGGGACAGCCCATCGACTGGGCCAACCGCGCCCATTTCTACGACGCCGCGGCCCGCGCCATGCGGCAGATTCTCATCGATCACGCACGCTCCCGAAACGCCGAGAAGCGGGGAGGGGGAGCCCGCAAACAGGAACTCACCGACTTTGCCGCGGCATTCGATTCGGATTCCGATCAAATCCTTGCGCTCGACGCCGCCCTTTCCCGCCTGGAGACCGAAGACGCGGAAATCGCAAGCGTTGTCCGTTTTCGGTTCTTCGCGGGGCTAAGCGGTGATGAGACCGCACAGGCACTCGGCGTCTCCGCCCGCAAGGTCGACATGATGTGGGCCCGCGCGCGTGCCTGGCTCTTCCGCGAGCTTGAATCCGAGACACGCTAGCGCCCACTGTCGCCACGTCACGCACAGAACTCCGGGAGAACGCACAAGTGGATCGGAAGCGAGCGAACGATCTCTTTGAACAGGCGCTCGAGCTCGCCGCATCAGATCGGGCCGCGTTCGTGCAATCGCAGTGCTCGGGCGACGCTGAACTCGAACAAGAAGTTTGTTCGCTCCTCTCCGCATTCGAGCGCGCCGGCGGATTCCTCGGCAGCCCCACTTCCGAACGCGCGCCCGGATCGGCGGCCCCGCATATCGGCGCGGATCGCCCGATCAGGGCAGTGAACCTTTCCGGCACCGCCATCGGCCCCTTCAAGCTCCTTGAACTCCTCGGCGAAGGCGGTTTCGGCACGGTCTATCTCGCGGAGCAGCAGCGCCCGATCCGCCGACGCGTTGCGTTGAAAATCCTGAAGCCGGGCATGGACAGCAAGCAGGTCATCGCCCGCTTCGAGGCAGAACGGCAAGCACTGGCGATCATGGATCACCCGAACATCGCCAAGGTGTTCGATGCAGGAACCACCGACGACGGTCGCCCGTACTTCGTGATGGAACTCGTCCGGGGATCCGCGATCACAAAGTACTGCGACGAGGCCAAACTCTCCCCGCGCGAGCGCCTCGAACTGCTCGTCCCCGTGTGCCAGGCCGTGCAGCACGCGCACGCCAAGGGCATCATCCATCGGGATCTCAAACCCGGCAACGTCCTCATCACCATGCACGACGGCGAATCCATGCCGAAAGTGATCGACTTCGGCATCGCCAAGGCCCTCAGTGGCAGAATTGCCGACCAGACCGTCTACACCGAATTCCGCCAGATGATCGGCACGCCGGCCTATATGAGCCCCGAGCAGGCGGAAATGACCGGGCAGGACATCGACATCCGGAGCGACGTGTATTCGCTGGGTGTTTTAATGTATGAATTGCTGAGCGGAAGCACGCCGTTCGACACGACGGCGCTGGCGAAAGCGGGGATCGCGGAGATCCAACGCATCATCCGCGAAGAAGAACCGCCCAAGCCAAGTACCCGCATCAGCACCGCCGGCGATCGGCTTCTCGCCATTGCGAGTTGCCGACGCACCGAGCCCAAGCGCCTCGGCAATGTCGTCAAGGGTGAACTCGACTGGATCGTGATGCGTGCCCTCGAGAAAGACCGGCGCCGTCGCTACCAGACCGCGGACGCCTTCGCGGCCGATGTCCGCCGCTATCTGAACGGCGAAGCCGTACAGGCCCGCCCCGCGAGCGCCACGTACAAGGCTCGCAAGTTCATCGGCCGCAACAAAGCCCTGGTCATCTCGATCGCCGCGATTACGGCTGCACTTCTCTTCGGCCTGTTTGCATCCAGTATCGGCTTCTACCGCGCCGCCAAGGATCGCGATCGCGCCGTCGCCGCCGAGGCCGAGCAGTCGAAGCTTCGTCAGCTCGCCGAACTCGCAAAGCAGGACGCAGTTCGATCCGCCTCCGAAGCCCGTAGCGCGGAAAAAACCGAAGCCGCAGCACGGGAACGCGCCACGAAAGAAGCCGCCCGCGCCGAATCGATGCTGCGTTTCAGCGATCTCATGATCGGTTCCGCCGATCCCGACGTCACCAACACATCGAGCACGACAACCCGAGAGATGCTCGATCGTGCCGCGGAGCTCGTCGGGGAGTACTTCAAGAATCAGCCCGAGTCCGAGTTTGCCGTTCGTGTCCGCATCGGTCGTGCTTATTGGGCGCAGCGTTCCCGAGATCAGGCGATCGCTCAGTTCCTTCGCGCCGAACAGCTCGCCCGCTCATTCCCCAATCTTGACCCGCTTGAAGTATTTTCGTTCTATTCGTCCTACTGGAGCGCGAACGCGATGCTCGGAGCCGACGCCAAGATCGGCCCCGGGCTTCGGCTGCCCGACGCTATTCAACGCGTCGTCGAACCGAAATACCCGGAGTTCTGGCAGGCCTTCAACGCGATGAAGACGACCGGCCTTGTCTGGTCGCAGCTCGACGAGGCCAAGGGCCACCAGATCGCCGCCGACATGGAGCGGATCATCCGTGACAAGATCGGGCTTCATGCGCCCGAAACGCTCCCGGCGATCTATGCGCTGATCGCCTGGGGCGATTCCGCCTCGTGGCGCCGCTCGCTCGGCTCCGACCCCGACGCCTATTCCAGGCTCGGTGTCGATTTCTTCGATCGCGCCCTGCGGCTCCTGCTTGAAATCCGGCCCGAAACCAATTCCGACGTCGCACTCGTGCGCCATGTTCGCGCGCTCACGCTTCGCGATCAGGGGGACTATCAAAAGGCCCTCGACTCGCTTCACGAATGGCAGGCCGCGGCATCCAAGGTCCTCCCTGCCGATCACTGGATGCTCCGCGCGATCGATGGCTATCTCGGAAGCGTCCTCCTCCTGCTGAACGATTATGCCGCCGCTGCGCCATTGCTCGAATCCGCGGCCGTCGGTCTCGAGCATTCCGGCATGCCCCGCAAGGTCGCCAACGATTTTGCCGAACGCGCCGCGCTCGCCCACACCAAGCTCGGCAACACGGAGCGAGCCGCCTACTGGGAAGCCAAGGCCGCCGAGTGGGTGCTCGCGAATCGAGGAGTTCCGGAAACCGACGCCGTCACCCGGCGCATGATGCGACCCGAGCAACTCCCGCTGCTCGACGCCATCATCCGCGTGCGCGAATCGATCAATGCGAACTCTCCAGAGGCCGGTCCTGCACTACTCAATGCCATCGAGCTTCGCAAGCAGCTCGTCAAGCCCGACGATCCCGTTGCGTATGCCGTCCTCGGGTGGGAGGCCATCATCACCGTGTACTACGAGAGCGGCAGGGAATCACCCGGCGTCACCCGCCTCATCCGTTACCGGCTGAACCAGGACATCCAGGAATTCTCTTCGCAGCTCCCGCTCGTATCCGACCGCGATCGCGCGTTCTACGGCTATCGCCTGGGGCTAGCCATCTGCGACGGCGTCGATCCCGATATCCCGCCCTCCGAGCGCGGCACGCGAAGCGAGCCCCTCCTCCGTTCCGCACGCGCGCACTTCCAGGAGTCCGACCCCGAGCACGGGTACCTCACGCTCATCGAATCCTGGCTCGGCCAGTGCCTCTATCAACAGGGCCGCTATCAGGAAGCTCTCGATGTGCTCGGCGACGGCTACCTCACGATCGCCGGGCATTCTGGCAACGGCTCTGTCTACACCTACGCCGCACTCCGCCGCAAGGCGCGGTGCCTGATCGCGCTAGGTAGATTTGAAGAGGCCCGCGAGCTGATCGCATCCTCCATCAAAAAAGAAGGTGCCGAGTCTTTTCCGGACTTTGCGTTCTGCAACTTCGCCGAATTGCTTCTCGAAGGTTCGGAACAAACACCGGAACAGATCGCCCTCGCAGAATCCCTGGCGCGCAAAGCCGTCGAAAAGAATCCGTCTGTGACGAATCAATCGCACCTCTACTCAGCCCTGCTGCGATCCGGCCAGAATGAGGAGGCACACCAGGCGGCACAGCGGCTACTCGACCCCGGAGTTTCAAAGTCGCCATCAGAAGTCAACATCGCGTGCTGGAACATCGTCAAATCCCCGCTCGCCCCGGCCGAACTGGTCGCACCCGCCGTTGCCCGCCTCCAAACCGCGGCAGCCGCAGCCCCGAAGAACGCAGCACTCGCCAACACCCTCGCCGTCGCCCTCTATCGCAACCGGCAGTTCGAAGAGGCCGCCGATCTCGCGCGAACGCGATTAACCCAGACCAAGGCCGACGGTTTTACCTCGACTCCCAGCCCGGGCGACTTTGCGGTGCTGGCAATGGCGCTCTTTCAACTCGGACAACGTGTGGAAGCCGAGGCGGCGCTCGAGTCCATTCCCGCTGACCAGTTGAAGGGCACTCTCGATGCCGACGACCGCCTCCTGCTCGACGAGGCGCGATCGCTGTTGGGAAAGGCCTCCCCTCGGTAGTCCGGCGCAGTTGGACTTGCACCGGTCGTCCATGCTGATCGCTGGAACTCGACTTGGGGCGTAGGACATCCTGATCCCCATCTCGCCCATACACCGATTCAATGTCCGTACGCTTTGCGTCGTGCCCCAAACCAACGCCCATCTACTCGACTTTGCCGGTTTGCTGAAAGCTGCGATCGCGCGCCGGAGGCCACTGCTCGATCATCGGCGCACGAGCGCGTTCCGGCTCTTCTCCGGTGAGGCCGACGGCATCGACGGGGTATTTGTGGATGTCTACGACCGCGGCGCAACGCTTCTCGCATACGAAGGCCGCACGCCTCGAGGCTTTGACGAGATGCAGGTCGCCGCAAACGTTCTTTCGCAACTCTCTCCCCTCGGCGTTCATGCGGTGTATTTCAAGCCGTTCGCGCGCGACCGATCCAAAATGGGAGGCGAACTCCCGCCGGTTGTCACCGATCCGACGCCCGCTGCGGGTGAACCGCTGCCCGTATCGATCCTGATTCGCGAACACGATTGGAAACTGGAGGTCCGCCTCTACGACGGCCTCTCCACCGGACTCTTCCTCGATCAGCGTGAGAACCGCCGCTTCGTCGCGGACTGGGTAAAGGATCGCATTCGCTCGAGCGGCAAGCCCCCCGCTGTTCTCAACACGTTCGCTTACACCTGCGCATTCTCGGTTGCCGCGGCAACTGCCGGAGCGATCACCGCCAGCGTCGATGTCTCCGGCCGCTATCTCGATTGGGGCAGACGCAACTTCGAGCACAACAACCTCGACCCGGCGCTCCACCGCTTCGCGAGGATGGATACGTTCGAGTTCTTCGGCTACGCCAAACGCAAGGGGCTGAAGTTCGATCTGATCATCCTCGATCCGCCAAGCTTTGCCTCGGGTAATAAGAAGAAGGGCATCCGGCCGTGGAGCTCGGTCGCGGATTACGCGCGGCTTGTCGGCGAGGCCGCGGCGCTCCTGAACCCCAAGAGCGTGATCTTCGCCTCGACCAACACGCAAGAACTCTGCCGCCCGGGCCGCCTTGAACGCGAGATTGTGAAAGGCCTTGGCAAGCCCCCCCGCTGGCTACGATTGCCAGATATGCCACTCGACTTTGCGAGAGATTCCGAACGATTCGATGCGCGGGCCTTTGCGGTCTAGCGACGCCGCATGTCTTCTGGTTCCCGCGTTCGCACTTCTCTTTAATACACGTTTCCAAACCCGACGCCGCGGCACGGCCGCGCCGAGGGGAGAATTCGAGCCTTTATGAGCACCGCCCACCTTCCCCGCCGCACCTTCGCGATCATCTCGCACCCCGACGCCGGTAAGACCACGCTCACCGAGAAGCTGCTGCTCTACGGCGGCGCGGTGAATCTGGCCGGTTCGGTGACCAGCCGCAAGAACCAGCGGGCAACCGCCAGCGACTGGATGGAACTCGAGAAGCAGCGCGGCATCTCGATCTCCTCGACAGTTCTTCAGTTCGACTACGACGGCTATCGCATCAATCTGCTCGATACTCCCGGGCACAAAGACTTTTCAGAAGATACTTACCGCGTGCTCACGGCCGTGGATGCCGCGGTCATGGTCATCGACGCCGGCAAGGGCATCGAGCCGCAGACGCGAAAGCTGTTCGAGGTCTGCCGCAGGAGAGGTGTGCCGATCTTCACGTTCATGAACAAGTGCGATCGCCCGACGCGGAATCCGCTTGAACTGCTCGATGAACTCGAAAAGGTCCTCGGCATCGGCGCGTTCCCGGTGAACTGGCCGCTCGGCACAGGCCTCAATTTCCGGGGCGTCTACGACCGGCTCACGCACAAGGCCCACATGTTCGAGCGCGCCGTGCACGGCGCGTATGTCGCCCCTCTCCAGGTCATGGGCATCGACGATCCATCGATCAAGGACAAGATGGACGAAGGGATTTACGAACAGACGCGCGAAGAGATCGAGATGCTCCAGGGCGCGGGCGAAACCTACGACCAGGAGCGCGTGCTCGCCGGCACCGTCACGCCTGTCTACTTCGGCAGCGCGATGAACAACTTCGGCGTGCAGTTGCTGCTTGATGGCTTCGTCGAGCATTCCGCGCCGCCAGGACCTCGCAAAGTCGGCGATCGTCTCATTCAGCCGAGCGATCCGGTCTTCAGCGGCTTTGTCTTCAAGATCCAGGCGAACATGGACCCGCGGCACCGCGACCGCATCGCCTTCGTCCGTGTCGTTTCCGGTTCGTTCACACGCGAGATGACCGTCATCCACGCACAGAGCGGCAAGAAGATCCGACTTTCCAACGCCCAGAAGCTCTTCGGCCAAGATCGCGAGACGATCGAGGAAGGGCTCGCGGGCGACGTGGTCGGCATCCTTGGTCACGACATCCTCGGAATCGGCGACACGCTGACCGAGGACAGAACGATCGTCTTCAACGAGATCCCGCGTTTTACGCCCGAGACCTTTGCCTATCTGCACAACCCGCAGCCCGGCAACGCAAAGAAATTCCGGCTCGGCTTCGATCAGTTGCTGCAGGAAGGCGTGATCCAGGTGCTCTTCACCGGCACGGGCCAGATCAAAACCCCGATGCTCGCGGCGGTCGGTCCGCTCCAGTTCGAAGTCGTGCAATACCGGCTGAAGGCCGAGTACGGTGCGGAATCGCGGCTCGAGATGACGCGCTGGTCGATGATGCGCTGGTGGCGCAAGCCCGGTGCGGATCCAGATTGGCTTCCCGATCTCCCGGGCGACACGATGCTCGCAACGGACAGTGAAGGCCGAAACGTAATCCTCTTTGCCGACGAATGGGGTGTGCGTCACTTCACCAAGCGTCATCCGGACATCGAGCTCTCGGCAACCGAGGACTTTGCCCCTGCGGTTACTCCTGCTTCGCAGCAGGCATAACTCACTTCGCGGGCCGTTCCTTCAACTCGCCCATCTGGCGATAGCGCTCGCGGTACTTCTCATACAGCTTGGTCTGCTTGTTCGAGAGGTCGATCCGCTTGCCGCTGATGAAGGCGTCGGTGATCTGCGTTGTCACTTCGATCGGCGAGCCGGTCGTGATGATGACCGTGGCATCCTTGTCCTTTTCGAGCGAGCCGAGACGGCCAGAAACCCCCAGAATCTCCGCGGCAGACAGCGTCACCGACCGGATCGCATCTTCCTGTGACAAGCCGTGCGCCGTCGCCATACCCGCGGCATACGGCGTATTCCGCTCGTGAGGGGTCTCTTCACCACTGGCGATGCAGAACGGAATGCCCGCCGCCTTGAGCTTGGCCGGGAGCGCAAACGACTGGTTGTAATCCGAATCATCGCGTTTCGGGAACCGCTGAGTCCCCGCCACGATCACCGAGACATTGTTCTTCTTGAGCAGCTCAGCACAGAGCGGCGCGTCCATGCCGCCGACGATGACAACACGCAGCTTCATCGTCGCGGCCCAGGTCACGGCGGAAACGATCTGGTCGTAGTCGTTGGCGACGATGAAGACAGGCCACTGACGCGTCAGCCCCATCATGCCCATGGCGGGCTGCACGTTCAGGACGCCCCGCATCGCATCCCAACGAAGGTCGTTCGGCGTCTTGGGGTCACTCGAACGGGCTTCCCAGTACGAGAGCGCGGATGAGAACGCACCCTCGATCGCATCGATCGACTTGCGTGCCTGTTTCTTCTGCTCCGCTTCGGATGTCCGCATCCACCACGAGGACACGGGACGCACATTCGGCCATTCGACCGCAAGCCCGATCGACTGTTCGATCGCCATGTCTTCCCACGTCCAGCCTTCGAGTTGAATCACCGCCGGCTGGCCCGGGATCAATCCGCCCTTGGGGAACACGCCCGCCGCGAGAACGCCGTTCGACCGGGTCACGGGCAGAACCGTCGAATCCGGATTGACCGCGGCAATCGCGCGCACTTCGGGCACGATCTCGCCAAGTTCGTTGTAGTCGAGCGTGGCCTGCACCATCGCGATCTCTTCGAGACCGAGCTGCGTGTACGCCGCGATCATGCCGGGGTAGACGTGCTTGCCCGTCGCATCAATCTCGACGGGCCCCGGCGATTTCCAGCTCATCGTCTTCTCCATCCCCGCGAAATCCGCGGCAGAGAAAACGCCCTTGATCTTTCCATCCGCAAGCCAGATCACCGAATCGGCGATCTCCGGCCCGCTCACCGGATGCGCCGTCGCGTGCCGAATCAGCACGGGTAGATCCTGAGGTGGAGCCTTGACGGTGAGATCTTGGCCGAACGAAGAGTTCACCACAGAGGCACAGAGGCACAGAGTGGAGAGGAGAGATTTGGTTTGAGTCTTCATGGGTAAGTCGCTCGGTGGGAACTGCTGATCGGAGAGCGTTCGATTCGGATTGCAGCGTGCCTTCGCGTTTCTACAATCCTTTGTTGCGTTTTTCTTCTCTGTGCCTCTTTGTCTTTGTGGTGAACGGCTCTGTCTTACTGCGCGTCGTGCACCAGCCCGCAGCCGCATTCGCCGGGCATGTTTGAACCGAGACTTCCGCGCCGATTCAGCATGTCGAGCATGATCCGTTCGCGGAGCGAGGCATCGTCATCGAACTCGGCGTCCTTCGGGCCTTCGCCTCCGCCGCCTCGGGTCGGGCCTTCTTTCTTCAGCTTCTGGACGATCCGCTGGCGGTTGTCGTTGTTCTGCTTGCGGAGCTTGGCGTCGGTATCGAGCGAGAACATCTCGCGTCCGTCGATAAACACGCGTTCCGCGTGCGATGAAACCGAAAGCGGATCGCCGCTCCAGATCACGACATCCGCCTCCTTGCCGGCCTCCAGGCTGCCGACGCGCTTTTCGAGTCCGAGCTGGATCGCCGGGTTGATCGTGACGAACTTGAACGCTTCCTCTTCAGAAAGGTTCCCGTACTTCACGGCCTTCGCGGCTTCCAGGTTCAGACGCCGGGCCAATTCGTCGCTGTCGGAATTGAAGCTGACAACGACGCCCACATCGTGCATGAGGATTGGCCCCTGCGGAATCGCATCCTGCACTTCGACCTTGTAGTTCCACCAGTCTGCAAACGCGCTCGCGCCGCGCGATTTGTCACGCACATCCGTCGCGAGCTTGTAGCCCTCGAGAATGTGCTGCCACGTACCGAGCTTGAAGTTAAACTCCTTGCAGATGCGTGCGAGCGCGAGCAATTCATCCTGCCGGTAGCTGTGGCAATGAACCCAGCGCGAGCCGTTCAGCACTTCCGCGAGTGCTTCGAGTTCGAGATCGCGCCTGGGCGGCAGCAGGCCGGGGGCGTGCTTGCCGGCGGACCAATCTTCCCATGACTGCTGATACTCGCGTGCCGCGCTCAGACGATCGCGGATCAGCGTTTCAACACCCATGCGCGTCTGCGGATAGCGGTTGCGGCTGTTTCCATTCACCTGCTTCGGATTCTCGCCCAGCGCCCACTTCACACCCGGGATCACCGAGTATTTCTTTCCACCTGGCGCGAAGGGATTGGCATCGTCGTACGTGCTGCGCCCCGCGAAATGCATGTCCTCCGCGCTGACGACTCCCCAGCGATTCTTGTTCACGGCGTTCTGCCCGCCGATCGCATTCGCCGAGCCGTGCAGGCTGTTGACCGTCGTCACGCCGCCCGCAAGCTGGCGATACCACGAGATCGAATCGGGATCGGTCACATCCTGGATGCGAACCTCCGACGTCACGGCCTGCCCCATCTCGTTCACGCCCCGCGAAATGCCGGTGTGGCTGTGGCAGTCGATGATTCCGGGGGTGACGTGTTTTCCCTTGGCATCAATCACGACTGCTTTGTCGATCGAGGGTGCCGTGCCCGCTGCAATGGACTCAATCTTCCCGCCCCGAAGCACGATCGATGCATCCTTCACAATTCCCTGCGCCCCGCTGGTCCAAATCGTGGCATTGGTGATGACCACAACCGGGGCGTCTCCGCTGAACGCCGCACGATCATCGCGCTCGTACGGGCCAAACGGGTAGCCGATCACATCGGGCAACTCCGCCAGCACTTCCGGATCGCCCGGCTGGCGCGAGCCCTTCCACTGGTGCGTCGAGCCATCGGGCACGACCATCGAGCCGACGAGTTGATCGCCCTCCAGCTTGCCTTCCACCTTGACGAGTCGATCCGACGGGGTTGCGCGATCGGGGTCGGCCATCTTTCCCATATCGCAGGTGTACTTCAGCACACCATCCTTCATCGAGACGTCGTCCGCCTTCAGCACGGTGTTGTTCATGCGGAGCGTGACGGTTCCGTCCTTCTTCACGCAGATGAGCGAGCCGCCGCCCTTCTTGCCGTCGATTTCTTCGAGGAGGAAGCAGCCGACGAGCCCCGGCAGCTTGCGTGCCGCGGGCTCGGTGGTCGGAGCTTTTCTTGCCGCGGTCCATTTCAGCGGGTCACCGTTGGTCACCAGCACGATGCCTTCCATCGACTGATTGTCCGGCGACAATGCCGCGGATGCGCTGTAGATGCCTTCCTTACCGAACGGCTTGTGATCGAACGAATACATCACGCGCCGACCGTCCACGCTCACGTTCTTGGCCTTCGAGGTCGCGACTTTCTGATTTCCCTTATCGTCTTTCTGCTCGTGAAATTTCTTGGTGAGCGTCAGATCGCCGCTCTCGGTAAAGGTCAGTGTGACGTCGCCATCCATCTTCTTGTCAAGCGTCACATCCCAGACACCCGCAAGCTGACCCGCGCCGGCGAGCGCCACTTCGTTGCGAACGCCGTCGATGTAAACCTCGCGGATCTCGGGCTTGCGGGGCTTGGCGCGCTCTTCGCGGCCGCCCTCTTTGCGCCGTTCGCGAGGCACTCCGGACTTTTCACCTTCGCCGGGCGCGGGCGTATCGGCCGCCGGCTTTTCACCAGCGAGCTTTTCGTCACTCGCCTTCGTGTCGTCCTTGCCGCCGTCTTTTCCATCGGCCTTCGCGTCTTTGCCCTTCTCTTCCAGTTCATCCACCGGCAGCACAAACAGATCGCCCGACGCGATGATGAAGCTGGCCGCCTTTCCGTTCTCGATTGTCCCGAGTGCGTTCTCAACACCCAGAATCGCCGCAGGCTCGGTCGTGAGCATCGCAAACGCGGCCTCGGGCGCGAGCCCGTAACGCATCGCCTTTTCGAGATTCGCTCGGAACTGAGCCCGCGAGCGAAGGTCGGAGGTTGTCAGCGCGACGCGGATGCCCTTGTCCTTCAAGCGCCGGACGTTGCTCGGCGCCTGCTCCCACACCATCATTTCACGCAGGCCCGCCGCCTCCGCTGCCCCCACCGTTGAGACATCCGGCGCTTTGGGAAACGCGAGCGGCACAATCAGGGGAATCTGCTGCGCATCGCCGTTCTGCGCAAGCGACTCCGCGATCGCATCCAGCCGCTTGAACTCCATCCCCGAGCCCTTGATGATCGCAGGGCGCTTGAACTCGCGAGCGATCTTGGCGGCACGCACCGCTTCCAGCTCATCGCTCACTTCAAAGTAGAGCGGGGGCGTGCGATCGGTCAGCGCATCGAGCGCTCCAGGCGGAATTCCGTAGTTGTCCTTCCGCGACTGCGCGAGCCAATCGGCATCGCTCAGTGTCTGGCGAACCAACGCGATCGCCCCCATCTGCGAGCCCGGATAGCTCGGCCAACGCTCGAGCTCCTGCGGACTCAGCGAGCCCGCTCCCCCACCTCCCCCTCCACCTCCGGTTTCGAGCGCAACGGCGTGAAACACCTGATCGCGATAGATCGGCGGGCGATTGGAGCTGAGACCTTCGGGCTGTTTCTGAAGACTGACGACCGCGCCGCGCCCTCGGAAGACGCCGCCCGGATTCGCGCGTGCGGGCGCTTCAGAATCAAAGTCGTCATCACCCGTGTTGACCGCCGGGCCGCGCCCGGCGCTGGGGTTGATCGGAACGATTGCCGCGGCAACAAATCCCTGATTGCGGAGCGACTCGGCATCGCGCTCGGCAACACCGTTGCCATCGATGGCGCGGCGCTGGGGCATGACCTTCGCGCTCCAGTGAGCGCCGGGGGCGTTCAAGTCCGGCAGCGGCGTGGCGACTTCCACGTACGCATCGATGAAGCCCGGATAGATGTGCAGCCCCGTGCAGTCGCGCACGATCGGACCGATCGGCATCGGCGCGGGCTTGCCCCCTTCCGCGGGAAGGATCGCGACGATCTTGCCATCGCGCACAACGAGCGTGCCGTTCTCGACAGTCTTGCCCGGCGCCACGTGGATGGTCGCGTTGGTGAACGCCTGCCATCCGAGATCGGCGCGGCGCATGCCGTTGGCAGGCCCCGCAAGCGGGTTCCCCGGATCGGGCGAGAGCGTGTGCTGGGCGAGCGTGCCGGAAACGGTGATGAGGCCGGCAATGAGAAGCGACGAGCGCTTGATGAGACTGCGTAGGGTCATGGTTTCGAGTCTACGGGAAAATGCGTGCGGGGTTGCTTGATGAGGCGCGGGTGCGGGAAGTTGCGTCGTACGATGGCGAAGTCGGGTTCCTTGGGTTGTCGGGCAAGTCGAACCAAGTTCTCATTCCGGTGGCCGGTCGGGTCGCCAGTTCAGGAGTTTTCTGTATGGCCGGTGCGAAGTTATTGACGGGCAACGCGGTGGTCGGGCAATCGGGCGGGCCGACGGCCGTGATCAACCAGTCGCTGGTGGGCGTGGTTGAGGGGCTTCGGGCCGGGCTGAAGGCAACCGGAAACGTTCAGAAAATCCTGGGTATGCGCCACGGCGTCAACGGCCTGACCAAGGGCGACCTGATCGACCTGACCGAGGTTCCCCAGGACAAGCTGGAACGCGTGGCCAACACCCCCTCCGCTTCGCTCGGCAGCAGCCGCGACAAGCCGGACACGGAGTACTGCACGCGAATCCTGAAAGCCTGCGAACAGCACGACATCCGCTACTTCTTTTACGTCGGGGGCAATGACAGCTCGGATACCTGCCGCATCGTGAATGAGCTGGCTCGCGCATCGGGCTATGAACTCCGCTGCTTCCACGTACCAAAGACGGTCGACAACGACCTTCCCGTAAACGACCACACGCCGGGCTTCCCGAGCGCTGCCCGCTTCGTCGCCATGGCCTTCGCCGCCGACAGCCTCGACAACCGCAGCCTTCCGGGCGTGAAGATTAACGTCGTCATGGGCCGGCACGCGGGATTCCTGACCGCCGCGAGCGCACTTGCCCGCGGCATCGGCGGCGACCCGAACGACGGGCCGCACCTGATTTACTGCCCCGAAGTCCCCTTCGATACCGACCAGTTCATCGCCGACGTCGAGAAGGTCTACGCAAAGATCGGCCGCTGCCAGATTGCCGTCAGTGAGGGAATCCAAGACAAGGACGGCGTGTCGATCGGCGCGAAGCTCATCAAGAACGGCCAGGTCGATAGCCACGGCAACGTCCAGCTCTCCGGCTCGGGCGCACTCGGGGATCAACTCTCTGATCTCGTCAAGAGCCGAATCAAGGGCAAAGACGGCAAGCCCCCCCGCGTGCGTGCCGACACGTTCGGCTACCTGCAGCGTTGCTGGCCGGATGCGAGCGTGGTGGATAAGCAGGAAGCTCGTGAAGCCGGGCGCGTCGCGGCAAAGGCCGCCGCGGCGGGCGAACTGGATGGGTCGATCGCGCTGATCCGCGCTCCGGGCAATCCGTACCGTTGCGAATTCAAGCGGATCGAATTGAGCGACGTTGCCGCGAAGACCAAGCACATGCCCAAGGATTTCATCCAGGGCCACAACGACGTCTCGGCCGCGTTCCTCGAATACTGCCGCCCGCTCGTTGGCCCCCTCCCGGTCTTCGACCGCTTCTGAACCGACCATCAGGTTCCCCCGCCCACACAAGCAGATTCCGATAAGAACCGCCCCGCACACGCGGGGCGGTTCATTTTCTGTTCCATCGCACGAAGAACGCACGCCGCGATCGACCGCGGCAGGCCGGCGCGATAGTCTCCTTACCCGCTGGAACCAAGGAGTTTGTGCATGCGTTGTGCTTGTGCGTTGTTGCTCGCAGGGCTCTCAACTTCGGCTCTCGCGGCAAATTGCGAATGGGTCTATCGCGCCTCGTTCCA
>JAEUJD010000001.1 GCA_016793015.1 Phycisphaerales bacterium
GATGGGCACTGCCTGCGGGATCAGGCGATTGCGGTCTGCGGCAAGCGCGGGGGTGTGTCGCCTTTGCTGGTGACGACGAGCCTGGAAACGCTGAAATATCTGGTGGCGGCGGGAAGCGGGTATTCGCTGTTGCCGGCGCTCGCGTGTGAACTGCCCCGGGCGCTGGCGGAACTGGTGACACTTCGCGACTTTGATGAGAAGCCGCCATCGAGAAGGATTGGGTTGTGTTTCAGAAAGAGTCTGGCGAATCGGGGGCGGGTGGAAGAGTTGGCAGGGTTTGTGCTTCAGAATTTGCCGAGGCAGGTGACGGGGGTGAGGAGGTGAGGAGGTGAAGAGGGGGATGATGCGCGGGGCCGGGAACTGGGAGTGCGGCGAAGGGGAATGATGTGGGCTGTGTATTCGGCGGCACGAGACACGCGAGCACGAGCGCGGGAGAGCATGCATGGACCTTGGGCTCAACGGGAAAGTGGCACTTGTGACGGCATCGAGCGGGGGGATCGGGCTGGAGATTGCCCGGTCGCTTGCGCGCGAAGGGGCGACGACGATTGTGAACGGGCGGACGGAAGGGAGCGTCGCCAAGGCGATGGCGAAGATCCGCAAGACGGCGCCGAATGCGGAGTTGCTTGGGCTTGCAGCGGACAACGGGACGGCCTCGGGATGTGCGGCATCGATCGCCAAGTACCCCAAGGTGGACATTCTCGTCAACAACCTTGGCACGTACGAGGCGGTGGGGTTCTTCGAAGAGACGGATGAATCGTGGCAGCACCTCTTCGAGGTGAACATCATGAGCGGCGTGCGGCTGAGCCGGCACTATCTCAAGGGGATGCTCGAACGAGGCGAGGGGCGCGTGGTGTTTATCTCGAGTGAATCGGGTTTGACCCCGGCACCGGAAATGGCGCACTACAGCGCAACGAAGACAATGCAGCTCTCGATCTCGCGGAGTCTGGCGGAACTGACGAAGGGAACTGCGGTGACTGTGAACACGGTGTTGCCGGGTTCGACACTGACCGAGGGCGTCGAGAAGTTCGTGGGCGACTTGTTTCCCGGCAAGAGCACGGCCGAGGCAGGCAAAGCCTTCATGAAAGAGAATCGCCCCACGTCGCTCATTCAACGGCTGATTGATCCAAAGGAAATCGGCGACGCAGTCGCGTTTGTGGTGAGCGGGAAAGCTTCGGCGATCAACGGTGCGACGCTGCGGGTGGATGGAGGATTGGTGCGGCACATCGCGTAAAGGACGGGGCGGATTTGTGATTGCGACGAGTGGCCTTCGCACCGGAAGTTGGTGCGGAGGCAGTGACGCTGCGCACTTTTGAGCCGTGCACCGTCGCCTGAACGGATGAAGGAAGCAACATTTGCCGGATCGCGACGCAACAGCATCCGTGTGAAAACTGATTCAACCTGGAGTCACACGCGATTCAAGCCCGAAACGCCAAATTGATTGACAGGAACGATGACTGTCGGAAATGGGACCAACAGAAAGGGGACCACATGT
Organism: Phycisphaerales bacterium; assembly: GCA_016793015.1. Classification (GTDB taxonomy): domain Bacteria; phylum Planctomycetota; class Phycisphaerae; order Phycisphaerales; family UBA1924; genus JAFEBO01. Next base: position 1,493 of record JAEUJD010000001.1, read on the forward strand.
TTCGCAAGCCAGAATCTTTTTCCGGTTCCGACCCGCGTGCCGAGAAGCGGCCGGTGTTGAATGCGACCGGCAGCCTTGTGATCAATCATGAGGAAGAAGTGCTGGAAGCGGAAGCCGCGGTCTTCGAGAAGCTTGCGGCGTGGGACAAGGAAACGGTCGATCGATTCCGTGCGTACTTCGGAAGGAACGGCGCGGTCATTGCGTTTTTCGAAGAGCCGCTGCGGGGCATTCGCGATCAGAAGAAGCGCCGCTTCGAGGCGATCAGCGCGGCGGTCGCGGACTTTGCCGAGTTTTATGAGCTGCAGAAGCGGGGGATGGAGCCTTCGCAGGTGGGCATATTTGCGCGGTGGGAGCGGACGTTTGTGCCGTGAACGCGGGTGCGATTCCGGCGCGAGCGTGGCCATTCGCCGGTGTGGCGGGTCGTTACCGGGATGTGCCGCCGCGTTGCGGCTTGGAAAGTCGAAGACAAAGCGCTGATTTGTATCGGGTTTTCCTGGGGCGCACGCCCCAGGCTACAGGCTGGTCGCCGCTTCGCGGCTGCGCGGAGATACCGGTGCGTTCCATCGCGGCGTCGGTATCATGAATTCATGCAACACCGGAAACCGTTGGGCTTGGCGTGGATTGCGGGCGTCGCGTGGGTGATGGGGGCGATGGGGGCTTTGAGTGTGACGGGAGCCGGGTATGCGGCAACCCCGGTCGAGGCGATCAACACGATTTATCCGGCGCTCGATGCGCTCTATATCGATCTGCACCAGAATCCGGAACTGTCGCTGAAGGAAGAGAAGACGGCAAAGAAGATGGCGGAGGGGTTGCGTGCAGCGGGGTACGAGGTGACCGAGGGAGTGGGCGGGCTGGGCGTGGTGGGGGTGCTTCGGAATGGATCCGGCCCGACCGTTTTGCTGCGTACGGATATGGATGCGCTGCCGGTGCTCGAGCAGACGGACTTGCCGTTTGCGAGCAAGGCGATGGGCGTGAATCAGGTGGGCGACACGGTGCCGGTGATGCACGCGTGCGGGCATGATGCGCACATGGCGGCGTGGCTTGGTGCGGCCCAAGTGCTCGCGCAGTCGAAGGATCTGTGGCGGGGCACGCTGGTGTTTGTGGCGCAGCCGGCGGAGGAGATCGTGCACGGCGCGATCGCGATGGTGAAAGACGGGCTTTACACGCGATTCCCAAAGCCGGACTATGTGCTTGGTATTCACGTGGCGAACACGATGCCGGCGGGGCAGATCGGCGTGGTCGCGGGGCCGGCTTCGGCGGCGTCGGACTCGGTGGATATCACGTTCTTCGGCCGGGGCGGGCACGGGGCGATGCCGAATCGGACGGTCGATCCGCTGGTGATCGCGGCACGAGCGGTGGGTGCCCTGCAGACGATCGTGTCGCGCGAGGTTGACCCGTTTGATGACGCGGTGGTGACGGTGGGGACGTTCCACGCTGGCAACAAGCGGAACATCATTCCGGATGAGGCGAAGATCCAGTTGACGGTGCGGTCGTACAAGCCGGAAGTGCAGAAGAAGATGCTGGAGTCGATTGCGCGGATCGCGAAGGGGGAAGCGATCGCGGGCGGTGCACCGAAGGAGCCGCTGGTGACGATCGTGGAATCTGAATCATCGGAAGTTGTCGTGAACGATCCGGCGCTGGCGGGTCGGCTGCTGGTTGTGCTGAAGCGCGGATTGGGCGAGGAGGGCGCGCGGGCATCGGAGCCCCACATGACCTCGGAGGACTTTGGCATATTTGCCAGCCGCGCGGGCGTGCCGGGGATCCAGTTTCAGGTGGGCGCCGTCGATCCGAAGGTGTTTGCGGAGGCGAAGGCAGCGGGACGGGCGATGATGCTGCCGGGGCCTCACAACTCGCGGTTTGCGCCGGATCGGGAGAGGACGATCAAGACGGGGGCGATGGCGTTTACGTTGTCGGTGCTGGAGATTTTGGCTGTGCCCGGTGCGAAATAAATGGGGGGGCGGTACTGTTGATTATGCAGATTATCGCTTCGATTTTCGCCTCGATTGTGGGCGTGTTCAGCACGCTGAGCATGATCGTGCTTCTGGCGGCGGGGCTCGCGAACGCGAAGCCGGGGCAGGTGCAGCAGGGCAAGTGGATGATGTTGGGGCTTTTGATTCTGCAGGTCGCGGTTCTTGCTGGAGCGATCGTGCTGATGGTGAAGCAGAAGCCATGGCCGGCGGCGGCGGTGGGCATTTCGCCCCTGGCGGTCGTGATCGTGCTTCTGGTAATTCTCGTGAAGATCGAATGGTGAGTTCGGGAGCGCGTGATGTCGGTTTCGCGTTCGACATTTCACGAGAGGCCGCTCGACCTCGACTTCATCATGAAGGTGCCGGTTGGGTTTGCTGAAAAAGGGTTGGCGGGGCTCGCATGCGGGATCGGGCGTGCGCCGGGATTCGTTCCCTTGCTTGAGATCTCGTCGCCCGGTGTGTGCGCGGGGATTTCGGTGATGGGGCGGGCGAACTTTGGGGAGGGGACGGTGCGCGATCAATTCGTTGCGCTGTGCCCGGAGTGCGGGATCACGCTGCTCAGCATCGGTCCCGCGTATGTCGGCGGGCTGCACAAGAACCACCCGGCGCTTCTGGCGACGGGGCTTCATCGCGACGGCGAGAACGAACTGGTGATGAGTTTCGTGGCGATGGAGGATGGGGGGCGGTTTGTGGTGGCGCAGGCGCTGTGCACGCGGGAACTGGAGCCGCGGTTCATGAAGAGGCTGGAGGACTGCATCTACTCGATCGAGCTGGTGCGGCATAAGGGACCGACGGTCAACCCGGAAGACAACGGGTCGAAGTACGACATCGAGATCCTTGAGAACCTGGAGAAATTGAAAGCGGAAGCCCCGACGCCCGACGACGAGGCGGAGGTGTTCAAGAGGAAGTTGACGCGGGCGCGAGAGGAGGCGATCCGGCAGGCGGGGCCGCTGATCGCGGACGACCGTTTCGATGAAGCGGCGCGAGTGATGCTTTCGGCGGATGACAGCGGGCAGGGGCGTGCAGCGCTTTCGGATTTGTTTGCGGCGGCTCTTCGGGACCAGGTGCGCAAGGACGGGAAGGGCGGGCCTGCGAAACCGAGGGCGCTGGAGCTGTACAAGCGGGCGCTCCAGCATCGGCTGAGCGCGTATCCCGATCCGCACACGCAGGAGGAAGCGGACCGATACTCGAGCGGAATGGATGAGGACCGAGCGGAAATCGCGGAGATTCTGGGGTATCGGCCGGAGAGTCAGACGTGAAAATGTTTGAGGAACCGCCGCGGCGGAAGAAGAGGAAGCGCGCGTTTATGGACTATGTGATGCTCGGAATCTTTGTGCTGGTTTTTGGGGGCCTGGGCATCATGCTGATCACGGTCGGCACGCGGGAGATGTTCATCCAGCAGCGCGTGATGGCGAATGCGGTGGAAGTGGAAGCGGAGGTGCTGTCGGCGGGTGTGACCGAGAGCAAGTCGCTGGATACGGACCAGCGGCTGCTGAGAGATAACAGCACGAAGTCGTATGTGCCGGAGGTGCGGTTTGCGTACACGGTGGGGGGCGTTCGGTACGAGAGCGATCTGCTGTATCCAACTGTCATCGTGACCGGGTACGCGAGCCGGGAGAGTGCGCTCGAAGAGATTCGGGAGTACACGGCGGGGGCAAGGGTGCGGGCGTACGCGGATGTCGCGGAACCGCAACGAGGGTTTCTGCGGCTCACAAACTCGGCAAACCCGCAGTGGTTCATCGTGGCGGGAGTTTTGGCGCTGGTCTTTTTGGCGATTCTGTGGCGGTTTTTGTAACGCGTGCGATCTGCGGGGACCGGCTGGGTGATGGGGCGTGTGCAGACGCTTGAGCTTTGGGCTCCGCGAATGACTGGTGCGATCGTGCAGTCCAAAACGACAATCCCCGCACCTTGCGGCACGGGGATTCTCAAATAGCGGGGCCAGGATTTGAACCTGGGACCTTCGGGTTATGAGCCCGACGAGCTACCGGGCTGCTCCACCCCGCAATCTGGTGCAAACATAGGCGTGAGGGAGCAAACAGTCAATCGGTGCGGCGGGCCCTCGCGAAACTTTCGTGGGGTTTGCGTGTACACGGCGCATGCTGAAACGCGAGGAGATCATCCACGGATTGGACGCGGGGCTTCGGGAGAATCCGGATATTCGTGCCGCGTGGCTGGGGGGGAGTGATGCGAACAAGCGCGCGGATGAATGGTCGGATATTGACCTGATGGTGATCGGCGCGGCGGGGAAGACCGAGGCGGTTGCTGCGGCGATTGAGGCGGCGGTGGAAAGCATCTCGCCGATTCGGATTCGTTTTCGGCTACCGATGCCGACGTGGCACGGGTTTGAGCAGGCGTTTTATCAACTGGAGAATGCGCCGGAAGATCTGATGATCGACTGGTTGATTGTGGAGGAAGGAAAGCCGCATCCGTGGTTTGAGAAGGAGCGGCACGGTGTGGGGCGGATCTTGTTTGACAAGGTCGGCCTGGTGAAGGAGCAGCACGTTGATGTGCGTGCGTGCCGCGGGGCGGCGGAGAAGAAGGTGAAGGAAGTTCGGCTGAAGTTTCCGCTGTATCGGCATTTGCCGGTGAAGTTTGCGCGGCGGGGGTTGCCGGTGGATGCGGCGTATTTCTACCAGGCGTTGGTGCTTCGGCCGCTGGTGGATTTGCTGAGGTGTTTGCACTGCGTGGAGCGGCATGACTTTGGATTTCGGTATTTGCGGGAAGATTTGCCTCGCGATGTGTATGGGGAGATTGAGCGGTTGAGCTGGCCGTCGGGGCCGGGAGAGATTGCGGGTGCCGTGGAACGGGCATCGGAGTTGTTTCAGAAGGCTTTGGAACAGTGGGACGCGAATGAAATGCGTTTCGCGGAACGAGCCGGCGCGCCTGCCTGATAGCTACCATCGCCCCGGTTTGCCGCGGTTGCGGCGATAGGGAGCGCGATGGCTGAGAAGGTGAATGTGCTGCTGGTGGGGGGCGGAGGTCGCGAGCACGCGATCGCAATGAAGCTGCGCGAATCGCGCCGGCTGGGCGACCTTTGGATTACGCACCCTGAGAATGCGGGGCTGGCGAAGCTGGCGAAGGCCGTGGATGTGCCGGTGGGCATTCGCGAGATTTACAGGCTCGAGCAGTTTTGCGATAAGAACAAAGTTGGGCTGGTGGTGATCGGGCCGGAAGATCCGTTGTGCGAGGGATACTCGGACAAGTTGAAAGCGCCGGGGAGGCTGGTGTTCGGACCGTCGATGGAAGCGGCGAAGCTTGAGGGTGACAAGGCGTGGTCGAAGCAGTTGATGCGATCGGCGTCGATCCCCACGGGTGATGCTCGCATCTTTACGGACATCCGGGCGGCGAAGGACTATTTGAGTTCGCGTGAAAGCCCGCCCGCGCTCGATAGCCGCTCGAAAGGGCTGGTTGCCAAGAGCCGCGAATCGCACGCAGAGGCGCCGCCGGTGATCAAGGCGGCAGGGCTTGCGAAGGGCAAGGGCGTGATCGTGCCGAATACGTTCAAGGAAGCGCACGAGGCGCTTGAGCGGATGCTGGTGAAGAAGGAATTTGGTGATGCGGGCCGGCGCGTGGTGATCGAAGAGCGGCTTGAGGGAACGGAAGTGTCGGTTCTGGCGATTGTGGACGGCGGGAATATTCTGGTGCTGCCGGCCTGCCGCGACCACAAGCGGCTGCAGGATGGGGACAAGGGGCCGAATACCGGCGGCATGGGCGCGTATTGCCCTGCGGAAAACATCGACGAAGAAACGCTGCGGCATGTGGAACGCGAGATCCTGGTGCCGACGATCGATGCGCTTCGGCGGGATGGGATCGAGTACAAGGGCGTGCTGTATGCGGGGCTCATGCTGACGCCCGCGGGGCCGAAGGTGCTGGAATTCAATTGCCGCTTTGGTGATCCGGAATGTCAGCCGCTGATGGCGCGGCTCAAGAGCGATCTGATAGATCTTCTGTGCGGCGCGTGCGAGGGGACGCTTGATCGCGTGGATGTCGAATGGGATACGCGGGCGGCGAGCTGCGTGGTGATGGCGGCGCGGGGATACCCGGATGCGCCGAAGAAGGGGACGCCGATTCTGGGCATTGATGAGGCAGAGAAGATGAAGGATGTGTTCGTGACGATCTCTGGCGCGAAGAAGGATCGCGAAGGGGCGACGGTGACGAACGGGGGGCGCGTGCTGGGCGTGACGGGGCTTGGCGCGACGGTGCAGGATGCGAGCAGCAAGGCGTACGAGGCGATCAAGAAGATCAGCTTCGAAGGGGCGCAGTACCGGACGGATATTGGGGTTGCGGGGAAGTAGGACGCCGGTCGGACGCAGAAGTGGGTGATGCAAGTACGTCCGGGAGTTTGCGTTCGGGAGTCTGCGCGTCGCGAAAAGATTCAGCCGTTGGCTCAGTTGGCCTTTATGGCCCGCAGAGCTGCAACGAAGTCGGTGGGGCGCTGCCACGGGACCGAGCGAGCGACCAGGCGATCGACAATCTCGAGGGCCGGAGCCGGCGGCGCGCCGGTCGTTTTCGATGTGACCGAGGCCACTTGGATGACGAATTCGCCGAGCGGCTCGGAGTTGGGCCCGAGGGCACGGATTCGGATCGAGTCGTTGCCGGTATCGGGGGGCGATGCGGATTCGAGTATTCGGATCTGAGTTGCGGGCGTCTCGCTCAGGAGGCGGAGCAGGTCGCGAATGGGTGCGTCGGCGGCGCCGAAGGTTCCATCGGCGGCGCGCTTCACGATCGCGACGTTGCCGGGCGATTCGATCTGAATCGCCCCGATGTCGGCGGCGGGCAGATCGAGCGACCGGCGTGAGATGAATGCGTTTGGAGCCGAGGGGATCGCTTCGAGCGTGGAGCTATTCACGATCGCGATTTCTGGTCCCCAGAGGATCGATTTCGCTGCGAGATCGGTGGCCGTGATGCGGACCATGCGCGAGGTGGAATCGATCGCGGGCCCGACTTGAATGGTTTGCTCGATATCGAGACGGTTCGTATTGGCGTTCGATCGCGACGCGAGACGGATGATTCGTGCTGGCTCTTTCCACGCTTCGTCGCGGGGCGATTGTGCGGGAAGGAAGCGATCCACTGCGGATTTGGAGAGCAGAAGGAGCGAACCCTCCACGGTGGCGGCATCGGCCTTGACCGCGATCGGCGCCTGCATGATCCATGTGCCGCCGGCCTTGATGAGCTCGATTGAGTCGGTCCCGGCTCGGGAATCGAACCCGGTGGTGGCTTGCGGGGGCCAGTAGAGAAGGTCTTTGGAGCGCCACGATTCGATTGCGCTTGATTCGAGCGCGCGTACAAACTGCTCGTCGATGGCGGCGACCGCCTGCACGCGGCCGTCGCTGGTGAGGCGGGCGATGCGGCCCGCGCCGCCGAGCGTGTTTGGATCGATGGCGAGGCGGACGGGATCGCCCCTTTCGCGGAGCAGCGTCAGAAAGATCGCCGAGGGCATGGCCTGAGCGTCGGCGCCTTCGCGCGCCTCGTAAATCAGGCGCAGAAGCCCCTGCACGCGGCTGGATTCTGCGGGCCAAGGGGGCAAGGCGGGCGTTTGCGTGCTCGCGTCGGAGACGTTCGCGGGCCTTGCTTGGAGGATCCAGCGGGAATCGGATTTGGAAAGACGGGCGGTTTCGCCTCCGGGCCAACCGAGATCGATCTGGGTGACCTCAGCGGGGGAAAAATCGGGAAGGAACTGTGCCGACGCCGATGGCAGCACGGCGCGGGGCGTGGTGAACCAGACAACCAGCCCAAGAATCAGAGCGATCAGGATCCAGATGAGTGCGGCGGCGCGCGACATTGGATGAGTGTAGAGCCGGAGCGTGCCGCGGGGTCTGAATGAATGGAGTCGGACGTGAACCAGGGCAAGCCGATCATCGGGATCACGGTGGACGTCACGGAGAAGGACGGGCGGGTGAAGTTGGATGTGGCGCAGGCGTATTGCGAGGCTGTCGAGCGGGCGGGCGGGCTGCCGGTGCTGCTGCCACCGAACGTGGCGCTGGTGGAGGAGTATCTAAAACGGTGCGACGGATTTGTGTTCACGGGGGGCGATGATCCGCGGACGGAGTCGTTCGGGGTGCCGACGCACGCGAAGGCGAATCCGGTGCATCCGCTGCGTCAGGAATTTGAGACGAGGTTGCTTGCGGGCCTGCAAACGGGCGATGCGCCGGTGCTGGGTGTGTGCCTTGGAATGCAGATGATGAGCCTGGCGGCGGGGGGGACGTTGAATCAGCACATGGCGGATGATCTTCCGTCGCACGCGGAACACTGGGGCGAAGAGCACGCGGTGACGCCGATCGGTGGCGCAACGAAGGATGGAAAATTTCTGTACGCCGGGGTTGTGCAGAGCAAACACAAGCAGGCCGTGGCAGATGCTGGGAGACTGACGCCGATCGCGAAAAGCGGGGACGGAGTGGTGGAGGCGGTGTTTGATTCGGCCCGGAAGTTTTATGTGGGGGTGCAGTGGCACCCGGAGCGAACGCGGGATGGCGCGGTCGGGCAGAGGTTGTTTGATGAACTGGTGAAGGCGGCGCGCGGGTAGGTCAGCCTCCGAATGCGATACCGGTGTTTTCGTCGGCGACGTCGAGTTCGCGGACGCCCCGCAGCCGGCGCATGCGTTCGACGTTCTGGCGGATCAGCTCGCGCACGCGATCGGCATCGGCGATGCTCGGGAAGGTGAGCTCGGGTTGGCTC
>JAEUJD010000038.1 GCA_016793015.1 Phycisphaerales bacterium
AAACAGGAAATTCGACATTCTATCAAAAATTTGCCGAATTTAGACCAAACGAACTCCAAATCTGATATGCTTCCCCGTCGCGACCGCGCACCAGCCCGATCGCCTGCATTTCTACACCGTCCGACCTTCACCAACTTCAACGACCTACACAGGCTCGATCGCTCCGCTCAAAGCCCGCTCCAACCCAACCCCACGCGGGCTCGCTCCCACATCACGCCCAATCACATGTTGATCGCCGCGCACGCGTTCACCCAACGCCCGCGGCACATTCCATTTTTCCTCTTCTTCCTTCATTGAAAGGCCCTACCCATGGCACGTCCAACCCGCACTTTCACCGGCACTCAGATTGTCGAAGCTCTGGTGTCACTCGGCGCCGAGCTCGGGCGCACGCCCACCAAGATCGAACTGTTCGCAAAGCTCGGCATGCATCAACGTCACTTTGAGGCGCACTTCGAGACATACAACGACGCGCTCGCCGCGGCAAACCTGCCCCCGAACATCTTGAAGTGCGGGGACTCGAATCGGCTGCTCGATGACTGGGGAAACCTCGCGCGCAAACTCGGACACCTCCCACGCCTGGCCGACTACAGATCGCGGGGGGAATACAGCGTGAACGCGTTCCGGCGCGTGTTCGACTCCTGGGCCGGTGTGGCAATGGCCTTCAAGGCCCGCTCCGGCGAGGACCGCGACTGGCATGATGTGGTCAAGCTCATCGATTCTCGCGAGGCGCAACGCGTCGGGCAGCCTCTCGCTCCTTCCGAGCTGGATGCCGCGACCAACTTTGCTCCGCCTACCACGGCGACCTACGGCAAACCCCTCAACTTTGATCTTCTGCGCCACGCGCCGGTCAACGAGGCGGGGGTGGTGTATCTCTTCGGTTGTCTCGCGAGGCAACTCGGGTATTCGGTCGAGGCGATGCAGACCGCGTTTCCGGATTGTGAAGCGAAGCGAGAGGGCAAAGATGGCCGCCTGAGGCGCGTCCGCATCGAGTTTGAATTCGAGAGCCGGAACTTCGAAGCGCACAAGCACGATGCCTCCGCCTGCGACGTCATCGTCTGCTGGCATCACAACTGGGAGAAGTGTCCCATCCACGTCGTGGAGCTCAAAAAGGAACTGGAGAAGCTGCAAGAAGCGGCGTGACACCTTTTCCGATGCCCGATGCCTTCCCTCTCTTTGACAACCAAATACGTCTCCTCTGCCCCTCCGGGGCAGATTGGATCTGGGCGATGCGTCCACGGGTTGCGCTCGCTCGAAGACTCGCTTGCTTCACCCGTGGCTACAGGCCTTGGCCCCTTCGGGGCCATCGCACTCAGTCCCTCTTCGCCCCAACGGGGCGGCGGCCTGTAGCCACGGGTGCAGCGCAGCCCGTCGCCAGCCGGGCCGCGCAACCCGTGGACCGATCGTTTTTTTATCCTGTTTCTGCCCCGACAGGGGCAGCGGACTCCTCTGCCCCTCCGGGGCAGAATGTTGAACGGGATACTCCGTCCACTGGTTCCGCAAGGCCGAAAGCGGCCTTGCTCCACCAGTGGCTACAGGCCCTGGCCCCTTCGGGGCCATCGCACTTAGTCCCTCTTCGCCCCAACGGGGCGGCAGCCTGTATCCACGGGTGAGCGTCGCGCAACCCGTGGACCGGTGATTTTCTTATTCTGTTTCTGCTTCGAAGGGTCAGCGGACTCCCGCATTCCAGAGAAAGGCTCACCATGCCGGGTACATACTCCCAGATCCTCCTGCACATCGTGTTCTCGACAAAGCACCGCACGCCGTGGATCACGCCCGACGTCGCCGAGCGACTGTATCCGTACATGGGCGGCATCGTGCGGAGCGAAAAGGGTGTCCTCTACGACATCGGCGGCATCGAGGACCATGTCCACATGTACCTGCGGTGGCGGCCCGACATGACCGTTTCGGACCTGATGCGGGACGTCAAGGCGAACTCGTCCAAATGGATACACGACACGTTCCCAAGTCTCGGTGCGTTCGCTTGGCAGGAGGGGTACGGCGCGTTTTCAGTCAGCAAGTCGCAGGAGGGCGCGGTCAAGGCGTACATCGCCGGTCAGCACGAGCATCACAAGAAAGAAGACTTCAAGTCCGAACTCCTGCGGATGCTCCGTCTGCACGAGATCGAGTTTGAAGAGAGATACGTGTTCGATTGAAGGGTCTTGCCCGCCTCCTCTGCCCCTCCCGGGGCAGAATGTTGAAGGGGGTATTCCTTCCACCGGTTCCGCGAGGCCCAAAGCGGCCCCGCTCCACCAGTGGCTACAACCCGCGGCCCCGTTGGGGCCGTGGTTGTTGTCTGCCGCGGGTGTCCTCTCTTCTTTCGGCTCGGCCAATGTGCGTTTATCCCGTGACTCCATTCGCGGAAGTCCCTCTTCGCCCCAGCGGGGCGGCGGCCTGTAGCCACGGGTGCAGCAAGCGAGTCTTCGAGCGAGCGCAACCCGTGGACGAGAAGCGAAGTCATATCCTGCCCCGGAGGGGCAGAGGAATGTTGCGTGCACGATTTACAAGCAAACCAGCGCGTTGTACGCGTTCGCAAACACAACGAAATCGGCATCATCCACAAACCCGTCGTCATTCAAATCACCCGGGCAGCCCGCGGGCATCGAAGGATCAGCGCAGTCGAGCAGGTCATACGCGCCCGCAAAGATCACGAAATCGGAATCATCCACCATCGAATCCCCGTTCAGATCGCCCGGGCACGCCGCGCCGAACGTGAACTGCGCATCCGGCTCGATCGCGGAAATGCCGTAGCCGAAAATGGGCGACTTGATGTTCTGCGTTTCCGCCGGCGTCACAATCCCCGATCGAACCCGCACATCAACAGCGCCAGACCCAGCCGGGACCGTCACAAGCAGGTGCCCATCATCCACAAAGGTCACATTGGTCGCAGGCGTGCTGCCGAACAGCACGCTGAGATTGCCGCACGAACCCGAAAAGTTCTGTCCGATCACGGTCAGCGATGATCCGGGTGCTCCCGAGGATGCACTCAGACCTGTCACGATCGGCGTCAGGTCCACCATCTCGAAGTCGGCATAGCGAAGGCTCTTGAGACCTCGAACCGAATCCTGAATGTCATCATCGTCCCACGTCACCGTAAAGGCGTTGTTGGCGTCAACGGAGTAGCTCGCGCCCGTCACGAAAAAATTGCTCCCGTTGTCCGCGAGAATCAGGCCGTAGTCCTTCATCGCCTGCGCGACGATCTTCGATTGCGGGTACATGTTCGAAATATTGACGCTCGCCTTCAACCGGAATCGCGAGCCCATCGGCGGCTGAATCGCAGCGTTGTTGTTGCCCGGGTTCGCCACGTGCGAGCCCGGATAGATGTACTTATTCAGAATGACCGCGTTCTGAAGCGTGAACCGAAGCGGATGCCGGATCACGCCCGACGCAAGCTCATCGGGGCGAGCCAGCCCCGTGAGAATGGGCAAGCCCGCGGCATCCGCCGACGTCCACCCTCGAGGCCGGAACGAGTTCACATTGAGATCCCACACCGCCTGGCTGTCCGCGTGCCACTTTCCGTCGCCGTTCTCGCTCGGACGCGATGCGCGATAGAACTCGTACAGGATGTTCGTATCCGCATCCCAAACGAGCAGGTGCGAATCGCCCCGCGCGTTCACCCCGAACCTCGGCCCGTTCTGGTAATCGCCTTCCAGCACCGCGTTGGCGGGAATCGGGCACGGCTGCGGGTCGCTCTGGCTGGCATAGATCCCGAGCACGACCGAAATCTTCGGTGTCGTGTTGCCGTGCACGACGTTGAAAGGAACACCGTACAGGTCGCTCGTGCCGCCCGTCACCTCGCCAAAATCAGGATGAAATCGGTTGTTGCCGTAGGCCGAGACGATGTTGTTCATCACCGCCGCGGAATTGGCCGCGACCGGCGCGTTCGCGATCGACTGGTTCCACGGGTTGTCGGAGGGGAAGAGGTTGGTGCCCAGCAGTTGTGCGAGGACGGAGGCTGTTGGTGCCAGGATGAAGAGCGAAACAGAAGCGACCAGCAGGCGGCTTCGCGCGTACTTGCCGTCCCCTCCACGCCGAGTTTTCTTGAACACCGGGAAGACTCCGTTGATCGGCAATGAACCGGCCATCGCAAGCTCCCCTGCGGATTGACCTTCAGAATGCCGCGGCCATGGACCGAGGAACTGGGCTCATTCCGGGCAGACAAGCGTGTTGTACGCCGCGACAAAGATGACAAAGTCCGAATCTTCGACAACGCCGTCGTTGTTGAGGTCCGATGCGCAGCCCGCGGGCATCGCCGGGTCTGCGCAGTCCAAGGTGTTGTACGCGAAGATGAAGATGACAAAGTCGGCGTCATCGACCTGCCCATCGCCGTTCAGGTCCGCCGGGCAGCCCGGAGCCGCGCCTCCGTATTGCAGGTGATCGACTTCAAGGCCGCCGCTGTTGTGGCTGATGCGGATCGCCGAGATTCCGGAAGCGTTGATGATTCCATAGAAGCGGTCTTCGCCGGTCTCGCCGTTGTTGGCATTGTCGGCGTGTTGGCCCGAGACGGTGCCGAGCGAGATTCCCGCACTGTCAAACGCCTCGAAGATGACCGTCGCTCCACCGCCGCCATCGGTCCAAACGATGCCGGCGTGTGTGGGAAGCGAGCCGAGCACTTCGGCATGGAATGTGAACCGCATATCGGCAGCCCCAAAGAACGAATCGCCCATCAGGCCCGAGCCGTCGATGCTGTCATCATCGCAATCGACCGAATCGTGGATCGAAGGACCAAAGACAACGCTGGTCACGCCGCCCTGATTGGCTGTGACGCCGGGCACATTGAAGAGGTGATCCTCGAATGTTTCGAGATGGAAATAGCCAAGCGAGAGCCCACTGAACGGGCTGTCGCTGAAGCAGAGGTAGGGCGTGGGGCCGAGGAACGTCTGAGCGTTGGCCGCGACGCCGCTTCCCGACAGGATTCCGGCGATCGCGCCGGCGATGATGGATGTGGAACGGTTGAGCATCGGTACCCCCTCTTCGTGATGGAAACGCCCGCGCGCACCCGCGGGCTGAAGCTGCAGCCTAACAGTGGTTCGCGGGAAACGAAGTGAAAAGCAAGATTGGCACCGGAATCGCCCGTCTCGAACGGGATTTCCGACGCCGGGCGGCGGGGCTTTGGCGTTGCACCCCGGTTCCTGCGCCACTACTCTGTCGCAACGGGAAGGAGCCCGAGTGTTGCAGGAAGAAATGCCGAGTCAGAGTGAAATGGGCGCAGAAGCAGGAGAGCTTCTCAAAGGGCTGACGGCTCCGCAGATGCAGGCCGTGCAGACGACCGAGGGGCCGCTGCTGGTGCTTGCGGGCGCTGGCTCCGGCAAGACTCGGGTGATCACGCGCCGCATCGCGTTTTTGATCCATCAGGGTGTGCCCCCGTGGTCGATCCTGGCGGTGACGTTTACAAACAAGGCCGCGGCAGAGATGCGCGAGCGCGTGATGACCGTGCTCGGGCACGATCCGAAACTCACACGCGGTCTCACCGTGACGACCTTCCACTCGCTGTGCGCGCGCCTGCTCCGCCGGTACGCGGAAGCAGCAGGCCTGAAGCCCGAGTTCTCGATTTACGATTCGTCGGATCAGGCTTCGCTCGCCAAGCGCG
>JAEUJD010000057.1 GCA_016793015.1 Phycisphaerales bacterium
TACCACTCCCCCTTCACCCACTTCTTCCGAAACCGCTTGTGCCAGTACGTCTCCACCCCGTATGAATCATCCGTCTTGATCCGGTGCAGAATCACCAGCTCCTGCGGCACAATCCCAACCAACTCCTTGTACCGCTCCTCCACCTTCTCTGCCTTCCCGATCTTGTAGAGCTCCCCGCACCGCATCAGGTACACATACCCCGGCACGATCGGCATGTCCGTTCCCCGTGCCCGCCGCACCGGCCGATTCGCGCACAGCTTCAGAATCTCCTTCCCGCGCTTCTTCCCCTTCCAGTGCGTGCGCAGCCGCAAGTGCAGCCCATCGCGCCCGCCGAACCGCGCCGAATACGTTCCCCACTTCGATGTCCGCTTCTTCTGCGAACGCAGCCGAAGGTCCGGCGCCGTCGGCAACCGCTTCAACTCGAGCGCGTACTTCCCGTACTCGTCCAGCAGTTCCTCGTCCGTGCGCCATGCCGGACTGCGCTTGAACCCTGATTCCTGAAGCGCCTCGCTCCAGTTCGACCAGAACACCCCGCGCCAGTAATGCACCGGAATTCCCGATTCCCGCGCAAACGTCTCACGCGCAGGAATCTTCCCGCCATTCGCCGCCGCCATCGCCTGAATCTCGCGCACAATCTCACGCCGCGTAGGTTTCTTCTTCGTCTTCATGACTCGTTTCCTGTAGTTCAAGTAGTTCCAACACAGCACCGCACACGCGATGCTTTCTTTCAGAAGCCCCTTCCCCGTGTGGGGGGAGGGAAAGGGCTGGGGAAGGGAAGTCCCGGTCTTCAACACACTGCTCTCTCTGTGTCTCTGTGCCTCTTTGGTGAACGCCTTTAGTACTTCTTTGCCGTGGTCGCAAAGCCCACATCCAGATTCAGCACCATGTATCTCAACGCATCCACCGCGTGATCGCTCCCGTCCTTCACCGGCTCCATGTCTTCCGGCGCATCCACGCGATAGTGGTACTTCGTCAGCGCCTCAACCAACCCGCGGCACCGCACATGCACAAACAGCCGCACCGGCCCTTCCGCCGGCGCAAGCCGCGCGCGAATCAGATGCAGACCCGCGCCGACGCCCAGCGATCTCGCCCGCACATCCAGACCGGATTCTCCCAGCACCTTCGCATCCGCAACACCCGTTTGCGGCTGCACATGCTTGCCCGCAGGATCAACGCCCACGAAATCCGGCAACTTCCAGCCCCGCCCGTTGCCTTTGAAGATCGCTTCGACGTGTTCTTTGGTGGTGGCCCGCTCGACGATGCGTTCATCGAGGATGCGCAGCACCCGCGTGTGCGCCTCGACCGCGCCCCACAGAATCACCGTCGGCGCACGAAATCCGAAGTCGATGCCGCAGACCCAGAGTTCGCCGCGGGCTTTGCGTTCCCGCTCTCGCTTTGCGAGGAGGAGCGAAGAGGCCTGGGCGTCGATCGGGGCACCGCAGTGCGTGGCACCGCCCTTCCGGGCGGTGATTCTTCTGGCGATCTCATCGACATTCGCGGCAGGGATGCGCGGATCAGGCACACCGCCCGGAAGGGCGGTGCCACACGCTGCGGTGTCTTCTGCCTTTTCCGCGAAAGGCACATCGCCCAGAAGGGCGATGCCACTCTCTGCGCGAAAGCTGTCTTCATCCTCCCAATCCCGAAACACATGCTTCTTCGGATCAAACTCCGGGAACACCGAATCCGCGCGGCTGGGTTCGAGGCAGAGCATCTCGGTGTTCCACTGAGGCAGGCTGACGCGGCGCTTCATGCGCACCGCATCATCAACAGAAAGGTGACCGAAGCTTTCACCTTCGCGTGCCGTACGAGCCGCGAGCGCAGCGACCGGCGCGGTTGCATGCGGCACGGGTTCTGCGCCAGAAGTTCCTTTCGCTTTCGTCTTCTTTGTGCCTTTCGACGACAGCCTCGGAGTTGTCGGAGACGTTGGTGTTTCCTGAGCGACCGCGTCCCTCGCTGCGCTTCGGGTTCGTAAGGTCTGTCGCCGGCGCTTTGAGGCGGGTGCAGCATGCTTGGTCTTTGAGCGACGCGATTGCGGGCTCTTGTGCTTCGGAGATCGGTTCGTCGGCGCGGGCGATTGCTTCCCCACGCTTGCGCGTAGGGCTCGTTGAACATCGCCCGGATCACGCTCCTCCTCCACTCCGCATTCCGCACTCCGAACTCCGCACTCGCCTTCTCCCTCTGCCCCTTCGCCACTCCGCCCCTTTGCCCCTTCTCTCTTCGCCTTCCCCCTGCACTCCGTCCACAACTCACACTCCCCGCACTCTCTTTCCTTCTCGCACTCTGCCAGCACATCCACCACGCCCCACTTGAAGATGCGACGTGTGTTGTCTTTCACCAGCCGGCTCATCAGGCCGAACGGCACGTGCATCGTGCTCAGGCACTCGATGCTTCCCGCGATCTCGGTCGGGCCGACGCCGGGGATATCGATCACTTTCGACCTGGTCGCCAGCATCGCGGCGTCGAAGACATCTTCCCGAAAGAGTTCAACTTCATCGCAGCGGAGAGTCTGGACGCGCGTGCCGCGGACGGAGGTATGCGATTGCGCGAGCAGTTCGACGGCCGAGCCGTTGGTGAGCGCGAGGCGCGAATCACGGATGGTTCCATCGACGAGGTCCGCGAGCGGGCCATCAGCAAAGAGCGAACGCAGATATGTGTGCATGCGCTTGGATTGATCGAGACTGCCGCCGAGAATGCGGATCTGGATTCCCGGCTTGAAAACAAGATCGAGCGCGGTGGCGACAGCGCCGAGAAAAGTCTTCCCTCCCCCACGCGAAGCCCACACGACCGAGTCGAGTGCGCGGGGCGGATGCGCAAGACCGTGCGCGCCGAAGCCGCCCCGCCCCTGAAAGAAGACGTGCGAGAGATAGTCGAGCGGGGCCTGATGCCCATCAATCAGCGCACGCGAAGCGACCGACAGTTTGAGGTGCTCGTGCAACAACGCGGCCAACTGGGCAGTGTTCAAAGGAGTTTGCATTGGTAGATCCGGTAGAGGAGGAAGAAATGTGGGAGATGGGATGTCGGATGTCGGATGACAAGTGCGAGCGGATTGGCCTTTCAGTCCGAAGGACTGGCGGTCAGTAGCCGGGGGTGAAGCGAGTCCGCGAGCGCCACCCCCGGAGGCGTCGCATGCATTCCGCACCCTGAAAGGGTGCTGGTGATTCGCGAATCCGGCAGAAGTTCACTCTGAACCGAGAGGAAACTTCTGCCGTCCCTCCGCGTATCGGAAGGCGTGAAACTTGGGCTCACACACTGCATGAAGTGCGAGTACGACCTTGCAGGAGTCCCCGGTGGCGATCTCTGTCCCGAATGCGGCACAGCAAATCGCGCGGCGTTCGAACGCCGCGCTCGATTCGTGCAATGGAACGATCCGCGCGACACGCTCCTGCTCTGCCTGTTCGTGCTAAACCTCGGCTTCGTAGTTTTCGCGATGCCCAAGTTCGGCATGCTGCCACTGCTGCTGCTGGCCGTGATCTTTGTTTTCGATTCGATGGCCGTTCCGGAGTATTCCTTCGGCTTGGTGCGAGTCATAAAAACATCCGCGATCGTCGCCGGAATCGCGCTGCTCCTTTGGTCCTGGGTCGTACTCATCTGGTGACCTCCCGCTCCGCCATCAGACTCGCTCGCTTCACACCACTTCGGGAGAGCCCGCTGGACGCGCTCGCCGTCTTGCCTTTCGTCCTCCCCCTTTCCCAAAGGGGGAGGTGGCCGCGCATGCGGCCGGAGGGGGTTTCGGTTTCAGCCCATGCAACGCTCATCGCTCCGCCTTCGCCTTTCATTCCGCACTCTCCTCCCCCGCTTACCCACACCCGCGCCGGCTCGCGAATCCCCACAACCGCGCGTGCCGCGATCGGTGCGAGGGCTTCGATCGCTTCCGGCCGCCTCAGCACCTTCCGCGTCGCCCCCGCGGCATTCGCCCACGCGCGGATCGCTTTCACAAACGACTCATCGCGCACGAGCACCTGGACAACATGCTCATCCGCGAGCAACTCCGGCGCGATCCGCAGTTGCTTCAGCGCCGCAGCCAACTTCACATCGCGTTCAATCGGTGAACACTCCACCGCCCGCATCCCCGCCTGCTCGAAGCAGCGGCACCATTCGCCCATCGCCGCGATGACTTCGGTCCGTTTCGTGAGCGGGCGCCTCAGGTACGCACGCACCAGCGCAGTCGCGATCCCCATGCCTCGAAAGCGTGGCAGCACCACCACGCGCGAGATGCGGCGCACTTCGGCATTGAGTTTGTGCGCCCGCTCGCGCTTGTCGCGCATGTCGAAGACGCCGGGCCATGCAAGTGCGCGCCAGCGATCGTTCAGCGTCGGGTGACTGACCGTGAGAACGCCGACGAGTGTTGGATGGGCTTCCTGCGGCCAATCCGCCGTTCCTGCATCCAGCCACGCGCCCAGCATGAGGCAGACGCGGGCGGGCATGCCAGGTGCGTAATGCCGCGCGAGCAGCGCGCGGGCGTCGGTGAGCGAGCACGGACCAATACGAAGAACGGTCGGAGGAGACGTGATCATGAAGACTCCAGTAGTAAAAGGAAGAAACGCAGTAGAAAATCAGAGAGCACCCGACACCAGCCTCGAAATGCCAAAGGCGCATTCCTGACTGTGAACCCTTGGAAATTTGGCCCTTTGGCCCTTTCTCACATCCGAACATGCACATCCGGCGCGACATGCTCCGCCACATCCTCATGCGCCGTCGCAACCACAACGCGCACCTCCGGCGCAAACTCCCGCGCCGCCCGCCGGAACGAGCGGGCCACGGCCGCCGCAGTCTCGCGATCAAGCGTCGTCAGAAACTCATCGATCAGCATCCAGCCCGATCGCTGCTTCGCGAGCGCACGCGCCAGCGCGAACCGGGCTCGCTCGCCCACCGATATCTCGCGCGCCGTGCGCCCGAGCACAAACGGATCAGCAAGGCCCGCCAACGCCAGCAGCCGCAGGGCCCGTTCCAGGGGAAGCGGGATCAGGTCGATCACCGACCGCGACCCGCCGCCTCTATATATAGATGAGAGATCGCAGAGCGTTGCCTCGGGAGCGGCATCGCGCAGACGCTGGAGGAGACGCTGGAGCAGTTGCGATTTGCCGCTGCCGCTGGCGCCGGTGAGGAGCGCCAGTGCGCCCGGGGGCAGCGCGAGCAGCGCATCGAGCTCGCCCGAGGCCGGCGCGGGTGCGCGTTCGCGCGTGACCCCGATACCGAAGCGACAGCACGCGCGAAGCAAGCGTCGAGAAGCAGGGCGTCCGTTGAGCGCGATGCGCTTTGCAGCGCCGGTTGGTGCGGGTGACATGGGTCGATTCCGAAGAAGGTGAAGGGGTTGGTGTAGAAAACGGGCGTTGGGCGTGTGGGGTGGGGGGGTCAGGGTGCGCCGCTCTTGCTCAGCACATCCGCCCGCGATTCGATCTGTGTTCGCAGTCGCACCACAATGTGGCGCGAGACGCCCAGCATTCGGGCCACCTCGCGCATCGGCAGGCCATTGACAAAGAGCGCGCGTGCCGCGGCAAGCTCCAGGGAGGTTTCGTTCGCACCCCGCGTCGGAGGCCACTCCGGCGGATTCACCGATGCGCCCAGCAACATCGCGACATGCCGGTATGTCGGCGAAAGCACACGCGCAACGATCCGGTTCAGCCGCCGGTGCAGCACCCAGCGCGGCGCAAGCCCGGTTGCCGCAAGCTCGGTCAGGGGCCGCTCGCTCCGGTACACCCAGTTGAGCAGGGCAAGATCCGGTGCCGGCAACCACCTCGAATGCTCGGTCACACGCGTCGCAAACTCGCGGGAAAGCGCCTCGCGCCTGCGCCGATCCAGGTCGGGCTTGCGGCGCGGGCGGAAAGCCTTTTTGCGGCGGAGGGGCGTCGCCAGCGCCAGCCGAACCGGCATTTCAGCCCCCGCACCCGCCCGATCCAAAGTTGTCTGGGAGTAGGACATGTGGTATAGTTTACTGTCCGGAGAACGGTTTTGGAATCAGTTCGGGTGTTTTTGTACGAAATTTGTTTGGTATAATACCACATTCCGGTCGGCCAAACGTGTGGAAGCGCGTTTGGCCCACCGAGAACTCGGAAATGACCCCGATCGGGCCCTTCGCGGGCGGGTCGGCAATTCGGAAGGCGGCACGGCATGGCAACGAAAAAGGCAAAGGCTGTCGAGAGCGTCATTCCGCTGAATGCACGCGGAGAACCCAAGGTGGCACCGCGCTACGGGCCCCGGCAAACGAAGGGCGCGCAATCGTCCGCGCGCCCGGGCGCCGACGCCGTGATGGAATCCGGTGGCATGCATTGGGGCGCTCGCTTGCGCAAGCTGCGCCTGGCACGCAACATGACGCTGGAAGAACTCGCCGAAGCATCCGGGTGCACAAAGGGATATCTGTCCGTAATCGAGAACGCGCTCCGCGAAGTGCCGAGCAGCTCGATGGTCGAGGCGCTCGAGAAAGCGCTCGGAGTTGCCGAAGGCGAACTGACACGCGCCGCCGATTGGGAACGCACCCCCGCGCACTTCCGCCGCGAGGTGATGCAACTCGCAGCGCGCGAAGCCGCCCAGCGCGAGCGCGAAAAGAAACTCGCAACAATCCTCGCCGCCAGCGGCATCGACGAAGAAGGCAAGCTCCGAGGAGCCCTCGACGAAGCCTACCGCTCCGGCGAACTGCAGCGCCTGCTCGGCGCCCGCGAAGACCACCCCGACACCCGCAACGCCTCCGCCCGCGCCGCCGCAAGCAGCGCATCAGCCACAACCAAGCCCGCCCCCGTCTCCACCTTCCTAGCAAAAGAAGTCCCCCTCATCAACTGCGTGGCTGCGGGATATCCTCGGGAATTCACGGATCTTTCTTTTCCTGCGCGTGTGGCGGACGAGTATGTGCGGTGTCCGGATATTGATGATCCGGATGCTTTTGCGGCGCGGGTGGTGGGGGAGAGCATGATGCCGTCGTATGGGGAGGGGGACCTTGTTGTGT
>JAEUJD010000062.1 GCA_016793015.1 Phycisphaerales bacterium
AGCCCCTGGACGTTGTCCATAAACCCGTCATTGGGCGTCGTTATTCGTTGAAGATGATTGATCCATTCCGGCGAGACTTCGTCGTACGTGGTCTCGACATACCCAGCGACACGAAGTTCCAGCCGGTTCACGCCGCCGGTATTGATCCCCGAGAGCGTGAACGCGCCGTTCGCCGCGTCGATCGCATTCTGAAAGCGCGACTGGATATTCGCCAGTCCGCCCGCGGCATTCTTCGCCTTCGTCGTGTACACGCACAGCACATCCACGATCGACTGATCGTCCGAACAATCGCACGCGGCCATGCCCTGCGTCGCGCTCGCCCCGGTATCGCTCTGTCCCGTCGTTGCGGCGGGGTTGGCGTGCGCCTTCGCAGTGAGCTGCTCGCGGGAAAAACCCGGAGGCAGCATGTCGCGGCCATCCGCTCCCCAGCATTTCGCCATTCCGCCCGGGCGCAGTTGCTCCGCGATCGAAACGGCAATCCCCGAACCATCTGCCGGCGCAGCGGGCGTCAGTGCAAATGTGCCCCGCTCGCTCCAGATGCCGCCGGAGACAATTCCGTTCTCGACGGTGATCGTGCAGGTGCCAAGAGGCTCGCCCGAGAGTTTTCCGTGGACCGTGAAACCCGTTTCGCGCCGAACAACGGATGTGATATCGATGTCGAACACCGCATCCTCAAACAGGGGGAGCCGGACACGCGAACCCTTGGGCGCGTTGAGATTCGAGACAGAAACGGTCACGGAGTCTTCGCGCAGGAGTCGGTTCGAGAGCGCCGTCTGGGCGCTGGCCGCGAAACCAACAGTGGCCGCGAAGACGATCGCCGAAATATGTGTCAAATGCATACGAAACCCCTTCCGCTCCCAACCCCAGAGAGCATACGAGAAACCCCCTGATTTTCAACGAGAATTCGGCGTGTCCGGTTTTTGACAGCGCCCGCAGCCATCCGCGGAACACGGAATTGAGCCGCTGCGACGGCGTGAGTCCGAATATCTTTTCCCGATGAACCAGATTCGACATACGACCGGCGTGAGACTGCTGTTCGCCAGCCTGATGCTGGGAACCTTGTTCACCAGTTCCTGCACGCCGTTAACCGTGAGTTTCGAGCTCTTCGGGAGAGAAAAAAACCTGATCGAAACGGTCGTGTCTGATGACGACCGCGCGATGTACAAAGTGGCCGTGATCGATATCCAGGGAACGATCGTCGATGCCAATCTGCCCCCGTTCTTTTCCCGGGGCGGAAACCCTGTGGACGACATCGTCGCGCGGCTGGAAATGGCAAGACGCGACGCGACCGTCAAGGCGGTGGTCCTCCGCATCAACTCTCCCGGCGGCAGCGTGACCGGCAGCGATGAGGTCTATCTCGAGGTGCTCCGGTTCAAGGAAATCAGCGGCAAGCCGGTCGTGATCTCGATGGCCGAGGTTGCCGCCAGCGGCGGGTATTACGTGGCGCTCGCGGGGGACAAGATCGTTGCGCACCCCACCACCATCACGGGCTCCATCGGCGTGATCATCCCGACGATCAACTTCAGCGCGGGCCTCGCAAAGATCGGCATCGTCGCGCGCTCGGTGAAGAGCGGACCCAACAAGGATCTGGCGAATCCGCTCGAACCGATGCGCGATTCGCAGTACGCCGTGCTCCAGAATCTTGTCGACCAATTCTACGAAGAGTTCAAGGCCAAGGTGAAGGAGCGCCGGCCGAATCTCGACATGTCGAAATTCGGCGAGATGACCGACGGACGCATCGTGAGCGGGCGCGATGCCCTCGCGCTCGGCCTCATTGATTCGCTCGGAGGCGTGCGCGACGCCTTCGACGAGGCAAAGAGGCTCGCGAACATCCCGAGCGCGAAAATGGTGAAGTACCAGCCCGAAGGCTCGGTCCGCCCGCGAACGCCTTACGCCAGCGCCGACGAATTGCCACTCGCGATCGGGCACCCGCCCGGAACCGGCCAGGCCTCGGCTGGCACAGAAATCAACATGCTCCAGGTCAACGCCTCGGGCCTCTTCCCAAATTCCGGCCCCTCCGCCAGTTGCGTCTATTACTTGTGGATGGCGGACGTGCCCTGACACGAGGGCGGAAAAGCCAAAAACAGGCGGATTGATCCCGGGGTTACTACCCTCCCGCTTGCCTTTTCGAGCGCTTCCTAGAAGGGCGGCGCCGTTCAACCACTTTCGAGAACTCACATGAAGAAGATCGAGCGGCTTTTCATCTATTCGGGCGTGGGCGTGGCGATTGCCCTTGGTCTTGGCTGGCGCGGGCTCGGCACGAGCGCCTCGGCGACGATCGCAACGGCGCAGGCCGATGCGGTCCGCATCGCGACCGCCGACGTGCTCACCTTGGTTGAAAAACTCGCCTCGAGCGACCGCTACCTGCCCGCTCGCGAAGAGAAGGTCAAGTCGCTCCGCGCTCCGATCGATCTCCTCCAGAAGGAACTCGATGAGCTCCGCACCAAGATCACCGCGATCCCCGATTTCCAGAACAGCGCAGAGGCTCAGCCCCTGATCCAGCAGTTCCAGACCAAGTCGCAGAACATGCAGACGCTCTCGCAGACCGCGCAGTCTGAAGCGGAAGGCTTCAACACCACGCAGTTGCAGGAGGCGTACCGCATCGTCATCGAAACGACGACGCAGATCGCCAATAGCAAGGGCTACACGCACGTCATCAGCACCAAACTGCCCGACAACAAGCTCACCAGCAACAACGTCACCGGCCTGCTCCAGGAGATGCTCGCCCGCCCCGTCGTCAAGGCCCCCGCCGGCGACGACATCACCGAGGACGTGGTGAAGGAACTCAAACTCGAGAACGTCAAGACCGGTCCGGCCGTCGCGGCGCCCACTCCGGCCGCCGCCCCTGCCGGCTCCGCTCCCGCGCCCAAGTAATCGATCGGCACTTGTGAACCCCAAGGCCCGCGCGAGCGGGCCTTTCTTTTTTTTACAACTAAATCGGAGCCGAAGCTCGTGCGGCCTTTGCACGCGCGTGCTGCTGCTCGATCGCATCCGTCAACACATCGGCAAGCACCCGCTTGACATCGTCCATCGGCGGGCATTTCGCGCCCAGCTCGCGTTCAAGGCTCGTCACCCGCCGGCCCACCAGGCCGCACGGCACGATCAAGCCAAAGTGATCGAGGTTTGTCGAGACGTTCAACGCAAGCCCGTGCATCGAGATCCACTTGCGGACGCGCACCCCCATCGCCGCGATCTTGGCGTCCGGCAACCCATCCCGGACGGTCCAGACGCCCGTGGCCTTCGGATCGCGAACCGTTTCTACGCCGTACCTCGCACAGACCGCGATGACCGAGTCCTCGAGCAGCCGCATGTAATCATGCAGCCCGAGATTCAGTGCGTTGAGATCCAGAATGGGGTACGCAACCAACTGTCCCGGGCCGTGATACGTGATATCGCCCCCGCGATCCGTCCTCGCGACCTCGACCCCGGACCGCGCGAGCAGTTCCGGTGAAGCAAGCAGATTCCCTTCAGCCGTCGCGCGATTGGAAATCGTCACAACCGGTTCGTGCTCAACCAGCAGCAGTTCGCCGACGGCCCCCGCCCCGCCCGAAAGTACTTCCGCATTCCCGGAGTCAGGCGACTCTCTTGAAGCCAGCACCCGTGCATGTGCCGCGACCTGCAGGTCGCACGCGGGTCCATAGGGCAGGCGTCCGAGATCGGAAATGTGAAGGGCCTTTCGCACCGGTAATTGAAGGACGGATGGAAGGTATGGGGTCCGCAGGGGACAGTCATTGGGGGTGGTGAAATTCGGGGTACTGGCTATAGGATTCTGTATGGAGAAGATCGATGCGACCGCACGGGTCGGGAAAGATGTCGAGTTGGGCGAAGGCGTGGAGATCGGACCGTGGTGCGTGCTGGAGGGGAAAATCCGGCTCGGGCGAAACGCGCGACTGATGTCGAGCGTGAAACTCCGCGGGCCGCTCACCATCGGCGCGAATGTCGCCATCTATCCCGATGCATCACTGGGCTACCCCGCGCAGGATTTCAAGGTGAAGCCGGATTCGCCGACGGGCGGCGTCATCATCGGTGACGACTGCACCTTCCGCGAGGGTGTCACCGTGCACGCCGCGACGCACGTCGAGATCCCGACGCGCATCGGGCACCAGTGTTACTTCATGGTGCAGAGCCACGCGGGACACGATTGCCAGATCGGTAACAACGTGACGATCGTGAATGCCGCCGTGCTGGGCGGGCATTGCGAGATCTTCGATAACGTCGTGATTGGCGGGCTCGCCGCGATCCATCAGTTCACTCGGATCGGACGCTTCGCGTTCGTCTCCGGACACTCGGGTTTCACAACCGACATCCCCCCATTCTGCATGGGATACGGCCGCAACCGGATTCAGGGCATCAACCAGGTCGGACTGCGCCGGGCCAAGTTCCCACGCGAGCACATCCAGAAGTTGCGGACGGTCTATCGTGAGGCCCTTCAGAGCGCGGTCACCCGCCCCGAATCGATCGCGATCTGCGAGCGCTTCGCTCGCGAGTGCCCGCCCGCCCAGGAGATCGCGGATTTTCTCCGAGCGAGCAAGCGCCCTATTGCGCCGGGGGCCATGAGGCCTCCCCGAGAAATGGTCGCGTTTCTGCAGGCGCGCCGGCGGGGCGACACCGTCTGGGGCGTGGAATCGGAAGAGCCCTCGCTGTAAGCGTCGTTTGGCCCAGAGATAGGGCCTGGAGAGATGGCTTGGAGAGCGATTTCAACGAATCCAAGCCCACGCATCAAGTCGGCCTCCGCCTCTGCGTGCTCGCGAGCGGATCGGCCGGCAACTGCAGCGTCCTCGTCGCGCAGTCCGCAACCGAACGTTCATTCTGGCTGATCGATGCCGGGCTTTCCTTCCGCCGCACACTCCGCCTGCTCGCCGATGTCGGCCTCGCCGATCAACTCCCCCGCGGCATCATCCTCACGCACCTCGACACCGATCACGCCAATCCGAGCGTTCTCGACGGCTTTGGCGACGAGGTCCCGGTTTTCCTTCACCGTCGCCACCTCGGAAGGGCCGAACGCGAAGGGCGATTGTTCCGCAGAACCGAGGTGCTGGACCAACACATGAATCTCGGTGCGGGTTGCTCGGTTTCGGTTCGCCTCGCGCATCATGACATCGATGGCTCGGCGGCGCTCCGCGTTGTCCTGGAGCATGACGACGGCTGCTGCGAACTGGGCTACGCGACCGATGTCGGCAGGCCGACAGCAGAACTGATCGACCACTTGGCCGGCGTCGATCTCCTGGCGATCGAAAGCAACTACTGCCCCAGGATGCAGCGGGAGGCCGCCCGCCCGGCGATGCTCAAAGCCCGCGTCATGGGTGGCAACGGCCACCTTTCCAACCAGCAGTGCATCCGCATGGTCCGGGCGATCGCCCCCCAGCGTCACGTCGTCCTGCTCCACCTCTCCCGCCAGTGCAACACGCCCGAGTTGGCCGCGGTAGAGCACCTGGGGTCGGAGTATCAGCTCAGCGTCAGCTCGCAGCACGAGCCCACGAGCTGGATCGACGCAGGGCTTCGCCGGGCGGGCCCCGCACGGGTGAACGCCGAAACGCTTTTCGAGGTCTAGCGGGCGAATAGGATTCACCGGTTCTCGAACAGGAAGGGCGACTCGTGCCGGCAAAGAAAAAAGCGAAGAAGGCGACCACCAAAAAGCAGATCAAACGCGGCCCGAAGTCGGCGCTCAAGGCCGCGGGCAAGAGGGCGATCAAACCGTCGATGAAGAAAGCAGGCAAGCCGGCAGGGAAATCGGCGACCAAGCCCGGCGCGAAGCCGTCCGCCAGGACGAGCGGCAATCGCAGCGCGAGCAAAAAGCCCGCGGAGCGCGCACCTGTTGCGCACGCCGCCCATCCGGCTGCCCGAGTCGTTGCGCCCCGCCCGGTCGTCGAACGCCCCGCTCCCTCGAAAGCGGAAGAGTTCGCGATCGAGGCCGCACGCTGCATGGGCGATGACAAGTGCACGGACGTCGTTGTGCTCGACGTCCGAGGCAAGAACCCGATGACCGATTTCCTCGTCGTCGGCTCGGGCACCTCCGACCGTCAGATGCGCGCCGTGCTCCACCACATTCAGGACCTGGGCGAAAAGCTCGGCTATCAGGCCGTGCGTTCCACCAGCGACGACCGCGCGACCTGGCTGCTCGCAGATTTCATGAACGTAATCGTGCATCTCTTCGAGCCCAACACCCGCGCTCACTATGACCTCGAGATGATGTGGGGCGATACCGCCCGCATCGAATGGGAGCGCCCGGGCACGGCCTCGCGCGATCGCGCCGGCCTGAACGTGGGCGAGGCAAACTGAAGATCGCACCAGACTCCGGGCCCGATACGCATGTCCACAACAAACAAGCACGATTCCGGGGCGCCCGCCGCACGCGTCGTGCCCGTTGATCTCGGCGATCGCTCGTACGAAGTCTGCATCGGGCCGGGTGTCTTCGCGTTCGCCCCGGGAATCGCACGCAAGAAACTGGGCGACAAGTGCCGCAGCGCGTTCGTCGTCGTCGATTCGGGCCTGCCCGAAGCCGCTTCGCAGCGTGCCGTCGCGGCGCTCCGCGCCTCGGGTCTGAACGCCACGTCCATCGCGCTCATCCCCACCGAGCACGACAAGTCCCTCCAATCACTCGGCCACATCGTCACCGAGATGACGCGTCGCAAGCTGGAACGGAGCGACGTCGTCATCGCCCTCGGGGGCGGCATCGTCGGCGACCTCGCGGGCTTCGCCGCTTCTGTCTATCGCCGGGGCATCGCGGTCATTCAGTGCCCCACCACGCTGCTCTCAATGGTCGATGCATCCGTCGGGGGTAAGACCGGCGTCAACATCGATCTCGCGGGCGACGGCGCGGACCTGAAAAAGAACATGGTCGGCGCGTTCCATCAGCCCATCGGCGTGCTCGCCGATCTCGACACGCTCGCAACGCTCGATGACCGGCAGTTTGCCGCGGGTCTGGCCGAGTGCATCAAGCACGCGATGATCAGCGCCGACTTCGGCGATCCGGACCTGCTCGCCTGGACCGAAGCCCATTTCTCCCGGCTATCAAAGACCAACGCCCCCCTGCTCGCCGAACTGGTTCAGCGAAACGTGGCCGTGAAGGCACGCGTCGTTGCCGGTGATGAGCGCGAAGAGAAGGACGGTGGACGCGCCCTCCTCAACCTCGGACACACCTTCGCCCACGCGATCGAAGCTCTGCCCGGCGCTCGCGGAGTGCTACGCAGCGGCACCGAACTCCCCGGCGACATCCACCACGGCGAAGCAGTTGCTCTCGGCCTCCGTGCCGCGGCACACACTTCCGTGAAACTCGGCCTGATCGATGCTTCGTATGCAAATCGCATCGGCGCGTTGATCGATGCCGCGGGACTGCCCGCCAAGGTCCGAGGCCTGCCCTCGGCCGACAATCTGATCGAACGCATGAGCCACGACAAGAAACACATCGGTGGCAAGATCCGATTGGTGCTTCCCTGCGGGATCGGCCAATCCCGAATCGCCGAAAACCCCGAACCGTCAACCGTTTGCGCCGCCATCGAAACGATTCGGGCCCAATAAAAGACCCGCTCCAAAAAGGAAGCGGGTCGCCTTGGGAATCGTGTTCGTAAATTGACGCTTGATTCAGTTGTTGGGCATGTAGTCGTAGTTGTGCACCTGCACCACCAGTCCCTTGCCCGGGGCCTCGATCGTCGCATACTGCATGTGGTTGAGCCCCGACGGGAGCGCGCGGAACGTCGCCTGCATCGAAACGGGCTGGTTGTCGAAGGTCGTCGTCATCTGCATCGCCCGCGTGGCGAACGTCACCGAGTCGAAGGTGATCGTCATGGTGTCGCCGGGAGTGATAACGCTGTTCCCCGTGGTCTGCAGAATCGGAGATCCGTCGGCCGAGGTTCCCGTGGTGATCGCGGCGCTGCCGAGGAAGTTGACGACGGCTCCTGAAGACGGGAGGGTGTACTGGGCGATCAGCTTTTCCAGCCCTTTCAGATACTTCTCGAGTTCTTCTTTCTCATTCTCCGCGATGGCGCGACGGAAGAAACCCCGGGGCATCTGCGACCCGATGTCGTTCAGAAGCACATATTGCGGAGCGCCGCTTGGCGTGTAGCTCACCTGCTGAATGCGGGTGTCCTTGACGTTCCCGTCCTTGCTGATCTGCGTCTGCGCCGTCCACGTGTACTGCACGAGCTGCGCGTTGTTCTTCTGCCGGGCGCTGATGATGCTGTTCGCCAGATTCACATTCGGAATCTGCGCTACCGCCGCGACACAGGCGACAAGCACAAAGGACACAACCCAACCGATTGTCTTCGTCATCGATGAATTTCCAGAAATTGAAACGGATCAGAACGCCGGCTGCACATAGGCCGTCGGCTGCACATACACACCCGAACTCGGATAGACATACGTCGGCGCGACATACACAGTCGGTGCCGGAGCAGGAGCGGGCTGCGATGCAGAAGCAGCCGCCGCACCAACAACAGCCCCGGTCACCATCCCCGCCGCAAACGCACCGCCGGTGCTGCCGCAGTACGTCGTTGACGAGGGTGCGACATACGTCGTTCCGTGGTAACCGTAATAGCTCCCGCTGCAGCCCGTTGACGTTGAGTACGAACCGTGGTAGCCGTAACCCGCCTCGCCCGAGTAACTCGCGCTCGCGCTCTTTCCGTAGCTGTTGCTCCCGGAGTAACTGCCGCTGTAGCTGCCGCCATAACCGGACCCGGAGTGGCTTCCGGAATAGGACTGCCCGCTCGGACTGGTGTACGAAGTGGACCCCTGGTGCGAGTAGCTGCCGTAGCCGTTGCCCGAAGACGAACTCGAGTGCGAGAAGCTGCCGCCGTAGTTGCCGCTGCCCGAGCACGAGCGACTGCAACCCCAGCCCAAGGCGGGAGAAGCGATCGAAGCCAGGACCGCGCCCGCGACGCCCGAAACAACCAGAGACCGGATAATCATGACTGAACTCCTCGTTGCACGATCGACGCGGCAAAGGCCCGTATGCCGATCAAATCTGCCGCAGAAACACGCGAGATTGCCGAACCCGAACGACTTTCTACTTGATTCGCTTCATCGTCACCAGAGGCGAGTCAGCGACCGGCTTGCCGTCCACCTGCTGTTCCTTCGTTTGCCAAGTCACCGTGTCCGGGTCCACGCGGGTCACGATCGTGGTCGAGGTGACTTTGTGACCGGATTGCAGCGTCGAGGTGGTCTTGACTGTCCAGGTGTCGTCGCTTCCCTTCGTCCATACTGCTTCGCCGAAGCCGCCGTCGGGTTCGAAGTTCCACGAGCGGATTTGCTTGGCAGCCGGGTCCCATCCGATCCGCTGCGAGCCGTTATCAAGGAATGTGTCCTTCACCTTCACAGCCCTCAGGCCCAGGATGAAATTGCCGTCGGGGGAAACTTCGAACATGGCGTGAGCGACGTGTCCCTCGGTCGCGGGATCGACCCACTCTCCGAGAATCCATCCCAAGTTCTGAAGGTGGTTCTTGTGCGTCGGGGGAACAAACGGGGCTTCTCGAACGCTCGAGATGAGCCATTTGCCGTCCTTCTTCACCAGCACGTTGGTGTAGCGCGCCCGGCTCGGTGCCGTGCCGTCGGGAGCCAGGACAGAACTTGTGCCATCCTCGATCGCCATGTCGGACCCGATGAACCGCACCGACCCCACGTCGATCCGGACCTTCAAACCCTTGTTTTCGCTAAAGACCTGTGCAAAGTCCTTCTCAATCGCGGCGCGTCCCTTGAGCACCCGACCTTCCACATCGATGAAATCGGCATCGGGCGTCCAGAGCGCTGCGATCGCCTTGGCGTCGCCCTTTTCAAAGGCGTCCACAAACGCCTGGGCCGTTTGCGTAATCTCCGCCTGCCTCGGATCCGGATCGGCCGCAAGCGACCCTTGGGAAAAAAGCGCGGCGACAGACAGCCAGAGCGACGCACAGCGATTCATTTTCATATTCGGCACCCGGAAAACACCGTGAAGGAGCGAACGATTCGCGACATGATACCGGCGTGCGGTGCAGGCCCCATTAAAACCGCGCGCTTTCTCGATCGTAGTGTAAACGACATCCTGATGGGCGCGCACAGCGGAAGCCTCTCGCTCTCCACGACTTCCAAAGAATGCAAATTTTGTCGCGACCGAAATCAGCTCCTGCTTCGAGTTGATCATCATTCTCACGCATCGGCAAAAAACTCCGATTTCAAGCGCATGACGGGCGGTTTCCGATAGTGCAATAGACGGAGTGATCCACGCTCACACGATCGGCGGCGTCGCTGGACGACGTGGGCGGGACTCTCCGCTCAGAATCCGGGCTTACCCCATTCTCTTGGGGTCCGGTTCGCCGAGGCCAAGGAGTGGCGCGTGCGGATCATTACGATCATCAATCAAAAGGGCGGCTGCGGCAAGACCACGACCGCCATCAACCTCGCGGCCGCGATGGCCCGGGGCGGGCTGCGGACCCTGCTCGTCGACCTCGACCCCCAATCCCACTGCGCCGTGGGCCTCGGGATTCCCGAAGCCAAGATCGACCTCGACATCGGCGATGTGATGGTGCTGCCGAACAACCGGCCGATCGACACCACCCGCTTGCTCTGGAGAGTCGGCCGGAACCTCGACCTGGCCCCCAGCCGCATGAAACTGGCCGGGCTCGAAGCCGCCCGGGGTGGCCTTGCCGACAAGCCCGACAAGGAACGCCGCCTGGCCCAGGTGCTCGAACGCCTGAACAATGACTACGACGTCGCCCTGATCGATTGCTCGCCGGCCATCGGACTGCTCACCTTCAACGCCATTGCGGCCGCCAACAGCGTCCTGATCCCCGTCGAGACCGGCTTCTTCGCCCTGCAGGGAGCGACCCGGCAGTTGACCACGATCAAGACGCTGGCCAAGAGGCTCAATGTCGAGATCCCGATTTCCTTCGTCCCGACCCTTCACGACGAGGGCAGCACGGTCTCCCACGACCTGCTGGGTGAACTCCAGCGGCGCTTTGGCCACCAGCTTTCGCCGATCGTGATCCGGCGCGACCCCAAGCTTCGCGAGGCCGCCAGCTTTGGCCAGCCCGCGATCGAGCACGCCCCGGACTCGCCCGGCAGCAGGGATTACCTCGATCTGGCCCGCTGGGTTGCCTCCCGCCTCAATCTGAAGCTCTCGGGCTTGAACGGGCCGGACCCAGCCTGGTCGAGAAGCAGCCCGATCGAGCTCAAGCCCGAAGCGATCAAGCCGGTCGTGCCGTTGCCTGAGGACGCCCCCACCCCGGTGCAGCACGAGCCAGTCGGCCTCCGTGGCCCGATGGCGACTTCCGGTGGTGCAGCAACCTCGGCTGCCGACCTGCGGGCCTCATTGCTCCAGCAGGCCGCGAGCATCCCGGCGACAACCCCGCCGGCCCCGGTCGAATCGGGCGGAGTGACCATCCCGGTCGTGCTCAACCCGATCTCGTCCGATCGCTCGGTCAGCGTGTACACCCCGTTTGCGACCACCACCGCCGGCCAGCTCGCCGGAACCGACGACCAGCCCCGGCCGACGAGCCGGGCTGCGGAACTGGTGCATCGTGCCCAGAAGCTGCTCCGTCGGGTGACGGGCGAGAAGGCCGAAGAGAATCTCTCGACCACCCCATTGCGGTTCGAAGCGCCGGTCACCGAAATGAAGCCCCAGCGTTCGAACGAGCCGGATCGCCGGCTGCTGGGCGTGCGGGTCACGCCGCAGGGTGTGCTGTTTGTGCAGCCGGTCACGCTCGGCATGAGGGTGTCGATCGCGGGCTCGTTCAACAACTGGTCCGAAACCTCGCATGTGATGCGTCTGAACGACGACCTGGGCGTGCTCGAACTGTGCGTCCCGATCGAAGCGGGCAATCACCAGTACCGGCTGGTTGTCGATGGCAACTGGACCGCTGACCCGCACAACGCAGACGCGGAATTGAATCCGTTTGGCGAACTGAACAGCGTCGTGTCGGTGCAGAGCGCCGCCGCGGCACGCATGGACCTGGTCCTCGAGCGCCAGGGCGCGGCCTGAGTAGAGAGGAATGCAGCGTGGACGAGCGTGACCATTTGCTCCCGGACGGGGATTCACCCGACTCGATCGCGTTTCGTGCCGCGATGCGCGATGACCCCGCTGCGCCGGGAACGACCGATGAGGGCGGCCCGGTCGCTTACGGACGCATCGAACTCGGCTATCCGTTCGAAGACGCCGACGTTCTTGCAGACCTGTTCCTGAACGACGGCCCGACCGTGGCGAAGATTGGCCCGAATGGGCTTGTGAAGCCGACGGCTTCCCCCGAACCTTTCTTCGCAGAACCAAAGCCCCAAAGCCGCACCGAAGCACGCCCGCTCGGCGAAGCACGCCCGGTTGTCGTCTCGGCCAAGCCTTCGGCCTCGCGATCACCCGAGCAAACGGAAGTCGAGCTGCTGCTTGTTGGCCACCTGCCCGTGCTCGGCTCGGCGTGGGTGCTGCAATACGCCAAGCACGTTGCGCAGCATTCGGGAACGCCGGTCGGGCTGATCCGTCTGAGCGGCGGTGAAGCAACCATCGACCTGACGCTGCCTCCGAGCGAAGTGCCCCCTCAAAGCGGCCCGATGCCCAGCATCGCAGAAGCCGTGAAGTACGTCGCACAACGAACCGGCCGCTGGATCATTCGGCTTGATGAGAGTGCGGATCGAGCCTCCGCTGCGGACGCCGCGTCGAGCATCCGGATCGCGGATCGCGTGACCGTGCTGACCGGAGCGGATGAGGCTGCGGTCGTCGGCTGCTATCGCGTCATCAAGACTCTGGAGCCGGGAGAAGCGGCCCCCCACCTGCATGTGGCGGTGATGGGTTCCAACCCGGCCCGTGCGGCAGAGGCGGCGGGCAAGCTCTCTCGCGCAGCAGAGAAATTCCTGAAATCGAAGGTCACCAGCGAGGCGTGCAGCGCGAAGATCACCCCGGGGTCATCGGTCAACGTCTACCGAGGCCGACCGAACGCGGGGCACGCGGACCTGATCGCCCTGTTGCAGGGCGGACCGGCGCCAACAGAAGCCACCCGGGAGGCTGCCCACGAGGCTCTCGGGCCGGCTTCGATCGAACCCGAAGCGGAAATCGAAGCAGTCGACCACGAATTCGAGCATGTGCACGCACTGGCGGAGGAAAGTCCGGAAGTGGAAGCGCCCGTAGCGGAACCCACATTCCCCGTTTCCGAGGCCGCGAGCCAATCGATCTCGCATCCAGTCCAGCCCCGAATCGAGATGCGCCCCGCGCCGACAGCGAAACCCGCTCAGGTTCTCGCGCCGAGCATCGCGGCCGTCGCCACGCCCGCATTCGATTCGCGCGGCCTTGCCCGCCACCTCGAAAGCTTGGAATCCCTTGCGTCAAGGTGCCCCTACGCCCCTGAGGTCGAACTCGCGGTCGATCCCGACGGCCGACTGCACCTGATTGCACGAGCCGCGGGCGACCCGGGCTTGACACTCGGCGCATTGACGACCGCCAAGTCGTGGGCCGAGGCGCACGCATCGCTTATGGCGATGGCGCACCCCCGAGTGCGCACCGCCTCGGCCGTCTGCCACCTGATGACCGATGCGCCCAAGAGCGTGCGGCGGCTGGGTGACAGCGAACTCAAGCTCCACCTGCTGACCGCTCCCGCGGGAACTGCGGAAACTGATGCCGGGTGGGTGTGCGTGGAATTGAACTGATCTGCTCGGGAAGCACAATCGCGCCGAATGCCTCCCGATGGACCGGTTGATTACCAATATCTCCTGCCAGTGCTGATTGCAAAGGCCCCCTCGCTTTACTCGGGCTCGTTCGGCACGGCTCGGGCGGTTTCGATGCGAGCTGCGAGCCCCAGCCTCAGAATTTGCAAGGCATGCGATCGCTTGGCAGTCCTCTTCTCGCCAAACGAGAAAGCCCACGGATTGCATCCGTGGGCCTTGTAGTTCTAAGCCAGTGTCCGTGTCTTACGCCGATTCCTTCAACCGACGCATCTCGGTGAGGCTGCGCTTCGAGGTCACGGCCTTCTCATCGATGATGTACTCGGCGCCGGTGTTGTCGAGGTCGGGCAACTGGTACATCAGGTCGATCATCAGTTCTTCCATCACGGCGCGGAGGGCACGGGCACCCGTGTCGCGCTTGACGGCTTTCTCGGCGAGTGCGCGGAGAGCTCCGTCCGTGAAGGTCAGCTTCGCCCCTTCGAGGCCGAACAGGTGCTGGTACTGACGCACAATGGCGTTCTTGGGCTCGGTGAGGATGTTGATCAGCGCATCCACAGAGAGCGGCATCAGCGGAGCGAGCACCGGCAAGCGGCCCACGAACTCGGGGATCATGCCGAACTCGATCATGTCGTCGGCCGTTACCTGCGAGAGGACGCGTGCCGCCGATTCCTTTTCGGCCCGTGCTGCGCCGCCTTCGATATTGAATCCGATCCGCGTCGTGCCGAGGCGGCGGCGGATGATTTCTTCGAGGCCCACGAACGTGCCGCCGCAGATGAAGAGCACGTTGGTCGTGTCCATCTGGATGTACTGCTGCTCGGGGTGCTTGCGTCCGCCCTGAGGGGGAACATTGCTGGTGGTGCCTTCGAGCATCTTGAGGAGGCTCTGCTGCACGCCTTCGCCCGAGACGTCGCGGGTGATGCTGACGTTGTTGCTGGTTTTGCCGACCTTGTCGATCTCGTCGATGTAGATGATGCCGCGCTGGGCCGCTTCGAGATCGAAGTCGGCGGCTTGGAGCAGCTTCAGCAACAGGTTCTCGACGTCTTCACCGACGTAGCCCGCTTCGGTCAGCGTGGTGGCGTCGCCGATGGCGAACGGAACCTTGAGCATGCGTGCAAGCGTCTTGGCGAGCAGCGTCTTGCCCGAGCCGGTGGGCCCGATCATGAGGATGTTGCTCTTATCGAGTTCGACCGAGCCGGCCTCGGCGCTTTCAAGATGGAGCAAGCGCTTGTAGTGATTGTGAACGGCGACCGACAAGGCCTTCTTGCCTTGGTCCTGGCCGATGACGTACTGATCCAGATAGTCCTTGATCTCGCGCGGCGCGGGCACTTCGCGCAGAGCCGTCGTCACCGTGCTGACGCGCCGGCGTTCCTGCCGGAAGATGTTCTGGCAGAGCTCGGTGCAGTGCGAGCAGATGTAGACCTCGCTCGGACCCTCCACCATCGGGCCGACATCGCGGCTGGTCTTGCCGCAGAACGAACAAGTCGTGACCTTGCGGCCACGGAAGTTCGAGTCGTCGCGTCCGGGGGCTCCCACGGGAGCATTGGGGTCGTCGTTTTTGCCTTTGGCCATAGATTCGCTCTCATCCGAACACAAAGCAGCACGCACGTGTGCGCCCGAATCAGCAGTCTATCGGCCAACCCGGTGCAGTTCCTCACCAAGACAAGAGAAGAGCATGAACGAAATGCGTACGCGCCGGAAAAGTCGGCAATCCGGCGCCTCTCCTGGTCATTGCCGCGCGTCCGCTCCGACTTATCGAGATTCACCCCTGCTCACGCAACGTCCAATCAAGCCGTTCTTATCGGTCATTTTTCGCTCGATCAGGGTGATCGCCTCCCGCGGCCTTCTCGACCAGCTTGCGGCGCACTCGATCAAACTCCTCTTTCGAAATCTCGCCCCGTTTTTCCATCCGCCTCATCTGCTCCATCAGCGTTCCCGGGTCGCTTTCAACATCGGGCGAGGCAAATACTTTTTTCCGCAGGCTCAGGATCAGAAACGAGCCGCTCAAGACCGCCCCGATCAGGATCGCAGCCCAGAAGAGAACATCGGTGTTCGCGGCGGCTAGAAGCACATCACATCATTGCACGTTTCTGGTCACCAGAGTCCGTGTCCCTTTCGTCCTGTGTCCCGGATCGCGATGCACCTGAAAGCGATCGATCGCCCCAGTGCTATTGCCACCGGATTCGAAGACCATGGCCCCGAATTCAGCTCCCCGACGCGATCGCATCGCGGATCGGCACCAGCAGCGTCGGCACAACCCGCGATTCAACCAGCTCTTCACCCAATTGACTCAGGCTCGAAAGAATCTCCGACAACTCTTTGATGTCTGAAATTGATCCGAACCGACGCAGCGTGAGATAGACGCTGATTGGTTCCGGCGGCGCATCGGCATCGCGGAACCCCGTGCTCGTACCCGCACGCGTCTTCACTTCAAAGTACACCTCGGTATCCTCACGCCCCGCCAGCCTCATGCCGAGGAGCGGCTGGCAATCGACCGGAACGCCCCCGGGAAGCTCCGCGAGCTGCGCGAGAGGCGAACCCGGGAGCAACGCCTCGTACACGATCGCGTCGTGATTGCCTCCGGCGGCAAGATCAAACCCGTACAGCAGCTCCACGTAATCCACATCCAGCGGGCTGATGTTCAAGAAGAACGGCGCCGCTTCCAGGATGTGCTTGTGCAGGCTGTAGCTGTCCGCCGGTTCCGCGGGATTCACCACGCCCGACCGGATGTTGTTCGATCGCACCGCGATCCACCGGTGCGTGCCATCGCCCTGAGGCGACTCGAGCGCGAGCTCCTCGCGGTACCGGCGGAACGATGTCATCGTCGGGAACTGCTTCCGCACCCGCTCGAAGAGATCGAGCACCGTGTCACGTCCGCGCGGAAGATCCATCTTCACGGACAGCTTCTGATTGATATAGAAGTCCGAGCAAAGCGCCCGAAAGCTCTCACTCATTTCGCCACCCGCTCCTTGGGCTTGGCCAGGCTGCCCGCTCCGGCAACGATCGAACACACTCGACTCGACAGAATGCTAGCGACCGTCCCCGCGGACGCCAAGAGCCCGGCACGAAACCGCGCCGCCCGCGCCCCGTCCGGCAACCGACAGGGCCAACTCATGCCGAGAGAAGACGTTCCGCCACTCTGTCTGTTTCGGAGAGATCGGCGAAAACATGATCCGCCCCGCTTTCGAGCAGGGTCGCCGCGCTGAACTTGCCCGTCCCCACCCCTACCGCAACATGCCCGTGCGCCTTGGCGCACGCCACGTCGTACGGAGTATCCCCGATGATCACCACGCGCGACGGATCGCGCCCCATTTTCCGCCGGTACCGCTCGACCGCCACCGGGGGCAGGTGATTCCGCTCCGGCGGATCGTGGGGCGAATCGTCCCCCCAGGCCGAGACCTGAAATCGCGTGGTGTCGATGCCGCAGGAGCGGACTTTGAGCAGCCCCGTGCGCTCGAAGTTGCCGGTCAGAAGCCCCATCGTCAGGGCGCTTTCCTGATCGAGGCGCTTCAAAAGCTGGTGGACGCCCGGCATCGTCCGCCCAAGCCCCGGCGTCTTGAACGTCTCGTGCATGCGGCGCTCGTAGGCGGCGCGGAATGCCGCGAGGTTCTCCCGCGTCGGGGGCAACCCGGCGTTCGCGAGCATCTCCCGCATGATGAGCGGATCAAGCCTTCCGGCGAACTGAACGCCCTCGGTGTGGCAGCCGTCGCCGAAAACTTCCTTCCCGGCCGCTTCCATGCAGCGCATCCCGGCCCCCACCGTGCTCAAGAGTGTTCCGTCGATATCGAAGAGAAAAAGCATGATGATCCAGAGTGTTCCCAAGCCTGAATGTGGCGACCGGAAGGGACGCCGCCAAGCGTACACCTATCGTGTGATGACAAAGCCCGTTTCGGCGTGAATGACCGCAATGACGACTCGATGCGTGCTTGCGATGTTCTCCCGCATCCGATCCGCGATCGCGTGCAGAAACTCCTCCACCGCTTCGGGTCCGCCCTGGGCCTCCAGCGTGACCGCGCCGTCTGCCTCGTTGCGAACCCAGCCGGAAACCGGATGCGACGTCGCGATCCACGCGCAGGTCGCACGGAACCCGACTCCCTGCACCCTTCCGGTGTACCGAACATGCACGCGTCCAAGCGATTGACGGGTCATTCGCCGGTATTTTCTCCCGAATCCGTCCGCATTTCCCGCCCGGGCCGCCGATCTCGCCAGGGCCGGGCAAGAATCGCAAGACGATGTCGAACACGATCTGGCAGGATGATGGAGACAAGCAGCGCGTTAAGGACGCGAGCGACATCGTTCGGATCATCGGCGAAGTTGTGGCGCTCAAGCCCAAGGGGCGCGAGTACGCGGGGCTCTGCCCGTTCCATGATGATCACAACCCGTCGATGGCGGTCATTCCGCATAAGCAGATCTTCCACTGCTTCGTCTGCGGCACCGGCGGCGACGTTTTTTCGTTCGTCCGGAAGTTTCACAAGATGGAGTTCCGCGAGGCGCTCGAGTTTCTCGCGCAGCGGGCAGGGATTGAACTCAAGCCCCGCCGGCGCGAAGCGGTCGAGCCGGGTCAGGAAGGGATCTCCCGCGCGCAGATTCACGAGGCCAACGCCGTCGCGGCAGAGTTCTTTAAGGCGATCTACAACCACGCCGAGCACGGCCGCGCTGCGCGTGCGATCGTTGAGAAGCGAGGCATCTCGCCCGCCATGGTCGAGAAGTTCGGGATCGGCGCATCGCCCGACCGCTTCGACGGGCTCATGCTGACGATCCGCAGCAAGCAGCTCGATCCACGTGCGTTCACCGAAGCCGGCCTACTCCGGACCAAGGTCGAAACCGGGCACATGTACGACACCTTTCGCAACCGGCTCATGTTTCCGATTTCGGACATGATCGGGCGGACGATCGCGTTTGGCGGGAGGAAGATCGACGAAGAAGACGAACCGAAGTATCTCAACAGCCCGGAGA
This sequence comes from Phycisphaerales bacterium, assembly GCA_016793015.1. Lineage (GTDB taxonomy): Bacteria > Planctomycetota > Phycisphaerae > Phycisphaerales > UBA1924 > JAFEBO01. Next base: position 18,565 of record JAEUJD010000062.1, read on the forward strand.
GCCGCGTCTTTAACAAGTCGGCCACGCTGTTCGGCCTCGCGCAGGCGTCGCGGGCGATCCAGGTTCAGCGCACCGCCGTCATCACCGAGGGCTACACCGACACGATCGCCTGCCATCAGGCCGGGCTTGAGAATGTGGTTGCGACGCTGGGCACGGCGCTCACCCGTGAGCACGCGGTGATCCTGCGCCGGCTGTGCGATCGCGTCGTGCTGCTGTTCGATGGCGACGATGCCGGGCAGCGCGCAGCCGACCGCGCCGCCGAAATCTTCTTTGCGGAACCACTTGATGTCGTGGTCGCGACGCTCGACAAAGTGACCGATGCCAAAGACCCGGATGAACTACTGAAGCGTGAGGGCGGCCTCGACGTGCTGAACAAGGCCATCGCGGCGGGCGTCGATGTGCTGCGCTATCGCTTCGCCCGGGTCGCGCGGAGCGTCGAAGGCGGGGGTATCGCCGTCCGCAGCCGCGCTGTGGAAGAGGAAGTCACCCGACTTGCCGATCTGGGGTTGAGCGAAGTCGAGCCCGTCCGGCGCCGCATGATCATCCGCGAGCTCGCGCGGCTCGCCGACATCGGTGAAGAAACCATCGCGCGGGCGATCCCGGTTGCCCGGAGCCAACGCAAACGCCCCGATTCTTCAGCCGGGCCCGGCGCGGCACAGCCTCCTCAGCTATCCTCGATTGCTCGTCTGGCGAACGGCTCGCTCCGGACGACCGAAGCGCTCCTTGGGTGCGCGCTTTGCGATCCTTCTTTACTCGCGACACTCGATCAGACCACGCGGGGCATCATCGCTCCTGATCGCTTTGAATCGCCCGAACTCCAGGAACTTGCCGGGGCCGTGCTCGGGGCACTCGGCACCAGTGCGCCGGATTTCGGCGCGCTGCTTCCGATGCTCAGCACGACCGAAGCGCAGTCTGCCGCCACGATTCTGCAGGCCCGTACCGATCGCGAAACCACCAGCGACCCCGATCGCCTTCGACGGCATTGGTCCGAATGCCTGCGGCTTGCCCACCTCGAATCCGAGCGTGCCGCCCCCATCGCACCTGGCTCCGACACCGAGGCCCTGCTCGCCCGCATCGCCCAGGCGGCAGGCCGCAGCCAGCGACTCGGTGCCGACCTGAAGGTGTACCCCAAGGCCAACGGACGCTGATACCCTTGCGTCGGTCCATATCGCAGTGTCCCCGCTCCGGAGCAATGGCCGCGTGATCGCCGAACTCAATCCTGCGTTGTCGGAACTCATCGAACTCGGTCGAAAGCGCGGTTGGCTCAGTTACGAAGAGCTGAACAACACGCTCCCCGATGAAATGGTCGACCCGGAAAGGCTCGACGAGTTGCTGGTGCTGATCGATCGCCTGGGCATCGAGCTTGTGGATGAGCTCGAGTTCAAGGCACGTCGTTTCCGTGCTCAGAAAGCAAGCGAAGACAAGCCGGGCGTGCTTCCGAAGCTCTTTCGCGCGATGACCGTTGCCGGCGGCGAGCGCGAGGCCGAATCCGCGCAGCTCCGCCAGAAGCTCAACGTCAACGACATCCTCCCGCCCGCGAGCGCCGCATCTTCGGCTCCCGCCAAGTCCGATGCCGAGACGCCCGCTGAAGAAGAAGACGCGGCAGCGGACGATGATGCGCGCGACTGGGACGAGCCCGTCCCGTTCGAGCTCGGCGCCAAGCGCATCGACGATCCGGTGCGGATGTACCTCTCGCAGATGGGCACGATCCCGCTGCTCACGCGCGAAGAAGAAATCCGCCTCGCGAAGAAGATCGAAACGACCCGCATGATCTTCCGGCGTCGCTGCCTCGAGAGCGATTACGTCGTGCATCAGGCCGTCGAGACTCTCCGGCTCGTTCACACAGGCGATCTGCCGTTTGATCGCACGATGCGGATCAGCACGGCGGAGACCAACGCCAAGGAGAAAATTGCCAAGCGCATCCCGTTCAACCTGCGCACGATCGAGAAACTGCTCGAACTGAATCGATCCGACTGGGAACTGCTGCATCAGGCAAAGAAGACCGGCGATGCGGATTCGACCAAGCAGCTCCGATCTCGCCTGGCGATGCGCCGCCGGCGCATGGCGGCGCTCACCGAAGAGCTCAGCCTCCGCACCGGGCGCATCATCCCGCTCTCGCGCAAACTGCGTTCGATCGCGAACAAGATGCACGAGCTCGAGGCGGATCTGCGGCTGGCGGCGAAGCACCCGAAAAAGTTCGAACCCGACGATGTCGCCGTTATCAAGGAAGAACTCGAAGGTCTGCGTTCGCTCGTTCGCGAAGAGCCGAGCGAACTGACCCGACGCGTCCGCGCCATCAAGACCGTCTTCTGGGAGTACGAGCAGGCCAAACGCGATCTCTCCGGCGGCAACCTCCGCCTGGTCGTCTCGATCGCCAAGAAGTACCGCAACCGCGGCCTGCCCTTCCTCGACATCATTCAGGAGGGCAACACGGGCCTGATGCGCGCGGTGGACAAGTACGAGTACAAGCGCGGATACAAGTTCAGCACATACGCGACCTGGTGGATCCGCCAGGCGATCACCCGCGCCATCGCCGATCACGCCCGCACGATCCGTATCCCCGTGCACATGATCGAGACCATGACCAAGCTGCGCAACATCCAGAAGATGGCGCTGCAGGAGTCCGGCCGCGAGCCGACCATCGAAGAACTCAGCGACAAGCTCAGCATCAGCGCAACGGAAGTGCGCCGAGTCATCAAGATCAGCCGCCACCCGGTCAGCCTCGATAAACCAGTGGGCGAGAGCGAAGACAGCTTCTTCGGCGACTTCATCGAAGACGAACGCCAGAGCGCCCCCTCCGATGCCGCGGCACACGACATGCTCAAGGCGCGAATCGAGGTCGTCCTCAAGACCCTGACGTACCGTGAGCGCGAAATTATCAAGCTCCGCTACGGCATCGGCGACGGGTACACCTACACGCTCGAGGAGGTCGGTCGCATCTTCAAGGTGACGCGCGAGCGCGTCCGCCAGGTCGAGGCGAAGGCGATTCGGAAACTCCAGCACCCCGTCCGGGCCCGCAAGCTCCAGGGCTTTGTCGACGGCAGCGTCTATAAGGAGGTCCGGGGAGAGATGGATTCGGCCTCGCATGTCATCGACCGGGAGCAGATGCTCAACCGCGTCGAGCAATTCGCCGCCGACGACACCGAGATGCCCGACGACATGGCGGACGAGCTCCCCGAAGATCAGCTCGAAGCCCTCGGCGACGCCTCGGCAAGCGAGGCCGGCGATCGCCTGCCTGGAGACGGCGCGCCCGACACTTCCGACGACGACTCGGCCTCTGAAGTGGAGTAACGCCGCATCGAATCGACCCGGCTACCATCGCCCGCAGCAGTTGGGGAGTAGCCATCGGGGAGATATCCCGATCGGAAGGCCGTCAGCACGGCGGGTTCGTTCGAATCCGCCCGGCCCCCGAAGGCGTGACATTTCACGCTCCGAGCAAGACCGACACCGCGCACCGGCCGAGCGGCGCGCAGGGAAGTGTCCGTTTGCGGAGCGACCATGGTCTGGCTCTATTCCGGCTTTCTAGTCTTCGTCCTGATCATGCTCGCGCTCGACCTGTTTGTGGTCAATCGCAAGCCGCACGAGATCAGCATCAAGGCCGCGGTCTTCTGGACCGGCGTCTGCGTCGTGCTCGCGCTGATCTTCAGCCTCGTCGTCTTCCAGATGTACGAGCACAACTCGCTCAACATCGGGAACGCGACAAGAGAACGCAACGCGCTGCAGATCACGACTCGGGCGGATCTGCCGCAGCTCCGGATCGGCGCGCCGATACCCGAACTTCCGGCACCCGCAGCGAATGCGACCAGGAACGACATCGAAGACGCGAAGGAAGCCTGGACGGCTGCGCAGGCGGCTCTGACTGCGCCGGATCGGAAAGTTGCCTGGCAGGCCACGCTCGAGTTCCTTTCAGGCTGGCTGATCGAGTACAGCCTCAGCCTCGACAACATCTTCGTCATCGCGATCATTTTCACGCACTTTAGCATCCCCAAGATCTACCAGCACCGCGTGCTTTTCTGGGGCATTCTCGGCGCGCTCGTCATGCGCGGCATCATGATCGCCCTGGGCGCTGTGCTCATCGCCCAGTTCCAGTGGATCCTCTATGTCTTCGGCGCCTTCCTGATCTTTACAGCCTTCAAGCTGCTCCGGAACGACGACCACGCCTCCTCGCCCGAAGACGGCTTCATCTACAAACTCGCGCGGCGTCTCTTCCCCTTCCACCCGCAACTCGAAGGCCAGAAGTTCTTCATCCGCAAGGACAACCGCCTCTGGATGACCCCGCTCTTCCTTGTGCTGGTCATCGTCGAGGGAACTGACGTCGTTTTCGCCGTGGATTCGATTCCCGCGATCTTTGCGATCACGCAGGACCCGTTCCTCGTGTTCACGTCCAACGTCTTCGCGATCCTGGGCCTGCGCTCGCTCTACTTCGCGCTCGCCGCGATGATGGACAAGTTCCGCTTCATCAAGGTCAGTCTCGCCATCGTGCTCGCGTTCATCGGCGTCAAGATGATCATGCTCTACTGGCACATCCACCTGCCGACCGCGGTTTCACTGGGCGTCATCGTCACGGTGCTCGGGGGCGGCATTCTCGCTTCGCTGCTCATCCCGCCCAGCAAACCTCACGATGAACGCCCGACGCCGGTGGCCTGAACGACACGTTCGAGAAAATCACGCACGATCCGCGTCGCGGCCTCACGATTGCCCGGGTTTGCCCACAGGTCGTTGTGGTGCGCGCCCGGGATTTCGTGGAATGTCGCGTGCGTCGCCCGTGAAGCGATTGCTCTTGCTTCATCCGGGGGCGATACCACATCGGCGGAACCATGCAGCACCAGCAGCGGGCACCCGAGCATCGCCGCGTGCGCGGCGCGATCAAACGCACGCCACGCCGTTTCATCCACGCCCGCGCGTCTGCGGACGATCCAGAGCGCGACAGGCAGATTCAACCTCCACGGGCTGCCGCGGGCCCGCATGACGTTGCGCGCGGGCGTGTCTCCAAATCGGTACGACGCCTCGGCGATCACGCCCATCACCTTCGCGTCCTTTGCAGCCACAATCGACACTCCCGCACCGAGCGACCATCCCATCAGGATCACCGGGACGCCTTCGACCCGATCGATCGTCCGAATCAACTGCAACAGGTCCTCCGCTTCGCGCAGGCCAAGCTCGCACACGCCCGGCGACTCGCCATGCCCCGGAAGATCCCACGCGATCAGACGCGAGCACACCGGCGCAAGAGCCGAAACCCGCGAGAGCGCCCCCACCCTGGAGTCGGACCACCCGTGGGTCAGCACCACCAGCGGCCCGGTCGGATTCAGCCCATCAATATCCCAGGCAACCAGCCGGTGCCCCCGCGATGTGAACTCGAACTGGCGAAATCCAAGCGGAGGCGACAGTTCCCCCGGCTCGCCCGCGGCATTGCGTGAAACAGCCCACGCATAGGTGCGCCGAGGCGGATGCTGCAATGTCAAAAGTGTGGAGCCGACGAGAAAGGCCGCGTAGAGCGCAAAGCCAATTGCCATCAGCATCAGGAACCCGGTCATGATCAATACGACCGGAAGAGGTTGGTGATGTCGTTGAACGTCACGATCAGGAACATTGAACCGATCAGGATCAACCCCGCCAGCGTCACCGCGTTCTGAAACCCGACCGGCACCGGCCGCTTGAAAACCTGCTCGTAAAGAATGAACAGAAACTGTCCTCCATCAACGATCGGCAAAGGGAGGAAGTTCACCACCGCCAGGTTCACGCTGACCATGGCGAAGAAGAAGAGCAGCCAGATCATCCCGCGATCTGCGAGCAATGTGCCGACATGGGCAATGCCGACCGGCCCCTGCAGGTGCGTCACCTTCAACGTGCCCTCGAACAACCGGCCGAACGTCAGATACACCTGAAGCACCATGCGCCTGGTCTCGGTCAGACCGAGCGTCACGGCGTTCCACGGTCCGGTGCTGCGCCGGAGAATCTGCGCCGCATCAAACGCGCCGGCGATCGGCGGCCCGATCCAGCCGAGATTTTCGACCGACGCGATATCGTCCTCGCCCAGCACAAGCGTGACTTTCTCGAACGGCGACGTCTCCGCGGTTTCCCCAGCGAGCGTGGGCGCACGCACAAGCATCGGAATCGACACCGACTTGCCATTCGCGCCCGAAACCGCACGCTGCAATTCGGTGCGCATCTCCGCGAAGCTGCTGACCTCCCGACCCGCAATGCTGATCACGCGCGAGCCGGCACGCAGATGCGCCGCGCCGGCCGGCGTCTCCCTCGTCTTGGCCATTGCTCCCGAATCGGGCATCGCCGCTTCGATCACTTGTCGAGCAACGGGCACACCGAGCACGGTCGATCGACTCTGTATCGGCCTGGCCTCGAACCCGACCGTCCCGCTCCGCGAAACCGAGAGCGGCAACGGCACTTCCTTCACCGCGTTGCCCTCGGTCCTCTGCACGATCGCGTCGATCGTTCGCCCGGCGTTGCTGCGAATCTCGCGCAGACCCGCCTCGAAACTCGGGTACTCGACCGTCCCGAGTCGCACAAAAACGTCGCCATCGCGAAGTCCCTGGACCGAAGCCCCGCCGGCATTCCCCACGCCCATCAGCGACGTCATGCCCAGCAGGTTCGGCTGCACGCCGACCGCGCCGCCGGGCAGGTCGAACTCGTTCAACTGGAATTCCGGGTCAGGCTTCGAGGAGATCTCGACCCGCTTCCCCGCGGCGTTCTCGAACACCAACTCCAGTGGCTTGCCCCCGGAATTCCGCGCTGCCTTCGACAGCTCGAACAGATACTTGATGTCGCGGTCGCCGTTGATCGAGACCAGTTTCATCCCCGGCTCGACACCCGCAAACCCCAATTTCGCGAGCTGTTCCTTGAACTGCTCCCGCGAACGCGCCGTCCGCGGATCGGCAATCTGAAGCGCCCGCGCGGGCTCGATCCCGAGGGCGAGCAGCCGAGATCCCGAATCGGCCTCGGGCTTCACCGAAAACTGAAGCGTCCCGTCCACGCCCGGCCGGCGCACTTCCATCTCAACCGGTGCGTTCCGGGGCGCCATCGCGGCTGCCATGATGATGTCGCTGAACTGATCCGCCTTACGCCCGTCCACGCTCAGAATTTCATCGCCCGGGCGAAGCCCGACTTGTTCGATATTCAACGCCTTCGCGTTGGTCGCGACCGCCGTCGCCGCGGGCAAACCCGGTGCAACCCCGCCGATGATCGGCGGCTCGGTCGGCAGCCCGACACGAAACACCACGATGAACAGCAGGATCGCCGTGATGATGTTCATCACAACGCCCGCGCTGATCACGATCATCTTCTTCCAAGGTGCGCATCGCTGAAAACTGTCCGGTGCCTCGCTCACCGCTTCGGGGTTCAGGTCCTCCTGTCCGAGCATCTTGACGTAGCCGCCGAAGGGGAGCCAGTTCAGGCGATACTCGGTGGGCGAAATCGTGAGCGCGCTCACCGCGCCGCCCGTCGCATTTGCCTCGGGTGTTCCGACCGCGCGAAGGCGATCCAGATACTCCTGCTCGCTGCTGCCCTTGCGAAGGCCCAGCCCCTTGCGATAGGAAAATGCAGCCGGACCAAAGCCGAGCGCAAACGCCAGCACGCGGATCCCCGCCCAGCGCGCCGCCACAAAGTGCCCCAGCTCGTGCACGAAAATGATCAGCCCAAAGCCGATCACAACCAGCGCGAAGTCCATCACAGTTCCAAATAATCCCGAGATATCGGGCATGCGTTTCTCCGTCTCATCCTATCGACGACCCGCCCCGTCCGGTGTTCGCAAAAAAGCACGCGAGCCCCGGATTCCGGGGCCCGCGTGGCCAAATCAAAGCCTTTTCAGGAGAACCGCGGCATCAGCTGCCGTACTTGACCGTGCAGCCGTAGGGCTTGGTCTGGGTTGTCGAAACCGGCTTCCCGGCGAGAATCTCGTCGAGCGCCTTGGCGACGTAATTCGTCTTTCCGACTTCTTTCATCTTGTCGGAGTCGTCGATCGCGCCGTGATACGCGAGCGTGCCGTCCTTGTTGATGATGAACATCTCGGGAGTGCGCTGCGCACCGTAGAGCTTGCCCACCTTGCCCGTGTCATCGAGCAGAATCGGGAACTCGATCTTCCAGTCCTTGCGGGCCGAAACGTTCGCTTCCTTGCCCGCGCCTTCCTTGCCCGCTGCGCCCGAATTGATCGCAACGAACACCACGCCCTGTTCGCCGTACTTCTTGTTCAGGTCATTGAACGTGTTCGCGCCGTTCTCGAAGTGCTTCTTGACGAACGGGCAGCCCGGGTTGAACCAGGCCAGTACCACCACCTTGCCGGCGAAATCGCTCAGATTCACGGTCTTGCCGTCGGTGTCCGTCAGCGTGAAGGCCGGCGCGATGCTGCCGATCTTTGCGGCAGATTCCGTCTTCTTCGCGTCCTTGTGGTCCTTGTGATCCTTCTGGTCGGTTGACGTTGTCGTCGTCGCGGGCTTCGTGTCCTTCTGATCCGGGCTGCTCATCGCAACCGCAGGAAGGATGATGCCGGCCGCGGCAACCAGAGCGATCAGCGACAGTTTCGAGCTTTTCATCGAGGCTTTCTCCTGAATGGCCGTTGCGCCGGGGTGTTGCAACTTGCCGGGGTCGGTCGAAGCAACACGCCGCGCCCAACCCTTGATACCAGTAGGCTTACTGATATCGGACCGGAAAGGTTCGCGGGCGCACGCGCGCGGGCTCCATCCCGGCAATCCGTTATTGTTCGATGCCTCGACTCGCCGCGCTGTTCCGCATTCGGAACGCCCTAGTTCGATGAGCTTTTCTTCACGACGTAGTACGCAGGGTCGGCAGACGCACTACGCCACACCCCCAGCACGCCATCCGCTTTTATTCGGTCTTTGTTCGCGCTCTCGTATCGAATCGTCAGACTTTCTGACTGTGAAACCGTCGAGCCCGCGGCATCCTTCACCTCACTCGACTCCGGCCCCGGATAGAACTCCAGCCGGGCCGCCCCGGGGATCTGAATCGTCAGCACGCCGTTCGTCAGGTCTGCTTTCGCCCCCTCGGTCGGCCACGGCCTGGGCATAAGCGATCGCGACTTGTCAATCAAAGACGCGTCCGCCGATCTCGCGGCCTTCGCGTCCGTGCTTCCAACCGTAATCGCCTTTGTGTCTTCGCCCTTGCCGAACACGCAGACATCCGAGCACTCGAGCCAGTTCAGTTTCAACCCGATGTTGGCGACTTCCCCCGCTTTCGCCGTCGCCGGCACCTTCAGAGGCACCAGCAACGCGATTTCGCCTTCGTACACACTGTCGTAAATTTCTCCCGGCGCGACAAATCGCTTGGGAGCGGGCCATTGAATCTCACCGAGCGCGTACCCCTTGGGCAGGCTGGACTCGTCGATCGTCGGCGGGTTTCCGCCCCCCGGTGCTCCGTTGTAATACACGTGCCAGTGCGGCTCCATCGTGAACACCAGCCCAAGCGTCTCGGTCTCACCCGGGGTCAGGGTCGCGTGCTCGCTGATGATGCGAAACTTGACGTGGGGCCGATCTTTGGATTCCGGCGTCGCGGCCTGCGGCTCGGCCGCCAACCCAACGACGCCCATCGCCGCCCCCGCCAGGAATGACGCTGCCAGGGAACCCACGAGAGAGCCAACAAGGGAGTGATTCATGCAATGCCTCCGTAACGCGTACTCTGCTCCCATGCTACGTCTGAACCCGCTCCGTGTTCCGTTCGCCCTCCGAGGGCTGCTCGCCGCCTGCTTCGTGCTCTTTTCGATCGGCTGTGAAAAGGACACCCGCGATTCCGACATCGTCAATGTCAAACTTGCCGAAGTCTCCGAACTGGTCAAAGACGCGGAGGGCAACCCGCTTGCCCTGCTGCTGATCGATCCGCGCCCGCAGACCGAGTTTGAGGAAGGCCATATCCCCGGCGCTCGCAATCTCCTGCTGACACGGTTCGACGGTGAAAAAGGCCGCGACCCGCGCATCCAGGCGTTCAGCGAAGCCATCGTGTACGGGCAAGACCCGGCCAGCCCCGTCGCCCGCGCCGTCGTAAAACGCATGCTCGCGATGGAATACAAAGACATCCGCTTTTTCGCCGGCGGGCTCAACGAATGGAAGGCCGCGAACCTGCCGCTCGAAACCGGACCGAGCAAGCCGCTGCCCGCGGCGAAAGCCGCGACGAGCCGCGGCAGAGCCCGCTGATGCTCCGCTTCGCGATCGCATTTCTCGTCGGCTTGGTCTCGCTATCCGGTTGCCAATCCGTTTCGGACGCCGACATCGAACCAATCGGGCTCGATCAATCCGCCGCGCTGTACCGGCAGCGCGAATCCGAGCCGCTCAGCGCGCTCTTTATTGATCCCCGCCCGCGCGACGCCTTCGAATCGGCGCACATCCCCGGGGCGGTCAACCTGTCTCTTGCAGCGTTCGACGGAGCGAAAGGCATCGACCCGCGCATCGCTCAGTTCAAAGCGATCGTCGTCTATGGCCAGAATCCCGGCGATGTCGCGGGTCCGGTTGTTTCCAAGCGAATGATGCAGATCGGTTACACGGATGTGCGTGCCTTCTCCGGGGGCGTCGATGAATGGAGACGCGCCGCGTTGCCGCTGGAAGCCGGTCCTTCCGGCACGCTGCCCGCTGCACCGCAATCAACCCGGCGCGGCAGCACGCGTTCGGGCGCGGGAAGCTGACGCATCCCCCTTTTCTCCTATTAGTCTTCCGCTTTCTCCCCTTCCGGCGCCATCTTCACGAGCTTCGGATCGAACCGCGCGATTGCCTGCACGAGATCCTGCTGTGCAGCCATCACCGCGTGAATGTCCTTGTAAACCCCCGGCACTTCATCCAGCCCCGCGCTGATCACTTCCACGCCCTTTTCGCGCAGTTCTTTCTTCACGTTTCCCCACGCAAATGCTTGCCTCGCCTTTGTCCGCGACATCACGCGGCCCGCTCCGTGGCTCGATGAATCCAAGGAACCCGCGCCGCCCTTCCCCCGCACAAGAAAGCCCGGCGCCGCCATCGAGCCCGGAATGAATCCCAGAACGCCCGCACCCGCCGGCGTTGCGCCCTTGCGGTGCACGATCAATTCCTCCAGCCCGCGTCCGACATCGTGCATCTCTTTCCACGCGAAGTTGTGATGGTTCTCAAAGGTTGCAAGAACCTTTGCACCCAGGTTCTTTGCGACGTGCCTGTGAATCAAGGCGTGATTCGCGGATGCGTAGTGGCCCATCAGGTTCATCGCATCCCAGTACTCGCGGCCTTCCTGCGAATCGAGATCGAGCCACGCAAGCCGCGCCAATTCACTGGGGAGGTCACCTCGCGAGCTCATTGCCAGTTTTGAATAGTGGTCACACACGCCCGCGCCTGTGCCGCGGGAGCCTGAGTGACTGAGCAGGGCGAGATAGGATCCCGGGGCAAGCCCTTCCGCTTCTGCTTCAAGCATGAAGACGCCGAACTCGACGAAGTGGTTTCCGCTGCCGCTCGTGCCGAGTTGTGCGGCGGCCTTGTCCTTCAGGCGTTTGGTCACCGGCGAGACGGTCCAATCGCGGTCCATCACATCGTGCTCGCGGCGCTTGCGGAATTCGCCGCCGACGCCGAAGTTCGTCTCTTCCTCGATCGCCCTAGTCAGCCGCTTGCGACCGTGCTCGGTTTCCAGATCCTTCACCGGAAGTTCGAGCACGCTCAACTTCACGCGGCAAGCGATATCCACACCCACCGCATACGGAATCACCGCCCCGCGTGTCGCCAGCACCCCTCCGATCGGAAGGCCGTACCCGACGTGCGCATCGGGCATCAATGCCGCGGCAGCAGCGACGGGCAGCGAGCAGGCATTGTGCATCTGCTTGATGGACTCCGCCTCAAGGTCGGCACCCCACTGCTTCCACGCGATGCGGCCGGGCGAAGATGGATGGTCGAGGGGCATGGGTGATCTTTGCCTTCTTGTACTGGCGTACGCAAAGCGCTTGGACAACTTCTCAAGTTCGCGGGTTGAGTATCCCTTCGCTTCGCTCGGGCTCGTACGGCAAGGTTTCGATCGTTTGGGTGACTTGGGCGAGATCGCAACTCTGCCCGGATCTACGGAACTCCGCATACTCCGCCTCTCCGCGTTCTCTCCCGTCCCCCGCATAAACTTCCCGCATGCATTCCGGCACAAAAGCCGCTGGCCGTGATTTCTCACCCTCGCCCAAGGTCGATGCTGTTATGGCCGCGGAACGGGCGGCGAGTTTTACGAAGCGATCGATCAAATCCAAGAGCAAGCTGGCGGGGCTCAAACTCGCGCTGTCGATGCTGGATCTGACCACGCTGGAAGGCAAAGACTCGCCGGAGAAGGTTCGGGCGCTCTGCGCGAAGGCCGTGAACCCGGGAGCGGGCCAGACTGATCTTCCCGAGGGTCTTCCGAGCGTGGCCGCGGTTTGTGTGTATCCGAATCTGGTGAAGCACTGCCGCGATTCGCTGGAGTCGATGGGCGCGCTCGGCCGCGTGAAGATCGCGTCGGTTGCAACGGGATTTCCCAGCGGTCAGTATCCGCTCGATGTGCGGCTGGACGACACCCGGCGTGCGATTCATGACGGCGCGGACGAGATCGACATGGTCATCAACCGGGGGGCCTTCCTTGCCGGCCGGTATGAAGAAGTTGCGGAAGAAATTCGCGCAGTGAAGCGCACGTGTCTGCAGGAAGGCGTAAAGGCCGCGAGCCACGATGGCGAAGGCAAGGGCCGCCCGATCTCCCTCAAGGTCATCCTCGAAACCGGCGAGCTCGAAACGCTCGACAACGTGCGCTTCGCAAGCGACCTCGCGATCCGCGCGATGCACGAGGCGGTACGCGAACTCGAGCCCGACACCATCTATTCATCGCTCCGCAATTCCAACGGCACCGCCGAACAGAATGGCTCTTCCCCTCGACACCTCGACACCGCGACACCTCGACATCTCTCCTCCTTCGATTTCATCAAGACTTCGACCGGCAAAGTAACCCCCGCCGCGACGATGCCAGTGACGCTCGTGATGCTCGAAGCCGTCCGCGACTGGTATCTCGAAACCGGGCATCTTGTGGGCGTAAAGCCCGCGGGCGGGATTCGCACGGCGAAGCAGTCGCTCCATTATCTTGTGATGGTGAAGGAGACGCTGGGAGCACTGGCGGGTGTGAATGAATTACATCCGGGCGGATGGCTGACGCCGGAGCTTTGGCGGTTTGGGGCATCGGCACTTGCGAACGACATTCTCCGCCAGATTTCGTGGCTGCACTCCGGCAAATACCGGGCGAACTACGACGTGACCGAAGCTTGAATCGCGAAAGGGACTTCATGAGCAAGAACGGCGACGTAAACGGAGCTGCGATTCAGCAAGCGCCATCCACCTCGCGGATTTCCCGCGATGTTGTTCCGTCACCTGCCGGCTGGGACTACTCCCCCGCCCCCGAAACGACCAAGGTCGCGATTAAGCCCTCCTACGGCCTCTTCATCGACGGCAAGTTCGCCGAGCCCAAGGGCGCGAAGCGATTCGTCACGATCAACCCCGCGAACGAAACGACGCTGAGCGAAGTCGTGCAGGCAACGCCGGCGGATGTGAACCGCGCGGTCGCTGCGGCACGCGCAGCACTTCCGAAGTGGGCGGGCCTCCCCGCTTCTGAACGCGCCAAGTTCATCTTCCGCATCGCCCGGCGGATTCAGGAACGCGCCCGCGAACTCTCCATCATCGAAACGCTCGACAGCGGCAAGCCGATCAAGGAATCTCGCGACGTCGATATCCCGCTGGTTGCGGCACACTTCTTCTACAACGCCGGATGGGCGGACAAGCTCGGGTTCGTCTTCCAAGGCCAGACTTCGAAGGCAAAGCCCGGAAAAAACTCGCTCCCAGAAATCGCCCCCGGGGTTCGCCCTGTCGGCGTGTGCGGCCAAGTGATTCCATGGAACTTCCCCCTGCTGATGGCCGCGTGGAAGATCGCCCCCGCGCTCGCCTGCGGGAACACCGTCGTGCTGAAGCCCGCCGAGACCACGCCTCTCACGGCTCTGGTTTTGGCCGAAATCTTCGAGGAATGTGGATTGCCGCCGGGCGTCGTCAACATTGTCACCGGCGACGGCGTGACCGGCCGCGCAATTGTCGAACACCCGGATGTCGACAAGATCGCGTTCACGGGCAGCACCGAGGTCGGCAAGATCATCGCCAAGAGCGTCGCCAATCCGCGGCCGGACGGCAAGTTCAAGCGCCTCACGCTCGAACTCGGCGGCAAGTCGCCCCACATCATCTTCGAGGATGCCGCGATCGATCAGGCGGTCGAAGGCATCATCAACGGCATCTACTTCAACCAGGGCGAAGTCTGTTGCGCCGGCTCGCGGCTCTTCGTGCAGGAATCGATCCTCGACACCGTCATCAAGAAGCTCGAACTCCGGCTCGCTTCGCTCCGCGTGGGCGACCCGATGGACAAGAACACGGATGTCGGCGCCGTCAACAGCAAAGAGCAACTCACCCGCATCGAGCACTATCTAAAACTCGGCCAGACTGAGGGCGCTGAACTCCGCATGCCCGGCTTCAGTGGCAAGCCTTCACCCGAAGCAACCGGCAGCAAGCACGGAATGCCCAGCAAGGGTTTCTGGTGCCGCCCGTGCTTCTTTACCGGCGTGCAGCCCTCGCACACGATCGCACGCGAAGAGGTCTTTGGACCGGTGCTCAGTGTGCTTTCGTTCCGTACGCCTGAGGAAGCCGTCAGCCGCGCGAACAACACGCCGTACGGGCTTGCGGCCGGGATCTGGACCGAGAAGGGCAGCAAAATGCTCTCGATCGCGAAGCAGATCAAGAGCGGCGTGGTCTGGTGCAACACCTACAACAAGTTCGATCCGGCGAGCCCGTTTGGCGGGTTCAAGGAATCCGGTTTTGGCCGCGAAGGCGGTGTGCAGGGGTTGAAGGCGTACGTTGAGGTTTGAAGGCGAGGAGTTTTTACCACAGAGAACACAGAGAGCACAGAGAGGGAATGGGATGGAAAGGCCGAACCCTGAGTTGATGCTGAGGTGCGATCAGATTTCCGACAAGATCAACGGCGCGGCGATCGAGGTGCACCGCAATCTCGGCCCGGGACTGCTCGAGAGCACATACGAGGCGTGTCTCGTGCAGGAACTGGTGCCGCGTGGAGTTTCTGTGCGGCGACAAGTCGAGCTTCCGGTTCGATACAAAGGCCAGCTCATCGAATGTGGATATCGGATCGATTTACTTGTCGAGGAATTGGTCGTCGTTGAGCTAAAGGCTGTCGACAAAGTACTTCCGGTCCACGAAGCGCAGTTGCTGACGTACCTCCGACTCGCAAACCTGCCCCTCGGGCTAATCCTCAATTTCAACGTGACTCAGCTCATCAGCGGCATCACACGCCGAATCAGCAACATCACGCCAAGTTGAATCTGCGCTCTTCGGTCTGGAACTCTTTTCCTGTCTTTTCAACTCAAGATGTCCTCTCCGTGCTCTCTGTGTTCTCTGTGGTAAATCTCTCTTTGCCCTTGCTTCACGACCCAACCACACTCCCGCCCGATCTTCCCGTCCCTCAAGACGATGGCGCCGCCTCGCACCTGCTCGGCATGCCTTTGCCCGACGTCGCACTCGCAAGCATCGCCGATCGAATCGTCAATCTCCAAGACCTCAAGGGAAAGACTGTGATCTTCTTCTACCCGCGCAGCGGCGTCCCCGGTCGCCCGCCGCCGGATGGCTGGGATCTGGTTCCCGGCGCTCGGGGCTGCACGCCCCACTCCTGTGGGTATCGCGATCTCGCGACAGAATTTGCGGCGCTCGGCGTTGCACTCTGCGGCATCAGCACGCAAACCACCGAGTACCAACGCGAGTTCGCCGAGCGCACGCACCTGCCCTTCGAGCTTCTCAGCGACGCAGGACTCGCGCTCACCAAGGCGATGAAACTTCCGACCTTGGAAATGCCGCCGATTACCGACGGACTCGAGCCCGGCGGCCCGGCCACGCTTATCAAGCGCATGAGCTGGTATTGCGATCAGGGCAAGATCCTGCGGGTCTGGTATCCGGTCTTTCCGCCGGATCAGAACGCCTCGGTGGTGCTGACCTGGCTCAAGTCGCTCCCCCTCTAAGACGCCTCCAAACAGAAAACGGCCGCGAATCGCGACCGCCTTTTCTGATGTGCTGCTTTGAGCTTTCTCGCTTCGAGCTTTCGCTCCGCGCTCAACCCTCGATGATCCGATCAATCTTCCCGCGCACCGCCGCATCGCCGTGCGTATTCAGCTGATCGCGGATCTTCCGCAGGCTCGTCTGCACGCTCGCGTCGATGAGCTGATCGCCGATGCGGAACTTCACGCCCCCGATCATCGCGGCTTCGGTGTACGTGTGGACCACAACTTCCTTGCCCAGCGCCTTGCCCAGCCGATCCTTCACGCCGCCCAGTTGTCCCTGTTCCAGCGGCGCCGCCGTGATGACATCCACTTCGACACGTCCGAACTGCTGCTGCACGACCTGGTCGTATGCCGCGGCGATCGGAACGATGTGCCCGAGCCGGTCCTTGCGGTTCACCACCAGCAGGAATCGGAGCAACAGCTCATCGATCTTCCCGCTAAGAATCTTCTTCAGCGACACTTCGCGTTCCGCCGTCGGGATCACACGTGACGCGAGAAACTCGTTGAACGTCTTGTCCGTCCGCGTCATTTCGAGCAGGTCCTCGAACTGGCCCTGCACGGCCTCGACTCGCTCGCGCCCGCCCGCGGCAAACGCTTCGGCGTACAGGCTCTTCGCGTAGATATTCGCAAGGGCATCCGGCTTGGCTTGGCTCAGTGGCATGGAAGTCCAGTCTTCAGTGGTCAGTTGTCAGCAATACGAACTCAAAGAACGGCTTAGTTTCGCAGACCCTGCAACTGGCCCAGCGACTCTTCCACCAGGCGCTGCTGATCCTGCGGGTTGATCTCGCGCTTCAGGATCTTGCCGGCCACCATCGTCGCCAGGTTCGTCGCGTCTGTGTACAGCTCCGCAACCGCCGCCTGCTTGGCCTGCTGGATCTCCTTCACCGCACGCTCGCGCATCGCGTTGAGCTCGATCTCCGACTTCGCCCGCAGTTCCGCGGCAAGCTGACTCTGCTGCGCCTTGGTCTGCTCGATCAACTTCGCGGCCTCGGTGCGGGCCTGCGCCAGGCTGGCCTCGTACTGAGCGAGCGCCTCGGCCGCCTGCTTGCGGGCCTTCTCGGCCGCTTCGATTTCCGAGCGGATCTTGTTCGAGCGATCGTCGAGGCCGCTGCTGATCGCGGGCCACACCTTCGCGCCGAGCACGGCGATGACGAAGAGGAACACGAGAATCGCGGTGATGCCCGTCACCAGGCCCTGCTTCACGCTTGGCAGCGCGCCCACCTCTTCATTCGCGAGCGCGAGCGTGGGGACAAGCATCATCGAAGCCGCGGCAAAGTACAGAGAGAAACGCTTCATCGAAAATCTCCAACGGGCTCGTACGGTGCCCAGAGAGGGTCTGTCAGTTCCAGAATCCGGCCATTCCAAAATCCGGGAGCTTCTCGCTAAAGAAGCCCCCGTTTCATTCGTCTTCGATCAGGCCAGGAAGCCGACCGCGACCGCGAACAGCGTCGCGCCTTCGATCAGAGCCGCAGCCAGAATCATGTTGATCTGGATCTTGCCGCTCGCCTCGGGCTGGCGCGCGATCGACTCGACCGCGCCCTTGCCGACCAGGCCGATGCCCAGGCCGCCGCCGACGACGGCCAGGCCCGAACCCAGCACCGCGAGACCCTTGCCGACCGCCGTGCCCGCGGCAACAGCGCCCGGAGCAGCCGGTTCGGCCGCCTGAGCGACCGTGGCCAGCGCCGCAACCGCAACGCCCGCAACAACCATCTTCGTGCTCATCTTCATAAAACTCGATCCTTTCAAATCAGTGCCCGGGAGTGCGATAGTGCCCGGCGGACTTTGCCGCAGAGCCTGAAACGTGGCCCGTTATTCACGCGTGGGCGTGCTCGTGACCGTGTGCATGATCATGCCCGTGCTCATGATCGTGCTCTTCGTGGTGATCCATCAGCGAGATAAAGACCGTCGTCAGGAACATGAAGACGAAGGCCTGGAGGAACGCGACAAACAACTCGAGAATCATCACGGCCATGCCGCCGACGATGCTGACGAGCGTGACGGGGGCCTGGATCAGGATGCCCTTGTCCCACACCACGCCCGCGAACATGAACAGCGTCGCAAGCAAAATGTGCCCGGCTGTCATGTTCGCGAACAAACGAACCGCGAGCGCGACGGGCTTGATGAAAATCTGGCCGAGGAACTCGATCGGAACGATCAAGGGCCACACGAACCACGGCGCATCGGCCGTCAGGTGCTTGATGTATCCGCCCGGTCCGAGCCTCGCGAGAGCAGCGCCGTTGAAGAGCAGGGCCGCGATCAGAGCGAGAGCGCCCGTCACCCAGATATTCTGAGTGGCTGTGCCGCCCACGAACGCGGCGTGATTGTCACGCAGATTCGGGAAGAGCAGATGCTGAATGTCCAGCAGGGGCAGCAGGCCCAGCAGATTGTTCACCAGAATGAAGAAGAAGATCGACCAGAGCATCGGCATCAGCTTGTCGGTGCGGTCACCCAGCAGCGGACGGACCACTTCTTCCCGCAGATAGACGCAGATCACTTCAACGAGTTGGGCAAACTTGCCCCGCGTGATGAACCGCTCGTTCCCATCCGATTCCGGACCCGTCTTCACGCGGCTCGCCACGTAGAGCCCGCCCAGGATCAGGATGATCGCCGACAGAACCAGGTTCCCCTGATTGCCCGACCACAGCCACCAGCCATCCGCAGACTTCACGCCAACGTGGTTGTACACGTGGTCGGCAGGGCTTCCGGCGGCAAGCGTCAACAAGTGTTCAAACATGGTACCGGTCAACTCCAGAGCGAACCCGATCGCGAATACCCGAAGACTCTACGAAAGCACGCTCGGCGCTGCACGCCGAACGCGTTCCGCTTCAAACCGCGACAGCAGCACAAAGGCCGCGATCGTTTCGAGCAAGAGGACAATCACGCCGCCCCCCACAACCCCGATCCAGAACGGCTGCTTCACGATCTCCTTCACCTGCGTGAAGTAGAACGCAATCGCGAGCAGGGCGAGCATGCGCATCATCGATGCACCGAAAATCAGCAAACCCCAACTCTGCATGCCGTCCGACATGCGGATGACCGCGGGCAGAAAGCCCACCACCCCGGCAAGACAGACGGCCATCGCTGCGAGCTTGGCCGAGTCGTCCGATCCTCGCATCCCGATCGCAAACGCAACGCTCGCCCCGATCGCAACAAACAGCGCCATCAAGACCGCGTACATCAGTCGAGGGGGCTGCGTGGTTGGAGCGGGAGAGATCACGGTGGGCGTCTGAGTTCTCAAACTACAAAAAGCGAGCGAATGCAACGATTCCGACACCCTGTCGACCCGCGAAATTCGCTTCACTGATTCGGTGTCTGAACGGTCGGCCGATAGGGTCGAAAGGATAGGCATTCGAACCGGTTTTGGCGAGTAACTCAAGCCCCGGATTCCGTCGCTCCGCAGGCCCAAAGCCTCGCAGCGGCGCGAGCGCCAAGCGAACTCGCCCGTGATCGTCGTCGCCGTCAAAACACTTGGAATACAGCCGATTTCAGCCGGACTTCGACTTCCGTCGCTCCCGCTCAGCCTTTTCCTTCGCCTCGGTTTTCAGCGTGTTCCGCACGATCTGCACGAACGCCAGGACGAAACCCGCCGCCAGCCCGCCCAGCACGCCCCACGGCCTTGTCTTGAAGAAGTAATCGCACAACCACCCGAGCATCAGGCCCGCGATGATCGTGAAGACAAAGTTCAGTGCCGCGCCCCAGGCCTTGCCCGCATCCATCAGCGAGCCCACCGCACCCAACTTTGGCGCATCTCGCCCCGGCATTGGAATTCCGACCGGTTCTCTCAGCAATTCCGGAATCTTCGGTGCGGCATCAATCGCGGCCTGATACGGATCGGCCGGACGCTCCCCCCCCTCGGGCAACACCTCGCCATTCCCCTGCTTGTGGTGCCCGTGATGCATCCGCCACGATTCCTTCTGTTTTCTTTCCACGAGTGTGTGAATGGGGCGCCGATCAATGCACCACGCGGTGTGCCGCGGCCCGCGCCGCCAGAATCGCTTCCTTGATCTTGCTCGCGTCGGTGCCGCCGCCCTGCGCGCTGTCGGGCTTGCCGCCACCCTTGCCTCCCACCACTGCCGCTGCCTCGCGCAACCAGTCGCCGGCCTTCAGCCCCTTCTGGATCAGCGGCTCGGGCACGATCGCGTTGATTGTGATCTTTCCCGTCGGATGATCGACGCTGAAAATCATGATCGCGGCACGCGGGTTCGCATCGCGCACCACCGCGACCGCCGCGTTCAGCGCGTTGCGGTCGTCGCCGGCCTCGATCGAACCCACGATGATCTGCTGATTCGCGAGTTGTGCCGATTCGGCCAGCACCTTCGCCTCGCGCACAGCCTCGGTCTGCCTTCCCGCGCTCGCCGCCTTTGCCGCGTTCTTCGCGCGTTCCTGCAACGCCGTGATCGAGCCGCGTAGCGCCGTTTTTCGCGCCGTCGGCATCACCGCGTCGTCGAGAAGTTTGAGCAACCCCGGAATCTCGTTCGCGAGCGCGCCGTCGCTCAGCAGCCCGACGCTCCGAATCTTCGCCTCCGCCGAATCCGCGGCATGAATCGCGGCTTCGGCGGGCTTGCCGCTCAATGCCACGATCCGGCGGACACCCTTGGCCACCGCCTCTTCGGAAATGAGCGCAAACGCGCCGATCTGCGAAGTGGTCTGCACGTGCGTGCCGCCGCAGAATTCGATCGATATCTCGCGCCAGCCCGGATTCTGAGCCGATTCCATCAGGTCCGCGACCGGCTGGCCGATCGAAACAACCCGCACCGGATCGGGATACGCCTCGCCGAAAACCGCGCGAAGCCCGTTGATCCCGCGAGCGGAAGTCAGCGGCGCCGCCTGCGCATACACCGTCAGATCGTGCTTGATCTGATCGCGCACGATCGACTCAACCTTGCCCAGTTCCTCGGGGCTGACAGGCTGGCCGTGCGAGAAGTCGAACCGCATGCGGTCCGCCGCGACCAGCGAACCCTTCTGATCGACGCCGTCACCGAGCACCGCCCGCAGCGCGAAATTCGCAAGATGCGTCGCGGTGTGATTCGAGGCCGTCGCGTTGCGCCGGGGCTTGTCCACGTTAAGCGCGACCGTGTCCCCCACGCGCAGTTCGCCGTGCGTCACCATCCCGATGTGCAGGACATAGCCGCCGAACGCCGCGACCGACTCCACGCGGAATCGCCCGCCATCGTGGTGATCGCGCACGCTGCTCTTGGTCTCACCGATCACCTCGATCTCGCCGATGTCGCACTCCTGCCCGCCCATCGCGGCGTAGAAGCACGTCTTATCCAGCACGATCCCCACCTGCGTCTTGTGATTGAAGACCGGTCCGGCGGATTCATCGAGGCTCGTGCCGTTCCAGATCGCCTTCACGTGCGCCTTCTGCGCCTTCATGTCGAACTTGCAGTGATCGTCGGTGGTCTCGATGCCAAGACGCATCAGCCGCGCTACGGCATCGCCATCGAGCGTGATCGTCTTCTCGGCTTCCTTCTTCTCGCTGGCGCGGGAAAGCTCTTCGGCCTTCTTCTTTTCCGCTTCATAACCGGGCATATCGACCGTGATGCCTCGCTCCTGCGCCATCAGTTCAGTCAGATCGACCGGGAAGCCAAAGGTGTCGTAGAGCTTGAAAGCGTCGGTGCCCGCGATCTTTCCGCCCTTGGGAATCGAAGTCGCCAGCGACTCGAAAAGCTTGATCCCGCGATCAAGCGTCCTCCCGAAGCTCTCTTCTTCATCGCGGATAATTGCTTCGACCTTCGCCGGATCCTTCTTGAGTTCCGGGAACGCTTCGCCCATGTGCTCGACGACAACCGGCACAAGCCCCGCGAAGAAACCGCCCTTGGCGCCCAGCATCTGCCGCCCGTAGCGAACCGCGCGACGCAGGATGCGCCGCAGCACGTACCCGCGCCCCACGTTGCTCGGAACCGCTCCATCCGTAATCGCAAACGTCAAGCACCGGATGTGATCCGCAATAACGCGATACGCCGTGTCGATGTTCCCGACATCCTTCGCGCCCAGCATCCCGCGATACTCGCGAGCGCCCGTCGCCCGCTCGATCGCCATGAAAATCGGCGCGAACAGATCGGTGTCGTAGTTGCTCCGCCGGTTCTGGAGCACGCTGACAAGCCGCTCCAGTCCCATGCCCGTATCAACATGCTTCGCAGGAAGCGTGATCAATTTGCGATACTTTGCTTCGATCTCGGCGCGAGACTTGAAACCGGTTTCCGCTTTCTGCGCTTCCGGGGTTCGATCCCAAGTGTCCAGCGCCGCCGCACCCTCCGCCGAGTACTCCGAATTGAACTGGATAAAGACGTTGTTCCAGATCTCAAGGACATCCGGATCGCCCATGTTGACGATCGACGCCGCGTTGCGATCGGATTCGCCCAAGGCCGCGAGCCGATCCACATGGATCTCGGTGCACGGGCCGCACGGCCCGGTGTCACCCATCATCCAGAAGTTGTCCTTCATGTTTCCCGGAATCACGCGATCCGCGGGCAGATACTGAAGCCACAACTGGCGGGTCTCTTCATCCGGCTCCATCCCGAAACGCGGGTCGCCCCCGAAATAGGTCGCATACAACGCGCTCGACGGAATGCCGTACACCTTTGTCAGCAGTTCCCACGACCAGTCGATCGCTTCCTTCTTGAAGTAGTCCCCGAACGACCAGTTGCCCAGCATCTCGAAGAACGTGTGGTGGTACGTGTCTTTGCCCACATCCTCGAGGTCGTTGTGCTTGCCCCCGGCGCGGATGCACTTCTGCGTGTCCGCAGCACGCCTCAGTTTCGCCAGCGGGCTGCTCGGTTCCACCTGCCCCAAAAAGATCGGCTTGAACTGATTCATCCCCGCGTTGGTGAACATCAACGTCGGGTCATCGACCGGCACCACGGGCGAACTCGGAACGATCACGTGCCCATCGGGCGCGCCGTTCCCTGTCCCCTTGGACTGGAAGAACTCAAGAAAGGTCTTTCGGATTGCGCGGCTAGTCAGGGTCAAGCGATCAAATCTCCGTGGGCTCAAAGCGTAGCCGAATCGAGTTTCAGGAGCCCCCTCCCCGAGGGAGGGGGTTGCGGGGTGGGGGGTGGGGGTGGGCTGAAGAGGGCAGCGACTTCCAACCCCTTCCCACCTCCCCGCATCCGCCCCCCACCCTTGAGCCGATAAACACTGGGGCAACCTTCTACTTGTTACCATCGCCCCGCCTTCGTTCTCTGGAGTCCATTTAGAATGCGCAAGTTCGACCTCTGCGTCATCGGCTCCGGCCCCGCAGGACAAAAAGCCGCGATCCAGGCCGCAAAGCTCGGCCGCTCCGTCGCCGTCGTCGAGATGCGAGAGGTCTTGGGCGGCGTCGCCATCAACACAGGCACCATCCCGAGCAAAGCGCTCCGCGAGGCCATCCTTGACTTCGGCGGACGCACCACCGTCGCGCCTTCATTGGCCGACTTTGCTGCCGCCAAGCCCGCGCTCAACCGCGCCGGGGGCTTCTCCGGCCTGATGGAAGCCTGCCATCGCGTCATCAAGAAGGAAATCGATCTCGTCCGCGATCATTTCGCCAGCAACGGGATCACCGTCCTCACCGGGAAGGGGCAATTCAAAGACCCCAAGACCATCGATGTCGTCGGTGTCCACGCCACCGAGTCGATCTCGGCCGACAACACGCTCATCGCCGTGGGAACCTACCCCACGACTCCGGCCGGAATCCCGTTCGACGGCAAGCAGATCTTCTCATCCGACGATGTGCTGAAAATGGCGCACATCCCACGCTCGATGATCGTCGTCGGCGGCGGCGTCATCGGCACCGAATACGCCAGCATGCTCGCAGCGCTCGGTGTCCGCGTCACGCTCATCGAAGGCCGCCCCCGACTTCTCGATTTCGTCGATGCCGAGATCACCGAAGCGCTGCAATACCACCTCCGCCAATCCGGTGTCACCCTCCGCCTGGGCGAGAAGGTGGTCAAGATCGACAAACGCGAAGCGCCCGATGCCCTTCGGCGCGAAGGCCTCAACGAGATGATCGAAGCCACGCTCGAATCCGGCAAGGCCCTCACGGCCGACACACTTCTATATGCCGTCGGCCGCCAGGGCAGCACCGATTCGCTCAACCTGGCCGCCGCCGGCCTTTCCGCCGACAGCCGGGGCCGTATCACCGTCAACAAAGACTTCCAGACGAGCGTCGCGCACATCTATGCCGCGGGAGATGTCATCGGCTTCCCCGCCCTCGCCAGCACCTCGATGGAACAGGGCCGGGTCGCGGCCTGCCACATGTTCGGCGTGAAGTGCGACAACGTGGACACCCTTCTGCCCTACGGCATCTACTCGATCCCCGAAATCTCGATGGTCGGCTGGACGGAAGAAAAACTCACGGCGGATGCAATCCCCTACGAAGCCGGCATCGCGTCCTACCGCGAAACCGCGCGCGGGCAACTGCTGGGCGACGAGATCGGCACGCTGAAGATCCTTTTCCACCAGGAAACCCGCGCCGTGCTCGGCGTCCACATCATCGGCACCAACGCCACCGAACTCGTCCACATCGGCCAGTGCGCGATCGCGTTCAAGGCAACCGCCGAGTACTTCATCAACACGGTTTTCAACTATCCGACCCTCGCCGAGTGCTACAAGATCGCTGCGCTCAACGGCGTGAACAAACTCGGCAACGTCTGAGGTCGCACCGGGCTTCCGCCCGGTGTTCCTGTACTCATCCGTGGCACCGGGCTTCCGCCCGGTGTTCTAGTCTTCATCAGCTCTCACCCCGCCTGCCAAGCGCCGCCATCCGCGCACACCCTTCCATGCATTCGCGTACCCCCTCGGGCCAACCCGGCCAGCGGTATTCGCTCACATCGCGCACCGTCTCGCCCCGCAAGTCCTTCTCGACCGCTTCGACAAGCGCCCCGGACTGCTTCGGGTCAAAGAACTCCACGTACCCATCCGCGATTTCGCGGTGCGTCGGGATATCGCTCGCGATCACCGGTCGCCCGCGCACCAGCGCCTCGACCACGGGCAACCCGAAACCTTCCGCAAGCGAGGCCATCACCACCGATCGTGAGTGCCGATACCACGATTCAAGATCCGCATCCGTCGCCTTCGTGAACCAGAAAAGACGCTCGCCAAACTCCGCGTGCGCCTGAATCCGCTGCGCGATCTCCTGCGACTTCCACCCGTAGTTCCCGATGATCACAAGCCCGACATCACGCCCTCGCTTCCACAGTTCATCAAAGGCATCCAGCAGCGCGGCATGATTCTTCCGGACTTCGAGCGTCCCGACCGCCAGGTAAACCGGCCGCTCGCCCAGCGTATCCATCGCCGCACGCGCATCCTCCGATGCCTGCTTCTGCCCGCTCGCCCACTTATCAGCGCCCAGCCGGAACCAGCCCGCGCGTTCTTCACCCCAGCCCGGCGCACCGGTCTTGACCGCAAACGCCCGGAACTCGCTCGCCGAGTGCTTCGAGATCGCGATCGCAAAGTCCGTCTCCGCCGAGGCACGCCTCATGAACTTCTCGAACGGGCCTACCAGCAGATTCGCGCTGAACTGAGGCGTCACAATCGGGATCAAGTCATACACCACCAGCCCGATCCTCGCGCCCCTCTGCCGCCACGCCCCGGCGTGCTTCCAAAGCGCCTCCGACTTCCAGCTCGCATCCGCCAGCAGCAGGACATCGCCTTCCCCCGGCGAAACATGCTTGCCCGCAAGCGCCGCCGCACGCACATACAGAATGCCGCGCTCATAGATCCGCCGAGCGCCCAGCACGCTCCAAACAATCGCCCCCTTCACCGCCCCCACGATTCGTTGCCGACTGCCAGCGCGTTCAATTCCACCCCCCCCCGGCCCCGCGCCCCCCCCGGCGGGCGGGGCCCGCGCCCCCCG
>JAEUJD010000084.1 GCA_016793015.1 Phycisphaerales bacterium
CGACGAGAACGACGCGAGCGAACTGATCCGTGAGGCAACGCAGCGCATCTTCAAGTGGACCGGCAAAGCCCGCGATCACCAGCTCTATAAAGACCTCTGCGATGCCGGGTTCAAGATTGCCGCGGACATCGCGTGCTTCGAATCGCACCACCTGAATCACTTGACGCCCAACACTTTCTCGATGGACCTGTACACGGCGGCGATGAAGCTCTGCATGGGTGAGATGCCGGAAGCGGAGTTCCGCAAGCGGGCGACCACCACGCTCACCCGCTTGCTCTCGTTCGCCGACCGCGACTTCATGAAGCTGCACTTCAAGCATCTGACACGCGAGCAGATCGATGCGTTGCCCACGGCAAATCCGGGGCCGGGGGCCGTCGAGATCGCGGCACTGGTCGATGCACTTGTTGCTCGGCTTCGCCAGCCCGATCTGCAACTCACCACACTCAGGCATTCGGGCTTCAAGGATTTCACCGAAGGCCCGGCACACGACACGCCGGTTCTGCTCCGGCAGGACGCGTACAAGGCGCTCACCGAGCCCGTCACCTTCACCAACAGCGACGGCACAAAGGTTGAAACGACGCACACCGCACGCTTTGGCGAGATCGAGCAGCGCTTCTACGCGACGACACCCGCCGGACGCGATCTGTACGACAAGTGCCTTACGCAGAACGATGCGGCACGCGACAAGGACCCTTCGATTGTCAAGCGGGATTTCGCTGCCTTTGAATCACAGGCCGCCGGTGCATTCGCACGGTTTCCCAAGACTCTCCGCGAACTGGTGGACAAGAACATTGTGTACGGTCGTTATGCCCCGACGCAGAAGGGCCTCTCCGCGAACGGGGCCGTTCAATACACCGACATGCGTGAGCTCGTCGCGCAGGGCTTCGCGCAGATCGAGGGCCTTCGCTACGAGGATTTCCTCCCCGTGAGTGCCGCCGGAATTTTCGCGTCGAATCTGAATCAGTACGGGACAAAGGCCACCGCGGTCGAGCGCCCCGTCTACACCAAGGCGCGGCTCGAAGAGATCATGGGCAAGAACATCATCGAATCCGATGCGGTCTATCTGGGCATTCAGGCGCGCTCGATACTCGACACCTATTCGAAGCTCGGCCTCCTCGAAAAGTTGCCTGCCGCGCAGCGCACAGAACTCGAATCGCAGGCCTCCGCTGTTCCGGCGTGAACACTCCGAAGCTCCTTCACCAGATTCTCAACCCTGCGTGAGGAAGGATGAGATTCTGGAAGGATCGGGACGAGAGAGGGATGACTTCTTCAGTGCGTCGCGAGGGAGGGCGCAACGGCCCCTTCGCTTCGCTCGGGCTCGTACGGCACGTCGCCGGGCGCTTCGAGCGCCTTCGCCGCAAACACGTACTTGAAAGGGGACATCGCCAGAAGCAGCGCAAACCCGCGCCGATCACTTGCCTTTCAAGGCCTTCTTCACTGTCTCCACCAGCTGCTCGATCTGGAACGGCTTGAACAGCACGCTCTGAAGGCCTTCCTGGCTCGCACGCACGATCGAGTGGTGCGGGTCGTAGCCGAAGCCGGTCATGAGGATCACCGGAATCTCTGGCCGGTACTTCTTTGCCGCGGCAAACACTTCGTACCCGTTGTGATCCGGCATGCGGATATCGCTTACGACCAGGTCATAGGGAACTTCCTGCTCGATTGCCGCGGTTTCGAGGGCCTTGATCGCTTCGCCCCCTCCATCGCAGACTGTTACGCGAGCGCCGCGATTCCGCAGGACGCTGCCGATGATCTGCCTGATCTTGGGCTGATCGTCCGCCACCAGCACTCGCCGGCCTTGCAGGATCGGATCAAGCGTGCGGTTCTCCATCGCTTTTTCGACGCCCAACAGCGTCTGAGGGCCGCTCGCGACGTCGCGCACTCGGGACCGGATCGCTTCGACATCCCGCAGGATTCGGGCCACATGAGCGCTCGTGGTCGGATCGTCGGCGACGAACTGCTGCAGAAACTCCACCTGCTGCACGATGTCGGCGAGCGGTTCGGCGAGCTCACCTTCGACGCGCCCGCTCACGCTCAGATTCGTCGTCGTCCGCTCGACAACCAGATTCTCCTGCATGTGCACGGCCATCGCGATGTACCGCGCGAAGATCTCGGCGAGCTGCCGGTCGTCATCATCGAACGCCGCTTCTTCCTGGCTTTCGATGTTCAGAATTCCGATCACCTTGTCGTGCAGACGCAGCGGCACAGTGAGGCTCGATCGCGCGCCGTGCAGGCCCGGAAGGAACAATTCGTCCTTGCTCGTGTCGTCGCAGATATAGCTCTTGCCGGTGGCCGCAACCCATCCGCTGATGCCGTTGCCTTCGGGCTTCGCGAAGATATCGAACGCCTCGTACTCACTGGGCAAACCAACTTTGATCACAAGTTCCAGCCGCCCCGAACGTGCATCCAAAAGCCGGATCGCGAAGTGGTCAAAACGCAGAAGGTCGCGCGAGAACCGCACGACCTTATCTTCCAGCACCTTCAATCTTTCCGCGGCATTCAGTTTTCGCACCGCGTCGGCATCAAGCGTGAAAAGCTCCGCTCCCGCCCGGTCGATCGCGTCCATCCGGAGTCGGACGCGATTCGCCGCCGTGACGTCTCGAATAACGAGCGCCACAAGTTGTTCCTGTTCTGCGCCCGGTGTCGGGATCGGCAGACCCGGAAAGTTCGGGGCGACGAGCGAGACCAGCACCTCGTAATACCGCGAACCGTCCGCCGAGGTCAGTTCCAGCCGTTGGCTTGGCTCCGTCTCGGGCTTGACACCGTCTGCGGCCAGCCCGGCCGCCAGACCCAGCTTCTGATGCTCGATGAGCTCGGACCCGACTTCCCTTGCAGCGACATTGAGCAGGTCGGCGGTTCGGGGGTCGTAACCCTGGAACAGATCGTTCGCCCAGAGCCGCTCGCCGCTTCGCGAGAAGAGCGACACGCCCTCACCGATCGCGTTGAGCAGCGAGACCGACCAAGCGGGTCCCTCGGTTCTACCGAGCGTTGCCCCATTCGATGGCTTGTCCTGGCGCTCACCTGAAACCAACGGACGAACCCCCTGATCTCCCGCTCCGGGAGAATGCTCGACGGGACCGACGGTCACCTCGAACGATTCCCGAAGCCGATCCTTCAATCGTGAAGCATCGGCCCCTTCGCCGGAGAAGACGACGAGTTTTGGCCGGTCATCGGGCATCCGGGCCAGCAGCCTGTTCGAGAAGTCTTACGAACACGTTGCGACCGAGTGTAGCGGATGACGCAAATCGCGCCGCCTCAATTCGGCCGCGGAATCGAACACATTCCCCCTCCACCATCCCTCAACCCTCCACCAAGCCTTTTCTGCCTCCACCATCCGTGCTTCGACGCAATTTCCGCGCGGGCACCGTTTTTGACGGCCCGGAAACCCCGCCAGCCGAACTTCTCCTGATATCGTCCCGCTCCCCGATTCCGCATCAACCGTCCGAGAATGCCGCATTTATGCTCGACGTCCGCGACATCCACAAGTGGTACGGCCCGTTTCATGCTGTGCGGGGTGTTTCATTCGCCGCCCGGCGCGGCGAGGTCGTCGGCCTGCTTGGGCCCAACGGCGCGGGAAAGACCACGTCCATCCGGATGATCACCGGCGTCTTTCCGCCCTCTCGCGGCAGCATCACGATCGACGGCCTGTCCATCCAAACCGACCCAGAGGCATCCCGTCGGCGTATCGGGTATCTACCCGAGTCCGCGCCGCTCTACCCGGAGATGAGCGTCACCGGATATCTGTCGTATCGTGCCAGGTTGTTTGGCGTGCCAGCGGCGGATCGGCCCGGTGCCATCGAACGGGCGCTCTCACTCACCTCGCTCGAAGAAGTCCGCCGAAAGCGCATCAGCGCACTCTCGAAGGGATTTCGCCAGCGCGTCGGACTGGCGGCGGCCGCTCTGCACCGACCCGGACTCCTCGTCCTTGATGAACCCGCGAACGGCCTCGATCCGACGCAAATCCGCCAGATGCGCGAAACTATCCGCTCACTCGCGAACGACTCGTGCGTGCTGCTCAGTTCGCACATCCTGAGCGAAGTCGAGCTGACCTGCGATCGCGTTATCGTCATCGCGGCCGGACGCGTGCTTGCGGATGGAACACCGGCGGAGCTTCGAGAGCGTCACGCGCCCGAGAGCGCGATCCAAATCGAAGTTGCGGAATCCGAGGCGACCGCCGCGACCATTGCGGTTCGTTCGGCCCCGGGCGTTGCCGGAGTTGAGAGCGGCAAGAGCGAGAACGGCTGGCGTCTTCTCCGCGCGCGGCTCCGGACCACGAAAGAAGCATCTGTCCCCGAACAACTCGCGGCCGTCGCACGCTCGCTCCACGACATCGGCGTTGTGCCCCGCATGCTGGCACCTGATGCGCCGGGACTTGAGCGCGTGTTCCACTCGCTGCTCGAATCGCCCGGCGCAATCGATACCGAAAGGGCGGCATGAGCGCCACCCTGACGATCGCCAGGCGCGAACTTTCTTCCTATTTCCGCCTCCCGGTGGGCTGGTTCACTATCGCGCTCTTTCTCTTTCTATGCGGCTGCGTCTTCGGGCTTGTGGTGCTCGCGCCCGGGCGGGTCGCGAGTTTGCGGGCGTTCTTCGGCGGCGCGGGCTGGATACTGCTGCCGGTCGTTCCCGCGATCAGCATGCGGCTTTTCAGCGAAGAGATGCGCAGCGGCACGATCGAGCCGCTCATCACTTCGCCCGCCCGTGAATTCTCGATCGTCCTCGGCAAGTTCTTCGGTGCGGGTGCCATGCTCGCGCTCATGCTTCTGCCGACGCTCCTTTACGCCGGAGTGCTCGCCCGCGTCTCGGCCCGGCCTCCCGAAGCGGGGCAGCTCATCGCGGGATATCTGAGCCTGCTGCTCCCCGGAATTTTCTACCTCTCGATCGGCACGCTCTGTTCCGCTCTCACCAACAACCAGACGCTCGCATTTCTCGCGACACTCTTTGTGCTGTTGGCGCTCATGCTTGCGTCCGCGCTCGCACCGGCGATTGCGCCGGCGTTTCTCCAACCCGCGCTCGCGTGGATCTCCTTCGATTCCCGCATCCAGGACTTTGCCAAGGGCATCATCGACCTTCGGCACGTCGTCTTCTTCCTTGCCGCCAGCGTCCTGCCCATCCTCCTCGCCGGCACTGCGCTCCGCGCCCGGAGACTTGGCTGATGCGCCGGCTTTCTTTCTGGCTCTGGACCATGCTCGGCCTCCTCGCGGCAGTCGCCTCCATCGCGTTCGCCAACGTGATCGCCGCCCGATTCGCCCCGCGCTTTGATGTCACGGCTTCGGGCGAACACCGGCTCAGCCCCCGCGCCGAGGTCGTGCTGGCCCGTCTCTCGGCTCCCGCCCGGCTCATTGTCGCCGCCGATTTTCAGCGCGTCAGCCCAGAGGCCTTTCGCGATACCAACGACGTACTCGACCGCTTCACCCGCACCGGCAAGCTCGAACTCGCCCTCATCGATCTCGGTTCCCCCGCGGGCCAGAAGCAGTATCAGGACATTCTCGCCGAACTGATCGCACGCGACCGATCCGAGCTGCAATCGCAGGCCGCGGCCGTCCGCTCCGCGGCAACGGCTGCGTCCGAAGTGGCGGCGTGGACACAGACCGCGCTCTCCCGCACGCTCGACGACCTGCGTTCGGCGCTTCCGCAAGGCACCTCGGGACCGGTCCAGCAGGCTCGGGCCGCGCTCGAACAGCGGGCCGCCGGCGCACGCATCGCCGGCCGCGATCTCGCGGGGGCGCTCGCGAAGATCGAGGAACCACTGAACAACAGAATCGGCGATCTCGAGCTCCCCGCCACCGACCGCGCAAGCGATGCACTCCGTCGAGACATCCGCACGGCGGCAGACCAAGTCAGCCAGATCGTCGGCGAAGTGCGCCGCTTGTCGCGTCAATCCGAACTGGGCGATCCATTCACTTCCCGCGCGACAATCGCCTCCGATGCAATCGCGAAGCAGCGGGATCGG
Organism: Phycisphaerales bacterium; assembly: GCA_016793015.1. GTDB lineage: Bacteria > Planctomycetota > Phycisphaerae > Phycisphaerales > UBA1924 > JAFEBO01. The sequence goes on from JAEUJD010000084.1 coordinate 5,954, forward strand.
CTCTCTGTCATCGCCGAATCGCTCGCGCGCCTCCCACGCCCGGGCGTGCTCCGCGTTGCCTCGGCGCTCCGGCAATCCGCCGCGGCGATCATCGTTCCGCCGACCGGCAGCCGTCTCACCGCGATTCCGCTCGAAGAACTCTTCCCCGCCCGCGAGATTGTGCTCTCGGCCGGCGCCCGCGCCGACAACCGGCGGCGCGTCGAAGAATTTCTCACCGCCTCGCTGGCATCGACGCTGCTGGAAAAGCCGCCGATCGCCGTCTTTGTACACGCAGAAGAACGCCCGTATGTCCTGGACGCCCCGTTCCTCGAACATCTGCGCAGCGGACTGCTGATGAAGGGAATCGACATCGCGGAATGGTCGGTGCTGCTCGAGCCCGAGCCCTCCGGCCTCGCGCGGCTGGATCCGTCGCGCTCGCGCCCCGCGGTCTACATTGTTCTTCCACCAGATTCCACGACTGCTGCACGCCCCGGTGAACAGCGTGGCGGCATCGAGCGTTCGCAGCGCCTGGGCGGCGCTGTGGACAAACTCGCGGCCGACCACCAGAACATTCTGCTGAGTCTTAACCCGTCGATCCAGCGGACGTACGGCGATGCCGATCCGTTCCTCCCGGTCCTTCAACGCTTTGGACTCGAAAGTGCCGCGGGCAAGCCGCTGTTTACCGAGCGGTTCGACCAGGGCAAGCGTGAAGTGGAAACCGATCGGACAGTCATCGCGGGTAGCGCGAGCGGCACGGGAAGCACGGCCGACAGGCCCGAGCCCGGAACGAACCCGGTCTTCGGCGCGATCCGTGGCCTGCCTACATATCTCCCGTGGCCGATCGGGCTCAAGCCGGCTCCAAACATCGCATCGGCCGCGACCCCGCTGTTGCAGGTACCCGGCGATGACAGCGTGTGGGGCGAATCAAGCTGGCTTTTGATCTGGCAGACTCCCCGCGCTCAGCGCGCAGCGCTTGCCGGCTCACCCAAGTTCGATCCGGGCAAGGATGATCGCGGGCCGTGGTGGGTGGCGATCGCGTCGGAGATCCCCGCTTCGGCCGCGGCGCCTGCGCAGCGCATGCTCGCCGTCGGATCAAGCGGCTGGTTCTTTGATTCTCTGACACAGCCGGGAGTGCAGGTTGATGGGCGAGTCGTTTCGCCCTTCCCCGGAAATCAGGAACTGTTCGATTCATCGGTTTATTGGCTGGCGTTTGCCGACGATCTGATTGCCCAAAGCCCGCAGGCCAGCTCCGTCCCGCTGATCGCCAGCATCGATCCCGCGCGCTTGCTCTGGCTGAGGCTGATCATCATCTTTGGCCTTCCGCTCTGCGTGCTCGCCCTGGGAGTCGTCCACCGCGCCGTCTTTGGATGACCCCGGATCGGGCGCGTGGCTCTTTGATCCGCGTGTGAACAGCAGGTGCAGTCCGCAGCGCGAGCAGACCCAATCCCGATGCCCGTGCGGCTTGGTCTCTCCGCCGCACGAGGAGCACGGAAGCGAGTCGCCCTCTGAAAACGCGTGACGCGCGCCGCACTCCGGGCACACGAGCAATTGATTCTCCGGTTCGAGTCCGATCAGGCTGTATCCGCACCTGCGACAGGCGCTCTCCCGCCTCACCGGCAGGCACGCGATGTATGTTCCCACTACGCCGACAATCGCACCGAACGGTGCCATCAGGATCATGAAAGAATCGGTTCGCTCGATTCCAAGCAACGCACCCAGCCAGAGGTAGAACCTCGCAACGAACCACACGCCCAGGACGCCCAGAGCTACCAGCGCAAAGCCGAGCCATCGCCGGCGCCACGAAAGTGCCGCCCACCAGACGAGTCCGGCATAGGCCACAAAGAGCATCAAGCAGCAGCTTCCACAATCAACGCTCGCGACGAACCCGCAAAAGGTTACGTCGGTGCCGGCGTTCTGGATTCGGTCCGAGGAAAGCAGCCCCAGTGCGCCGCACGGACCACCGGGTTCGCTCCTACCGCCCTGCCTTGAAGAACGTCCGAAGCGATTCGTAGATATCGTCGCGTCCGTTGACCTTGCTGGTGATCAGACGCGGGCCGAGCTCGTCCGCGGCGCCCTCTTTGAACGCCTCGTTCAGCACGTTGAGAAAGCTGCCGCTGCCGTAGGCGCTCGTCACTTGGCAGTACCCGAACATATTGCAGATCGGGAGCAACTGCTCTTCAAGGATTTTGACGCACAGCCGATTGTCGGCATCGCTGCTGTTGTCGCCGTCGGAGAAATGGAACAGGTAGGTATTCCAGTCGCTCGGGTCGTAGTGCGTGTCGATCAGTTCTTTGCAGGCGTTCAACGCGCTGCTGATCCGCGTGCCGCCGTCTTCTCGCACGCTGAAGAAGGTCTTGCGATCGACCTCCTGCGCCCGGACATCGTGCACGATGAACCGACTCTCGACGCCCTCGTAGTTGCGTTTGAGCCAGGTATCGATCCAGAACGCTTCGAGACGGACCAGTTCTTTTTGCTCATCGCCCATCGAGCCCGAAACGTCCATCATGTAGACAATCAGCGCGTTGCTCTGCGGCTTCTTGATTTCGTTCCAGCTGCGAAACCGCAGATCGTTGCGGATCGGGATGATGACCGGGTTCTCGGCGTCGTACGTGCCGGTCGAGATCTGGCGCTTCAGAGCCTCGCGGTACGTCCGCTTGAAATGCCGCAGAGCCGCGGGGCCGACCGGCCTGATTCCCGAGTACTTGTCGCGGATCGTCGTCACCCGATGTTCGCCTCGGGGCTTGATGCGGGGCAGCTTCAGCTCCTCCGCGAGTATGTCCGCAAGCTCCTCCATCGAGACATCGACCTCGAGGATGTGCTTCCCTTCCTGATCGCCGCCCTGCCCGTCCTTGCCGCCGACCGACTGACCTTCTTTCCCTTCGCCCATACCGACGCCGCCGGAATTGTCGCCGTAGCGGAACGTCGGGATATCGATGTCGTGCACCGGGATAGAAACGAACCGCTTGCCCTCGCGGCCGATCAATTCGCCCCGCGAAAGAAACTTGCGCAAGTCACGCCGGATCTTGCCCTGCACGATCTGCCGGAAGCGCTGATGGTCTTGTTCGATCTTGCTGACCATGCCGATCAGTCCCCCCAATCGCAGCTTCCTGCTCGGAACGGCACAGCCATGCACCGTCCGATTCCATGCGCCGATTCGGGCCAATCGGATGCACCCACGATGTGGGTACGTGTGCGCATCGCCATGAGGTCATCGGTCGAAAGCGGTTTCAGCTTGGAATGGACTGGGCGGCAGTCAAACTTTGGGCGGCCCGAGCCCTCCCATACCGCTTCGCCAGCCACCAAAGGCTGATAAGCCCGACCGGCACCGCCACCACAGCCTCGCACGCCCGATTCAGCAATTCCGCAGAAACTCCGAACGCCACGGGCATGGATGTGCCTTTCCCGTACCACTCCGGCAGGCTCCGGGCCGCCAGACCGACCATCCATTCTCGGACTCCAAGGCCGTTCCCCGCGATGGGAAGAAGCGATGCCGATTGGCTGATCCCCGCGATTGCCGATGTCGTGCTCACCCCCTGAGGCCTGCCCGCAACCGAAAACAGCAACCAGTATCGAAGCGACCACACCAGCGAATCGGCGTAGCGAAACGCAAAGGCGGCGCTGTAGCGCCACGCGTGGGTCGTGAAACCCCGGCGGGGCAATCCAAGCCCGACCAACGCAAAAACCAAGGGCGATGCGATGAACCCCGCCCGCCCCCACTCGCTCCACGCTCGCTCTGCCGCGATCGATGCGAACGCCACCTGAGTCACAAAGCAGACAAGCCCCACCACGATCGACTGCACGACCACCACCAGCGACCAGCGAAAATCGATCCCGTTCACATGCTTGTGGTACGCCACGCGGCCCGCAACGCCCGGCTTGAGCGGGAGGTAATTGAGCAGCCACGCGCCGCCGAGGAGCGCGAGCATTTCCCCGCAGCCCACGCTCCCGAATCGCAGCGTGAGCACCCAGAAACTCATCGAGGCGAGCGACAGGCACGCGAGAGGCAGCAGCACGAGCGCGAGCATCGCACCCGGGCGCTGCCAGGCACTCGAGAAAGCTCGAAGTCCATCCGACGAACCGATCCAGGCTGTGTAGATGGCAAACGCAAACAACCCTGCTCCGACAAAGAACAAACCGAGCCGAACGGCGGGATTGGCAAAGAGCAGCCGCAGCCCGCGCGGGGCCTCCGGGCTGGCGCCCGCCCGGCCGCTCACTTGCCCTCGCTCGCCGGCGCTTCGGGGCGGACGGGATCGAGCGCCTCTTCGATATTCGCCCCGAGCGTCGCGTAGCAGGTTGACCTGTCGGCGAGTCGGTCGGCCTGCAGCCTCGCGACAAGCCTCACGCGCTCGTCGCTCGATTCCATCGCCGCCTTGAGCGCGGGCGAATCCGCTGCCGAGCACCGGGTCAGCAGCGCGATAGGCAGGACCGAGGGGTCCTTCTCCTCCAGAACAGCGGCATCAAAATCCGCAAACTCGGGAGCCTGTTTCTGCGTGGGCACGATCGCTGCAAGCGTCGCCCGAGCATTGGGCGAGAGCGTCGGGTAGCGCTTGGCCAGCGCCTGCGCCATTGTCAGCCTGTCCACCGGCGAGATTTTTCGAGAATTGAACGCTTCACCAAGCACAAGCGTTCGTGCCGCGGCACCCAGGCGGACCACAGCACCCTCGCCCGCGCTCGCAGCTTCCGCCGCGAAATCGGCGGCACCCAGCGTCGATTCACGGAGTGTGGTGCGAACGATGATCGGAAGATCGAGCTGCACACTCCCCGGCCCCGGATCGATCAATCCGCGCGGGCCTGTGACAAAGCCCTGCACGACCCGGTACTTTGCGCGGATGACCTGTGAAGCGATGTCCTCGCTGAACCAGCCCGCGAACCCGGGATCGGCCCAGACGACCGCTTCCAGTGTTTCGCCCGGCATCAGCCGCAGACGTCGGTCCAAGTCGATGACCTCCGGCTTCGAGAATCGCCTCGCGTCGGCGTCCTTCAGATCAAGGTTCGGCGCGAACAGGAACCTGCTGCTCAGAGGCCGGTTCGATCCAAGCCCCATCGGCACAGCACCGAGGTTGCGGATGCTCATTTTGACAAGCATCGGCGAAAGCGGCTCCTGTGTCGTCGCGAGCGGCTCGGCGGCGACGCCGACAAACGTGCGTGGCTGATCAACAATGTCCTCGATCCAGCGAGGAACGGCCGCCGCGAGCTTCTCCAGCTCTACGGTCTTCGCAAAGAGCGGCTCGCGCCTGCCCGACATCTTTTCAAACATCGATGCCGCCAGCGCGCTCTGCGACGTGTACGGTGCCCGGCGAATGATCTCGCGATACGCGGCAGCCGCTTCGGCCTTGCGCCCAAGGGACTCCAGAGCACGGGCCTTGGCGAGTTCGCCAAAGAGCCGCGCGTCCGTCAATTCCGGGCTTTCGCTGCCGGTATCGATCCCGAGCCCGGCGAGCGCCGCCAGGGCCTCCTCGGCCTTGCCCTCCTGCAGTTTCAACAGCGCCGCGATCAGGGCCGGACGCGTATCGCTCTCTGGAAGAGGCGGATCGAGATCCTGCAATCCGGCTTCCACTTGCTTGAGCTGCACACCCGTCAGCGCGCGAAGGAGCGACAGATCCACCTTCGCGTCACGCGAGACGCGCATCGCGTCTTCCTTTGTGACCCCTTTCGGACGCAGCTCGTCGTCCGGAGATTCCTTCAGCATCTTCGCGACCGTCAGATCCAGCTCCGAAAGCGAGGTCTCGATCGCGTCCGCGTTGCCTTCGGCGAACGCCGCCAGCGCACGCATCTGCTCCGCCACCCGGGGCAGGCGGAGCGACATGGGATCGAGAATTTCCTCGCCCGCCACGTTCATGATCTTCTGGCGGTCCGCGATCTGACGTGCGTTGTGCCGCTCGGTGTTGAGCGACTTCTCGAGGTCTTCGCGCACAGCCTTGGGGCCGGTCACCTGCCACGCGAGGATCAGTCGCTGCAGCTCCTGCTCCCCGCCGATCTGCATGCCCGCTGCGGTCTGGATCTTCTCGCCGATGCGGAACATCCGATTCGCGCCGGTAAAGGCGCCGTGACTGGCCAGCTCTTCCGCCATGCTCATGTAGATGCCGGGATCGAGCGGATCGCTGTACAGCAGGTTGCTCAGCAGCTCAAACCGTCCGACGGGATCGTTCACCGAAGCCGAGAAGAACGTCTCGGCAACCAGCGCCGCTTCCTTGTTGGTTGGGTCGAGCGCTGTCGCTTGCTTCAGTTTCTCGGCGAATTTGTCGTCGTTGCTCCGCTCCCGATACAGGAGCGCCGCATCGAGCGCCAGCCGGCTCCGGATCGCGGGGTCGATCCCCTTCCCATCCGGCCCAAGAAACCGCTCATACGCGGCCAACCGCGACTCCACCGTCTGCAATCGGGCGATGCTCGACGAGATCAACCGCAGCTGCGCGACCGTGTCCTTCGGATCAAGCTTGAGCAAGACCTTGGTCGACGCGATCGCGGCTTCCTCATCGCCCGCGTTCCACTGGCTCTCGATCTTCCGGCGCACGAGGTCCGCATCTTCCGGACGAATATTCCCGGCAAGCTCGAGCAGCACCGATGCGAGCTTGTAGTCGCGAACGTTCGGGTTACCCGCCAGCCTGAGATCCATCATCGCCAGACGCACAAGCGAGCGCGCCGCGTAGTCATCGACCGACCACGCCGGCACCACATTTCCAGCCGCCCCTGCGCTTGTCGTCAGCGCCCCGCCAGCGGGAGGTGCCGGCTTCGTCGCCTGCGCGAACACGGTCGCACAAAGCCCCGATGCCAGAGCGATCGCCCACGCTCGCGATCGCCCGGACTTCACCCGATTGACATCACCGCGACGGTTCAACTGCTTCAGCAAGCGTTCGCCTCCATGCCTCGTTCGTTCCTGCGTCCCCGCCGGTTCGTCCGCACTACCAGAGACCCTTCACGAACCCACCGACCGAGATCAGCAGCCCGACAAAGACGCCCCCCTCGGCAAGGGCGACCATCCGCCGATCCGCGTAGGGAAACCATCGGTCCGCGACCGCCGCCATAAACACGAACTGCCCCGCGCAGAGCGCCGCAAGGCCCAGCCAGAATCCGTGTGTCCGGATCCACGCCCCGGTTACCGGGCCGCCCAGCGCAGCAAGCCCCGCGATCGCGAGCAGCGCGGACCAAACCGTGAACAGCATTGTGCGAACCAGTAAGACTGCCGCGGGCGAGGCCATCCGTGAACCTCCTGAGAGCAACCCCCAATCCAGCTCGCCCCCAGCTTACCCGAGCGCCATCGTCATCAGGAACTCGGCGTTGGTCTTCACTTTCTTCAGGCGACCCTTCAGCAGTTCCATCGCCTCGACGACGTTCATGTCGCTCAGCACCTTGCGCAGACGATGCACCAGTTCCAGTTCCTTCTGATCGAGCAGCAGTTCCTCGCGCCGAGTGCCCGACGCGGCAACGTCGATGGCCGGCCAGATGCGTTTTTCGACCAGCTTGCGATCCAGGTGCAATTCGCTGTTGCCCGTGCCCTTGAACTCCTCGAAGATAACTTCATCCATCTTCGAACCGGTATCAACAAGCGCCGTTCCGATGATCGTCAGCGAACCGCCACGCTCGATATAGCGGGCGGCGCCGAAGAACTTCTTCGGACGCTGCAGCGCATTGCTGTCAAGGCCGCCCGACATGATCTTGCCCGAGTGCGGCATCTCCGCGTTGTACGCGCGGGCCATGCGCGTGATCGAGTCGAGCAGGATCACCACGTCCTCGCCAAACTCCACCATCCGCTTGGCCTTTTCGATCACCATCTCGCAGACCTGCACGTGCCGGTGGCTCTGCTCATCAAACGTGCTCGCTACCACTTCAACGTTCTTCGCCGAACAGTGACGCTTGAAGTCGGTCACTTCTTCCGGGCGCTCGTCCACCAGCAGAACGATGATCTTGACATCCGGGTAGTTCCGTGTGATCGCCTTGGTCATCTTCTGCATGAGCACGGTCTTGCCCGTGCGGGGCGGGGCGACGATCAGGGCTCGCTGGCCCTTGCCGACCGGTGACACCAAATCCATCACGCGGCACTCGATCTCGTCCGGAGTGGTCTCCAGCACGTACCGTTTTTCGGGGTGCAGCGGAGTCAGATCTTCAAAGTTCACGATGTTCGCGATCGCCTTCGGATCCTTGCCGTTGACCGTGTCAACGCGCAGGAGCGCGAAGTATCGTTCGCTTTCCTTGGGCGGACGGACCATGCCCCGCACCGTCATGCCGCGACGGAGTCCGAGCCGACGCACCACGCCCGGGCTGACGTAGATGTCATCCGGACCCGGCAGATAGCTCTGCTCCGGGCTGCGCAGGAAACCGAACCCATCGGGCATGATCTCGAGCGTGCCTTCGCCGAACATCAGACCCTGCTTGGCCGCACGCGCCTTCAGAATCTTGAAGATGATGTCCTGCTTGGTCAGCTGATGGAAGTCGGTCAGGCCTTCCTTCTCGGCGATCCCGAAAAGCGCATCGATCTCCTTCAACTGCAATTCGTTGATACTGATCGCGTTCTTGAGCGCGGACGGATCCGCGCTCTTGGCGATCCGCTCCAGCTCGATCCCCTCGCGTTCAAGCTCTTCGTCGCTGGGCAATTCGCCCAGATTCATCCGCGAATATCCACTCCCCCCACCACCGCCGCTCGGCGGCCCGTAACTGCCTCCACCGCTCGAACCGCTCGACTGAAAACTGCCACCCGAACCACCTGGTCCGCCAAAGCCCATGCCGCCCCGACGCTTCTTGCGTTTGCGACGTCCGCCTCGGTCGTTCCAGCTGCCACCCCCGCCCCCGCCGCCATTGGGGTAATTTCCGCCGCCGTAGTTGGGATTGGGGTAGCCGCTTCGGTCACCTTGCGATTGTCCGCCTTGCGAAGAACCACCGGAAGGTCCGCTGGTTGACGGTCCACCGGACGTTCCGCCCGGCGAACCAGATTGAGCACCCGACTGCGAGGACCCGGTCATCGTGCTGCTGCCCGAGTGCTGCGAACCGCCTGAGTTGCTCGAAGAAGATGCGCTACCGGAGTGGCTGCCGGACGACGGTGAACCAGAACCACCATGCCCTCCTGCGTGCCCCCCGCTATGACCCCCACTATGACCCCCACCGTGACCCCCACTATGCCCCCCGCTATGGCTGCTGCTTTGACCACCCGACGCACTCGGCGGCGGGGACGACGGGCTGGGAGCAGCCGCTCTCGGGGCGGGCACATCTTCGTACCTGGGCGTCACGGGGCGATCGCTGCGGGGCGTCGGCCGTTCCGAAGCCGGAGCGCGCTCGACCGGCGCCTCGGGCTTCGCATCGGCGACTGCTGAAGCACCCTTCTTGCTATCCCGCCGGGGCCCGACCGGCCGGAATTTCGAACCAGAACGTTCGGTCTTCGCGTCGGACTTCGAGGAATCGCCTGATGACTTCGCCATGAATCTGCAAACTCCGAATGTTGTCCTGTGCGCGCCCCAAGAAGGGTGCTTGGGACATGCAAGATGTGACTGGAGAGCGCTCGTTGGAAGAGCGGAATCGAACCGACGCGTGAGGAAAGTCCGCGTCGCAAGAAAGGCCAAGCCGCCGTCACTTTCGTATCGCTCAGTCGGCGTGCGTCCAGAACGCATACCGCCAAATACCACGCAAGCCCGTGAGCGAAACAACTTGAAAGCGGGAGGAAAGACCGGTCAGAGCCGCGAAGTCCAAAACCCGCGTCACCGGTCTCTTGAGTATAGCCAACCTTTCCGAAGCCGGGCAAGCACAGCCCCGCCAGTTAGGAACGCGCCGGCTTTCCGCCGTGCATTTTCTCGACTTCCCGCAGCAATTCCCCGACCCGCACGCCGAGCGCCGCAAGGTCTCCATTGTTCTCGATGACAAACGTGCTCCGAGCCTTTTTCTCGCTCAGAGACAGCTGTGCCGCTTCACGCCGCGTGAGCTCGGCATCGTCCCAACCGCGTGAACGCACCCGCTCGAGTCTCTGCTGGCGAGGCGCATCGACGAACACCACGGCGTCGCATTCCTTGTCGACCCCGGCTTCCTGAAGCAGCGGCGCGTCGATGACGACCAACCGCACCCCCCGCGCCGCCGCCGCATCGATATCCACCCGCCTCGCGGCATGCAATCTCGGGTGCACAAACGCCTCGAGCCTGCGTCGCTGTTCCGCATCCGCAAAGACAACGTCCGCGACGCGTTTCCGATCGACCCTTCCATCCTTCAGAATTTCCGGCCCCCACCATGAGACCAGTACGTCGCGTGCCTCGGGAGTTTCCAGAACAGACTTGGCTCGTGAATCGGAATCGAGCACCAGCGCCCCTCGCGATTCGAGTTCGCGCGCGACCGCCGATTTTCCGGCGCCGATGCCCCCGGCAAGGCCGAGGACAATCGGACGAATCCCGGGAGCGGCTGGCTGCAGCTTCAGGTTGGGACTGAGGCTTCCCGGATCACCCAGGCCTGATGCGCTCTTTCCGCCGCGCTCCGACGCATCGAGCTCTCGGCGGACTTTCGCAAGTACGCCGTCCGGGTCATCGATCATGCTCCAGACAATCTCGACGCCTCCGGTGCCGGCAGATGCGATACCGAGCGTGCCGATGCCGGCGAGGCGTTCAAGAAACGATTTCGAAACAAACGTGTTCTGCACGCGAGCCAGCGGAATCTCGCTGCCGAACCGCGAGAAGACGCCCGTCGTCGCGCGCACACGCAGCGTCGTGAGTTCGTAGCTCGCGCACGCATTCCAGACCGCCTGCCACACCACGCGTGCGATGAGCAGCGCAAGCAGCACGGCCATCCCGACCGTGCGTTCCCGCGAAGGCGGCACATACCACCAGAGCACGCTGAACCCGACGATGAAGATCACAACGGAGCGAATCGGCCTCAGCACGATCGAAGCGGCGGACGGCCGAAGCGAAAGAACCGGGCGCTCGTCGGAGTTGGGAGATGGTGTCGTCATCCGGTCGCGAACGGGCGTTGCCTCCCCGCCGCTCTTCTATCGGCCAATCGCTTCCTGCTTCAGAACGCCGATGTACGGCAAGTTGCGGTAAAAACCGTCGTAATCAAGCCCATACCCCACAACAAACTCGTTGGGAATATCAAACCCGACGTAGTGCGCCGTCACCTCGCGCTTCCGCACCTCCGGCGGCTTCTTCAGGAGCACGCAAATCCGGATGCTCGCCGGCTTCTGCGTCCGCACGAGTTCATCGATCAGCCCCAGAGTCTGGCCGCTGTCGAGGATGTCGTCGACGATGACCACATGCTTGCCCGCGAGGTCCTTCGGAAGCTCCCCCGCCAGCTTCGCGCCCTTGCTCTCAACACTGGTCCCGGGGTAGCTCGACACCGCGACGACGCGCAAGCTCAACTTCATCGAGAGTTCGCGGATCAGGTCCGCCGTGAACACCAGAGCACCCGTCAGGATCGGCACAAAGATGATCCGGTCATGCCCGTCCGGATCGTTCTCCCGCTGCAGTTCCTCCTGCAGGTCCTTGGCGAGCTCCCGCCCAAGGTCATGCACGCGCAGGGCAATCTGGGCACGATCAATCAGGATGCTTTCGACGTCGGCGACCATGAGGAAAAGGTATCACACATCGTGGCACCGCCCTTCCGGGCGGTGGCTCTATCTTTCCGACGGTGCCGCTCCCGTCCGGCAACGCATCGCTTACCCCAGCCGGACGCTCGCCTGATCCACAATCGCCTGCGCCACACGCTCGGGGTTGTACCCGCCGTTCAGGAATACACACGGCTTTCCCGCGGCATCCGCGATTTCCTTGGCCTCGTCCGCGTGATGGTGACCCGTGAGCTTGATGATCACGATCACCGCCGCCGTCTCCGGCCGGCAAATCGGTGCCCGCATCGGAGCCCCGGTCCCGTGCTCGGTCAACGCCACCCACTCGGCATTCGAGAGATCGAACGCCTCGACCAGCCGCTGCGCCGCTGCCGCGTTCCGCTCGCCCCCGATCAACACGATCTGTCTGCCCCTCAGCATCGCCCGAACATCGAGCACCTGCTTGCTCCATGCACGCGGACCCTGCGATTCCTCCTCGGTTTCCGCAATCGCACCGGCTTCTTCGAGCACGGGCAGCAGCATCTCCGCGTGGGGCGAATCGCCAGGAAAATGCGCTCCGGCCTCCGTTCCGATCGCCTCGACGATCCGCCGATCGGTCGATGCAATCCCGGCTTGCCCGAGGCGAGTGATGGCGTCGGCGACTTTGGCCCAGTGCGGGTGCGACGCCCCGACACCATCCTTCACGATCTGCCCCGCGTGATACCTGATCTGATTGATCGCCGCCCTGATGCCCTTGACCTTTGCGGCCCGCAAGTCAAACGCCGCAGCCGCGCCGCCGATCCGCCGTCGCAGTTCGGGAGAGTTTGCGGGATCGGCATTGTCGTGAACAGTCATGTAGCGATCAAGAAACACCCGCCTCTGCGTCGTTTCACGGCGCAGCCACATGAACGCGTCCTCCTGATCGCGATCGTCGTCGGACAACCACGTTTGCGCGAGCGCCGCTCGCAGCCCCGATTTGGCCTCGGCAAGCAGGCTCATCGAGTGCATTCCCTCGACCGAGTTCGGCTGCACGCCGAGTTCATCAGACTTTCGCATCAGTGCCGCGGCATCCGCGAGCGCGGAGTAACTCTCCGCGATCATCGCGAGCGTTGCATCATCCGGAGGCGTCCGCTCCCGCCAGAACACCCACAGAAAGCAACTCGGCAGCATCTTCGCCCGCGCGATCATCTCGTTCATCCGATGCCGGGTATCGAGTTCTGCCTGCTCATCCGCTGCCGCGGCACGCCTCTCGATGAATAACCGGCACGAATCCGCCTTCAGGCGGCAGCGGGTTTCCACAACCGCAAGATCGACCTCTTCCCGCTGCACGCTGGCTGCGATCGTGTAATCAACATGCACCGCTGGAACCGAAGCAGACGCCCGCGCCCGCCCAAGATCCGCCGTCGTCCCGGTCAAAGGCAGATGCACAACCGCATCGCCGAGTTTGAGCGGCACGATCGCCGACGACATCGGAAGTTCGATCGGCCCTGGCGCAACTTTCCGCGCGTACGAAGCCGCAGTGATCGCATCCGTCGACGGCGCGCCCTGCGTGACAGAAACGGGTTTGACCTCGACGGACTCCGAAGCAGAGGGCTGGCTATTGGTTTCAACCGGGGCGGCTATGCCCGTCTCTATTTTCGCAGTTTCCTCGCAAAGCCACTTTCCAAGTAGAGCAACCGAGCGCCGCAATGGTTCGGATCGTTCGAGGTGAGGCCGAAGTAGTTGCGCAATCGCCGCAGCAAGTTGTTGCAGATCGGGGTCGTTCATGTGCGTGTCCTTTGTTCATCTATGGGTGTCGAAGGGTGGTTCAGCTATGGGTTTCAATCGGAGTGCGCCCCAAACCGCGAAGCACAATCTTCGCGAGGCCACACCGAGTGTAATCGCATGCCGAGCCAACCGCCCACGTCGCAACGTCCATGGTGGCACCGCCCTTCCGGGCGGTGATCCCCTGCATCGCATTGCGCCACCCGCCGCTTCGCGCACGTTCATTCCGAAGCGCAATCAGCCCGCCCCCAACCCTCGCTCCCATCAGGGAGGGGGCTTCTGCATCGCGCGATCGAATGCATCAGCCATTCTGCGGCACCGCACGATCAAGATCGCTCCGCAACCACGCCCGTGCAAACGCCCAGTCGCGCTTCACCGTGCGCTCAGAGACGCCCAGAGCCAGCGCCGTGCTGGCGAGATCTAGCCCGGTGAAGAAGCGGAGGCGGACAACTGCCGCGGCCTGCGGATCAACCTTTTCAAATCGCTGAATGGCATCATCAAGCGCCAGAAAACCCTCTTCATTCTCATCAGCCGCCGCGGATTCCATCCCGCTGAGCCGGAGCGCAACCTTGCGGCCCTGATCCGTCACGCCATCGCGCCCAAACTTGGCACGGGCACGATCAATCAGTATCCGCCTCATCGCCTCCGCCGCGGCAGAGTAGAAATGCCCGCGATTCGCCCACGGAATCTCGCGTGGCCCGACAAGTTTTAGATAAGCCTCGTGGACGAGTGCGGTGGCGGAGAGAGTGTGGCCAGCACCGGCGTTGCGTTCGCTGGCCATCTGGTTTTGGGCGGCGGCGCGGAGTTGGTTGTAAACGAGGGGGAGGAGATCGTTGATGGATTGGGCGTTTGGAGATTGGAGGAGCAGAGTAATGTCCGCTGCGCCTTCTCCGAAGCCCCCTCCCGGATGGGAGCGAGGGTTGGGGGTGGGTTGCTTTTGGATATTTTCTTCACTCATATCACACCCACCCATCTCATCCCCATGCCGCGGCCCGAAACGATCGCCCCTTTCGCCCACAGGGCGCACGATCGTTGCCGGCGGCCTCAGCCGCCGGAGACAGCCTCCAGCAATCTCCCGCCCGGCAGGGCGGACGAACTCTCGTTCAATACAACTCCCGCTTCGGAGAAGCGGGCCACCAAGAAGCGCCAACAAAAAGAGCCAACCTGATTTTCGCTTCGCCCCGACGGGGCGCAGGCTTGTAGCCACGGGTGCAGCCGGCGTTTCGACGGCGCAACCCGTGGAAGACCGGCAGCGCAAGCCCGCCCCAGCAGGGGCGGAGGATCGTTCGTGATCGGTGCGTGAACAACGCTACAACCCGCGGCCCCATTGGGGCCTAGGTGTGGAAGGATCGTCTGCTGACGGCTTCGATCTGCCGCGATCCGGGCGATGATAAATTTCTGGCCTGCGCTGCGGGAGTTGGAGCGGTACTTGTGAGCGGGGCCAAAGTCTTGCTCGCGGTGCACGGATCGCTTGGGGTGCGGGTGCGAACGCTGCGGATGTTTTGGACGATGCTGGGTGGTTGTAGTGAGTGTCATGGGTTTGATGCGGCGTTTTGAACAGGCTCATCCTTCTTCGGCGGCGTGTACTCCCACTTCTCCGCCTTCGCGAGCAGAAGCGTCTTCACGCGGGGCGCGACTTCCGCAGCGGTCACGGCGGCAAGGATGGCGGATTTGTCGGTTTGAGTCTTCTCGATCGCCGCCGTGGCGATCGCGTTAAACTTCACGGCTGCATCACGCTCTATATCTTCCATCCGATCACGAAGCGTTCGCCAGGCAACGAGTTTTCGCAAAGGCGAGAGCGAGGTGTCGGCCCGGAGTGCGGCATTCAGTTCCGGCGTCGGCAGCGGGCCGCTTAACAAAGACTCGACGTACTTGTTCGCCTCGGGCTGCTCGGCCCATTCGCGTTCGCGGTCTTTGAGCCGCTCGGCGGGATCGCGGATGTCCCAGATCATGCCCGTTCGATCCGCATATTTCAAAACCAAACGTGAACCATCTGCCGACAGCTTCATGTCAACCGCAGTCGCAGGAATCCGAATGACCGCTATTTCGCGAAGCCCGTCGGCGAAGAAGAATCGAATAGTCGAATCATCGAAACTTTTGATAATCCGGGAGCCATCACCAAGTACGAGGGCACTGAGCACACCTCCGCTGTTTGCTCCCGATTCGCGGCCGATGGACGCCGAATTGTCGGGGAGTTCCTGGTGGTGATCGGTGCCAATGCTCGCGAAATACTCCGGGACCATGCTCGCGAGTTCCATGGGGAGGAGACTGCTGTCGTTCATGAAGATCTCGGGGCCACTGAGTTCAAGGTTCAAGAGCAGGCAGCAGCTTGGTTCGACGTCGGAGGATACATGAGCAAGCGCATAGCGACCATTCCCAGAAAAAGTAAATGATGTCGGATAGCCCGGAAGCTCGACCGCATCCGTTCGCTGCCGGTCGCCAAAGTCCCGCAGGCGAATAGTTTGGTCGCTCGCGCCCGTCAAAATAAACTTCCCGCCAGGTACGAAAGCGGCTACGCTGGAAGACCGCATCGTCGGCGAGGCCGGAGTTCCATCGAGATTCCATAGTCGGCCCAAACCTGTTTCAGAAGCGGTCAACACAAGGCGGCCATTGGCGCTGAACTCGGCAGTTTCCATGTGACCGCGGGTTGAAAGATGCGGTGCGATTGAGGCACCCTCGCGATTCCACAGGAATGCGTCATTCCCGGCCCGTGTTAACACCACTTGTCCGTCCGGGCTAAACACGGCGGCTTCCACCGTCAGTCGTCCACCCATCGGGCTTCCGACCTGCTTGGCGTTGAGGTTCCACAGCTGAGCGCGGAAGCCCCCGCAAGTCAAAACAAGTTGTCCGTCGGGGCTGAACACCGCGCTTTCCAACTTGTCGGCATGAGAGAACGGCTCTCCAACTCTCGATCCGGATGCCATCCACAACTGAGCAGAAGACCGCATCTTTGTCAGGACGAAATTGCCGTCAGGACTGAATTGGGCCGAAGAAACCTCCTCATTGTGCAGCAGCGGCGTGCCGACTTGCATTCCCGTCAGATTCCAAAGGCGAACAGTCTTGTCGGTATCGACTGTGGCGATGCGTTGACCGTCCTGGCTGATTGATACGGACTGGACGGCGAATTCGTGAGGAAGGGGTTTGCCAATCGGGGCACCCTCCAGCGTCCACAGACGCACAGTCTTTTTCCCATCAATCGTCACTACAAAGGCATGATCCTCGCCAAAGAAACAGCCCATCTCGGTATCCGCGGCACCAAACAACGGTCGAGTGGGGTTGCCAGCGGTGTCGTAGACCTTTGGCGCTTCGCCCAAAGCAATGATGTGATTTCCGTCTCTTGTAAAGGCAGCGGCCTCTGGCAACTGAGCAATGACACTGTTTGCTTTGGCCTTTAGGAATTTCCACTCCCAGCCCCGCTTGCTTTCCGGACACGCTTCAAGCCGTTGACGGGCTTCGGGCCAGTTGTTGGCCTGCATCGACGCCTGCGCCAACGCGATGTTTGCGGTGTACGCGCCCCACTCGGCCGCTTCGGTCTGCGTAACGAGGGAAGCATTTGCCGCCTTGAGGTCGTCCCGCGCACTCTGAGCGATGCTTGCGTTGTTGATCGCAACGCGTGCGTTGAATTGCGCGAAATACATCGCGGTGGACGTCGTTGCAATGCCGACAAGCAGAGTGATCGCGACTGCGCTGGCACCGGCAGCGAAGCGCCGATTTCGATTCACAAACTTCCGCACCCGATACCACACTGTCGGCGGCGCGGCCTCCACCGCATCCCCGCTCAAATGCCTTTCCACATCCTGCGCCAGTGCCGCGGCAGTCTCGTATCTGCGCCCGCGATCCTTATCAAGACACCGCAGGGCGATCCAATCTAGTTCGCCCTTGATGAGTGTGCCAAGTCGCGATGGATCGACATTTCTTGCGGCCGCGGCGGAGGCCACCGAACCGACATCTCTTGTCAGGCGCAGGCTCGGAGCGGGCGGTTCTTCTTCCTTGATGATGCGTTGGAGTTCGGCGTATGCCGCGGAGCGCAAGCGAGCGGCATCAAACGGCGTGCTGCCTACGAGCAGTTCATAGAGCAAGACGCCGAGGGAATAGACATCGGTGCGGATGTCGATATCGAGGCTGCCTTCGGCTTGCTCGGGGCTCATGTATTCGGGCGTACCGATTAACTGGTGGTGTTCGGTGAAGAGCGTCTTCTCCGTCAACCGCGAGGCGGTCGCCTTCGCGATGCCGAAGTCGATCACCTTCGCAAACGCACGCCCATCGTGCATGCTCACGATGATGTTGCTCGGCTTGAGATCGCGGTGGATGACGCCTTTGCTGTGGGCGTGCTGCACAGCGCGGCAGACCTGCAAAAACAACTCCAACCGCTGCTTCAGTTCCAGCCGGTGGGCATCGCAGAACTTGGTGATGGTGTCGCCCTTCACCAGTTCCATCACGAAAAATGGGCGGCCGGATTCGGTCGCGCCGGCGTCGAGCACCCGGGCGATGTTGGGGTGGTCCATGATCGCCAGGGCCTGACGCTCCTGTTCGAAGCGGGCGATCACCTGGCGGGTGTCCATGCCGAGTTTGATGATCTTGAGGGCGACCCGGCGCTGGACGGGCTTGGACTGCTCGGCCATGAAGACGCTGCCGAAGCCGCCTTCACCGATGAGTTGAAGCAATTTGTACAGCCCGATGCGTGTGCCGGGCCCTTCGACCAAGGGCATCGAGATGTGTTCGCGTGCGGTTGTGCCCCCCACCCCCATCTCTCCCGTCGGCGCAGACAAAAACGTCCCGTCCGCTTCCGCCGCCTTCACCAGTTCATCGATGCGGGCCCGCAGCGCCGCATTGCCCTGGCACGCGCCATCGAGAAATGCCGCTCGCTCGGCAGCAGGGCGCTGCATCGCGAGATCGAAGAGTTCACGCAATCTGGTGTGATCGACGTTGGTCAAAAAAACCCCCTGTGCCGTGGATGTGATCGTACTGGATGCTGAGGCGAAGAAGTGGCGTAGTGACAGAGTGGCAAACTGGCAGAGTGAAAAACTGGTCGGGTTCCGAAGTGCGCCCCCACCCCCTGAAACCCCCAGAACCCAAAGCCGACCGCCTGCCGCGACTTCGGAACCCAGACCAAGTGCCCCTGCGGAGGTGTTCGCAGGTTCATGGCTTCAAGCGGCGGCCGGCGAAAACAGGGGCCAGCAATCTTGGAGATTGCTTTGCCAAAGTACGAACGTTCCGATCCATTGGGAGAGTTGGACAAAGACAGGCACCGGCGAACGAAGGTGGTTCACCTTCGCCCACGAATCACGACGGATCTTCCTCAGGCCGATTCATCGGTCTTGCCCCGCTCGGAGGCCACCGCTTCAGCGGCGGTACGCGTCGCAGTCTCAATTCCATTTCTTCTTCTGAGTCTTGAGCCCGTTTCCAACGGGCTTCCCGCGCTCTTGGCTTGAGCCACAGGCACTCTCTTCCCCCAAAAAACCTCCCGCTGGAGGCAGCTTCTGCATTGCGCGAACTGCGTTCTGGCTTAGTGGCTGCCGCAACCGCCGTGGGGCTTACCGCACCCGCAGCCCCCACCCATCCCCAGCGAAACCGACCTTCCCTCCGCACCCTTCGCGGCAAACGTCGAGAATTTCCGCGTGAAAACGCGGCCTTTTCCGGCCGGGTCGGCCACCGGCTTGTCGGCATCCGCCATCGGCCTCATCAGTTCGATCACCGTTCCGTCGGTCTGGCACTGGTATTCGTACAGGGGCATTGGTGAATCCCTTCATTCTCTACTACATTCATACGCTGGTTCTCTACCGCAAGGAATGCCCATGCCCAAGTGCCCGTCCTGCTCTCTTGAAGTGCCCGCTGCCGCGAAGTTCTGCCCCTCCTGCGGCGGCTCCATGGTCCCCGGTGCAAGCCAGAAATCGCTGAGCGATGACCATCAGGACATGCTCCAGACGGCGATCTCGATGCCGCCGGTCTCGCAGAAGCCGATGGGACAATCCGCGCCCACGCGTCCGGCGAATCAGACGTTACCTCCGACGATGGTCTCCGGGCAGGGCGGCATGTCGTCGCCGGGAGGCATGGGGGCCGGTGTCGGCTCGGCTCCTTCGATGATGAGCCAGGGACAGCCCATGCGCGGCGCGATCCCGCCTCGCGATGAGCGGATGGAAGCGACGATCCCCAGCCCGAGTCATGGCTCTGCGCCTGCCGGTTCAAGCACACCGATGGCGGATGTCTCGGCGATCCCGATGCCGGTATCAGAAATCGCGGCGTCGCCGATCAATGTGCCACAGGGCGGGGCGGGGTCGGTCCGCGCGGTTTCGGGGACTTCGATTTTCGCGGGGGCGGAACTCGGGCGGTTTGTGCCGGGCACGATTTTCGGGCAGCGGTATCGCATCATCGGGCGGCTGGGCAAAGGCGGCATGGGCGATGTCTATCGCGCCGACGACATCAAGCTCGGCCAGCCGTGCGCCATGAAGTTTCTGCCCGAGCAGCTCGGCTCAGATCGGGCCGCGCTCATCCGCCTTTTCAACGAGGTCAAGATCGCGCGGGCGGTAAGCCATCCAAACGTCTGCCGCGTGTACGACCTTGGTGAGGACGGCAATCAGCACTTCATTTCGATGGAATACGTGGACGGCGAAGATCTTTCGAGCCTGCTGCGCAGAATTGGGCGGCTGCCCGGAGACAAGGCGCTGCAGATTGCTCGCCAGTTGGCCGCCGGTCTCGCTGCCGCCCACGAGAAGGGCGTATTGCATCGCGACCTGAAGCCGGCGAACGTGATGGTGGACGGGCGCGGACACGTTCGCATCATGGACTTCGGTCTTGCCGGGCTTGCGGAAGAGCTCAAGGGCGATACCGGGCGTGCGGGAACGCCCGCGTACATGGCGCCCGAGCAGTTGGCCGGTCGAGGCGTGACCGCGAAGAGCGACGTCTACGCCATCGGCCTGCTCTTCTACGAAATCTTCAGCGGCAAGCCGGTCTTCCGGCCCGAGTCGATGCAGGATCTCGCACGCCTGCACAAGCAACCAATCGCGCCGCTCTCCTCGATCGTTCCGGATGTCGATTCCGGCGTCGAGAAGGTGATCATGAAATGCCTCGAGCGCGATCCGGATCTGCGTCCGGCCTCCGCGCTCACTGTGGCGAATCTGCTCGGTGGCGATGCGCTCACGGCAGCCCTCGCGGCGGGCGAAACACCCAGCCCGGAGCTTGTCGCGGCATCGGGCTCGCGCGGCGCGTTGACGCCGGCAATCGCCGCGGCGCTGCTCCTTTCATGCATCCTCGCGGTCTTCGGCGCAGCATCGCTCAACAGCAAGGTCAAGCTCTTCGCACGTACGCCGATGGAATACGCGCCGCTCACCCTGGCCGACAAGGCCCGAGACGCCCTCAAACAGCTCGGTCACAACAACCGCGGCGCCGACAGCGCGTTCGGCATCGAAGAAGTCCGCGTCGAACCCATCGAGGGTCAGCCCGCCATCGCGCCGCAGATGCGATTCTGGTATCGCGAAAGCGATCGCCCGTTTCCCCCCGGCGCGGGCGGACGGGTGAGCCGCCTCGATCCGCCTCCCGCGGCATCGGGCGAACGCAATGTGCTTATGGACCTGCGTGGCAACGTCATCGAAGCAACCGCGCCGATCGCCTCCGGCACTTTGGTGTCCGCTCCGTCTGCCGCCAGCGCCCTGCCCGAGCCTGAGCTGGTCCGCATTGTGAAGCTCACGAATGCAGCGCCCGATCGGCTGCGAGCTCTCGACGCGGCAGACTTCGCGCCGGCCTCTTTCTCGACCGGGCGTTTCTCGTTCGAGGGACAGCGCGTGGCCGCGACGCGAAACGCGGTGACTTCGCCCGTGCGCGTCGATATCGCAACGGTTGGCAACGCTGTGACCTACCTCTCGGTGCGCGACGGTAAGTCGCCGCTTCTGGCACCCGAAGCCAAAGGTGCGCAGACCGCCGGAGAATCGAACTGGGTCGTCGCCGCAACAGTCGGGATCGTGCTGCTCGGCGTGCACGGCGTGCTGATCTGGATGGCGACGTGGAGCCTTCGCCAGGGCAAGGCAGATCGCAAGGGCGCGACGAGGCTCGCGATCGCGACGTTTGCGCTCCAGGCGCTCGTCTGGCTCTGCCGCGCTCACTTCTCGAGCGACCCCGAAACAGTGCCCGACACGGTGATCCCCGCGCTCTCGTTCGCGGCCTGGCTGGCGGCGATCGTGTGGATGATGTACGTCGGCCTCGAGCCGCTCATCCGCAAGCGCTGGCCACTCAGCCTTATCGGGTGGAGCCGCTTGCTGGCGGGTCAATGGCGCGATCCGCGCGTCGGACGCGATCTGCTCATGGGCACCTTGGCCGGGACGGTCTGGGTACTCGCGGTGCAGGGCCTGGCGCTCTGGCAGTTCCGTGCGGGCGGTTCGGCCAACCTCGCGATCAATGAACTGACCCTGCTCGGTCCGCTGCCCGCGCTCTCGGTCGTGCTCTCGGCCCTCGTCGGCGCGATTCTGCTGACGCTGTCGCTGACGTTCCTCTGCACGCTGCCACGGTTTGTTCTGGGAAACCATGCCGCGGCAAGCGCCGCCGTCTTCGGGCTGCTCGCCGTGTTCTTTGCTGCCGCCATGATGCAACAGACCGGCAGCGTCGGTTCGCCCGTCGTCGCGGTCGCGGGGCTGCTCGCGGGCGCGATCGCGGGATTGGTGCTCACTCGCCTCGGCCTGCTCACGCTGCTCTCTTCGTTCTTCGTCGCGGGCGTGCTCGGCAGCTTCCCGCTCTCGCTTACCGGAGGATGGACAATCGCCGCCTCGCTGTCGGCGATCGCGATTGCGATGATCGTGGCGATGTACGGGGCGTATGCGAGCCTGGGAATGCACCTGCCCAAGGCGCGGGCGGTCTAAAAACAAACGCAGAGCAGCAGGTCCGGAGAATTGCAGAGAACGCAGAAGACAACAGATCGGCGCTGCATGCACTCCGATCTGCTGCTCTGCACATCTGCTGCTCTGACTCTCTAGAACGCAAACACCGTGTCGAGCAGCCGCGGGATCCAGCCCTTCGTGGTCGCATCCCTCACGTCGCCCTCGTTCTTCATGCTCACGATGAGATCGGCGAGTTGGCTCGAGAGAACCGTGTTGCTTGTGGTGACATCCGCCATGCGGACATTGCCGGTCAGCACGATCGTCGTTACCTCGTTGTCCTTGGTGATCGTCTTCTTCGCCTCGAGCACCAGCACGCCGTTGGGCTTCACATCGATGATCGTCGCTGTGACCTTCGCGGCCATCTTGTCCGCTCGGTCGTAGCTGCCCTGCGCCTTCCACTTGGGGTTGGCGTTCAGGTCAACCTGCGCGATCGGGCTGCGGGGTGACGATTGCAGCCGCATGCCGTAGAGCTGGGTCAGATCGATGAAATGCTCCAGCGAGGCGTTGAAGTTCAGCTTCTTTTCCGCATCGGCATCGGCATCGGTCGTGGTGCTGCTCTGTTCATCGACGAGGATCGTGATCAGATCGTTCTTGACGTAGCTCTTGGGCTTGGGCGCGGTGACATAAAAAAGGCTGAAATCCTGCAGAGATTGATCGGCCGCCTTGGAGCCGCTCACCGGCGCAGCCGCCGCATACGTCACCGGAGTGCCGGGCGCCTGCGCTACGGGCTGCGTCTGCTGGACGGGCTGTTCATCGCGCAGCAGACTGCTCTGCGCAAGCACGTTCGCGCTCAGGTGCGCCGACATTCCGATCCACAGCATCGCGATTCGCATGCATCACCTCTTCTTTACGGTTCATCCAGCGGGATGAACTTCATCTTGCGGATGGGTTTCTTGGGATCCTTCGTCGCGGCTTCCACCACAAACGTGCCGTCGGGCTTGGTTGTGATGCGTTGCACCGTTGTTGACCCCACCGTTGCGAGCTCGGGCCCCTTGACCGCCGGGGCGAAGGTCGAAGTCGGTCCGGTCGGCACGGCCGCGACCCTTTTCCCTGTTGGCGAAGGCTCGGCTTCGGCAACAGGCTTGTTCTGGAAGACCGAGTCATCGCCCCCACCGTCCGCGCTGATGACGGCCTGTCCGGGCGCGACAACCCGCGCCGTGACCCTGCTCTTGGGGTTTCGCAGGGGGGTGAACTCGATGACCTCGTTCTCGCCCGCATTCGCCATCGCGCGGGCCTTGGTATTCATCACAATCGAGCCCGCGACGCACGCGATGTTCACGATGTCGCCACGCTTGACGAGGATCGCGGCCTCGACATCGCCGTCGAGGAACAACTCGCCCGGCTGCACGCGGTTCTTCACAACTCTGCCCAGGATCGCCTCTTCCGTCGCGAGCCGTTCGCCCGGCGTCGTCCAGCGGCTTTCGCTGAACACGACTTCCTTCGTGACGAGATCACCCCGGTGCAGCGAGCGGGTGGCCCCAACCACGTTCAGCTTCTGCTCCACCCGCACCTTCGCAGTGCCCGCTGCGATCACCTTGTCCGCTTCAAAGACCCGCACCATCACCGGCACCATCGAGCCAAGCCCCGTCGGCTGGATGTCCAGCGTGCGCCCCGGAGTCGGGGTGCTCAGCAGCGTGCTGTCAGCCTCGGAGAATGCAACACGTACATCCGATGACTCGGCCTTGAGGAAACTGACAATCCTCGCGCCGATCGCCGAACGGAGCGACTCGTCCCGCATCTCCGAGACGACGTTCCACGTCGGTCCCATCGCGGCCTTCGGAACGGGCGCGGCCCGCACGGGAGTCGGCGGCACCTCGGCGGCCGGAGTTTCTTTCTTCTCGCAAATCAGCCGGAGCGAGCACGAATCGCCGCTGAGTGCGATCTTCCCCCAGCGAATGTCGGTTCTGGATTCGTTGAGCAGGCTGCGGATTTCGTCGACCGAGAGATCCACGTGCGCGGCCCGGGCTTCTTTGGACTGCTCGAAGACGATCACATCGCCGAGCGCCTCGGCATCGGCCCCTTCGAGTATCGCCACATCGCGGAGCGAAACAGGCGCCGAGGCCCGAGCCGATGAACGCAGCTGGATCGTGTCGGCACGCGCGACGTGCGCCGTCGCGCTCGCGAGCATGGCCAGGAAACCGATCTTGAACGCGCCGCGGATCATCCGTTCTCCGTTTCAGGCATGCTTTACCGACGCAGCTGCGACACCGAGCGGAGCGAGTCGTCCGCCGCGCGGATGACCTGGCTGTTGAACTCAAACGCTCTTTGCGTCCGGATCAGGTCGATCATCTCTCGCGTCGGATCCACGTTCGAGTTTTCGAGAAAGCCCTCGCGGATCTGTCCGCGCTGATCGACCCCCGGTTCGCCCGTCACGGGCGGGCCGGAGCCGTTGGTCTCGGTGTACAGGTTCTCGCCGATCTGGAGCAGGCCGCCCGGATTCGGGAAAGTTGCAAGCTGGATCTGGCCCTGCAACTGAGGCTGCGTGCTGCCCGCGATCGTCGCGTACACGCGCCCCGAGTTATCAATCGAAATCGCCGTCGCGTTCGCGTCAATCGTGATCACGGGCTGAAGTCGCCGCCCCTGATCGTTCGCCATGACGATCTCGCGATCGGCGTTCAAGGCGAAGTTGCCGGCACGCGTGTACGCGGTATTGCCCAGGCTCGGCTCCACCTGCACCTGAAAGAAACCAAAGCCATCGATCTGCATGTCGAGCGGGCGACCGGTCTGGAGCGGAGCGCCTTCGGTGAAATCGAGCTGGGTGCTGGAAACCTTGACGCCCAGACCAACCTGGATGCCGCAGGGCGACTTGTCGCCGATCGCGTTCTCCACGCCCGGCTGCTGCTTGTGCAGGTAAAGAAGGTCCTCGAAGTTGGTCCGACTGGCCTTGAACCCCACCGTGTTCATGTTGGCGAGGTTGTTGGCCGTGACATCCAGCGCCGTATTGAGCGCGGAAAGTGCCGTCGAGGACGATTGCAGCGCGACCATTGCCATAGTGACGATTCCTGACGCGAACGGCGTGCCGGGTGATAAGGGCCAAAGGGCAAAATTGCCAAAGCGCCAGATTTGGCGCAAAGGAAACATCGCCTTTCCTTTGGCACTTTGGCCCTTTGGAAATTTGACCCTTTATCAGGCCAGCCGGCCGAACGTGTTGATCGCCCGATCCAGCATCCGGTCCTGCGCCTGCACGATGCTCATGTTGGCATCCACATCGCGCGAAGCGTCCTGCATTCGGAGCAGCGCTTTCATCTCGTCCACGCCCGATTCCTCGAGCTGGCCCTGCTTGATCAGGCCCTCGCCCCGGTTCATCCGCCGAACCTGTGCCGCGGGTGCCTCCAGCACGCTGCCTCCCCGCTTGCTGATCAGGTTCGGATCGCGCGAGTGGTAGATGCCGATCGAATCGACGGGATTGCCGTTCACCGTGATCTGCCCATCCCCGGCGATCTTGATTTCGCCCTGGGGCAACACGATCGGTCGCTGCACGCGGTTCAGCACCGGTGCGCCGCTGTTGACATGGATCAGCCGGCCTTCCACGCCACGGGCAAACCGACCATCCCGGGTGAGCAGCGAATTGCGTCCCGTATCTCGAGGCCCGCCCTGCAGTTGAAAGAACCCGTCCCCTTCGATGGCGAGATCCAGGTCGCGATTGGTGATTCGGGTCCCGCCCTGGGCCAGATCGACCTTGGTCGGAGCCACCAGCACCCCCGCACCGAGCTTCTCGAGCATTGCATCCGACGGCATGAAAGGCAAATTGTCTTCCTGCCTCGCGGCCGAACGCTGCATCACAGCAGGAATGTCGGGCTTGAAGCCGACCGAATCCATGTTGGCCAAGTTGTTGGCGTGCACGTCCTGCCGGTAAAGCGAGGTCAGCAGGCCGGAGCTGGAAATCTGGATGCCGTAGTTCATGCGTTCGCGGGGGCGTCTCCGACGGACCCGTGGCCTGAGGTTCGCAACTGCCGTGCCAGAAACCCAGAATCTCACCGGCTTGTGACAGGGTTGACGTTCTGGGAAGGGGCATGACACCGGTGAAAGACCGAGTTGAGTGGAATGAACGGCTTTGGTAGCCTCTTTATGAAAGGAATTCGCCATGAAATGCACTGCCGCGGCCGTGATCGGTCTGGTTTCCTTCTGCTTGACCGCCTGTCAGACTGCTTCAAGTTCCGCTTCGGGTTCAAGGCCGGTCGTTCAGGCGGCGACCGCGCAAGAAAAGCAGGCGACAATCGACAGGGTCAAAGCCCTGAAAGGGACGTGGAACATCGTCGAGGACGACGGCAAGGTGCAGGGACAGACGGTCTTCTCGGTGGGCGGAGGCGGCACGGTCCGGGAGGTCATGTTCGCGGGAACCGAACACGAGATGACCAACATGTATCACATGGATGGACCGGCCATCGTGTGCACGCACTACTGCGCGATGGGCAACCAACCCCGGATGAAGTGCGTCGCTTCGGGCGCGCCGGGCGACTCGATCCGTTTCACGCTCGACAGGGTGAGCAACCTCCGCAAGCCGGACGAGGCCTGCATGCGCGAGATGGTGCTGACCTTCAAGGACGCGAACACGATCGAGCAGCGCTGGATTTCGTTCAAAGCCGATGAGAAGACGGAAGAGGTGGTTTTCACGCTGAAGCGGGCGGGGTGAGACGCAAAGCGGGGAAAGGGATTGGGGCGTTCGAAGACATTGTCCGCGAATCTGCTGTTCTCAACACCATCTGCGGTTCTATCTGCTCAACCCCTTCATTGCGCCCGTGCGTCTCGCGTTGTAGTACCGCTGGAGCGAATCCTCGATGATGGCGTGGGCGGCCTCGGCCGGCATCACTTCGTCAACCATCACTCCCTTGCCTTCGAGGGTCTTGTAATCCTCGAAGAAGCGTTTGAGCATCTTGAAGATGTGCTTGGGGAAGTCGCTGGCTTTTTTGAACTCGGAGTAAATCGGGTCCTGCACCATCACGGCGATGATCTTGTGATCGGGCGCGCCCTGATCGACCATCGACATGAGGCCGACGGCGCGGGCATCGCAGATCGTGAGTGGCGGGATGTTCTCGGTGCTGTAGAGCAGCACATCGAGCGGGTCATCATCTTCGGCAAGCGTCTGCGGAATGAACCCGTAGTTGGCCGGGTAATAGACCGCGCTCGAGAGCACGCGGTCGACCTTGATCATGCCCGAGCCTTTGTCGATCTCGAACTTGAGGTTGCTCCCCTTGGGGATCTCGATGATGGACCGGAAATGCTCAGGGAGCGCGTGCCCTTCCATCGCGGGGGTAACTTCGTGCCAGGGGTGGATCATGTCGGAGGGTAGGAGATTGCCGCGAGGTTTCCGGCGACCTCAATCGCGTCGGTGTTGGCGGCGTACGAATCGGAAGAATGTGCCCAGCAGGCCGGCAATGGCCAGCGCGACAACGACCCCGATGATGAATTCAGGGAATCCCCAAAGCATCCAGAGAGCTGTACCCGCCTTTGATAAAGGCCGTACGATTGTCCGTGGAGCAATTGCCCTCAAACAGTCCCTGGTATCCGTTCGTTTCGGTCGATCCGGACCGTCTGGGCGGCGAACCGGTCTTTCGCGGTTCGCGTGTTCCCGTCGCGACGCTCTTTGAATATCTGAAGGGTGGCCACGATCTCGCGACGTTTCTTGATCACTTTGAAGGGGTGACGCGGGAGCAGGCCGAAGGAGTGCTCGGACTCGCGGCGGGCAGAACAATGATTGATTTGCGGGCCGCCTGATTTCGATTCTGGAGGTGGCGTGAAGGTTCTGCTCGACCACTGTGTTCCCCGCCCGTTCGCGAAACTGATGCTCAGTCATGAAGTTCGCACCGCACGATCGATGGGCTGGGCGGATTTGTCGAACGGCAAGCTCTTGGCGGCGGCAGCCCGAGAATTCGAAGCCCTCGTCACAACCGATCGAAGCGTTGCGAATCAGCAGAATCTTGGTCGCCTCCCGCTTCCGGTGATTGTGCTCAAAGGATCGACCAACAAGCTCGAGGACCTTGCTGTCCTCGCTCCGGAGTTGCTGAGCTTGCTCGGACAAGCTTTGCAGATTCGCGTGTATCACGTGCCCCAAACTGACCGCCAGTAAGCTCGGGCGCGTGCCACCGCCCTGCCACATCGCGCTTTTTGCCTCCTCTCGATCTGCCCGCTCCAAGCAGATCGGCACACTGCGCGCGTTCCGCGTTCCCTGCACGCCTCGCCGCTGATAAACTCATGCCATGATAAAAACGACGACGCTTGTTCTGATCGCCGGTCTCTGCATGATCGCCCAACCCTCGAAGTTCACCGCGCAGGCCGCCGCCCCCACGCTCGTCACCGCCACACCCTCCCTCACCATCGACGACGCCATCGCAAAGGCGAATAAGGCGATCGAAAAGATCGTCGCCGTTCCCTCCAAGGACCGCACGTTCAACAACACGGTCGGCGCGATCGATGACCTGCTCGCCGGGTTCGAGCAGGACACGAGCATGCTCATTTTCCTCAGCTACGTCCACCCCGAGGCATCGGTGCGCGATGCCTCGCAGGCGGCGGAGCAGAAGGCCGGCGACTTCCTCGTTGATCTCGGCAAGCGCGAAGACCTGTACAACGCCGTGAAGGATTTCGTTGCCAAGCACCCGGAAGAAGTCTCCAAACTCACGGGCGAACAGAAGCGATTCCTCGAGTTCACACTCCGCGATTACAAGCGCTCGGGCATGGAGTTGGCGCCCAAGGCACGCGCCCGCCTGACCGAAGTGCAGAAGGAAATCACCAGGCTCGGCATCGAGTTCGGCAAGAACATCGCCGAGGACCAAACCTTCGTCCTGCTCACCGCGGCCGAACTCAAAGGGGCGCCCGAGAGCACGCTCAAGGGCCTCCCCGTCAACAACGGCGTCTACGTCGTTGATCTCTCCGCGCCCACTTACACGGCGCTTATGGAAAACTGCCCCGACGAATCGGCCCGTCAGAAACTCTGGATGGCGCACAAACGCCGCGCGGGCAAGAAGAACATCGAGATCCTCGAAAAGGCCATCAAGCTCTTCGCGGAACAAGCGCAGATCCTGGGCTACGCCCACTGCGCCGACTTCCAGACCGAGACGCGAATGGCCAAGAACTACGCCAACGTGCAGATGTTCTACGAGACCCTCCGCCCGCTCGTCCGACAGAAGGCCGCGGCCGACATGGCCGAGTTCACCGCGTTCAAACGCCAGCTCACAAGCGACCCCAAGGCAGAATTGATGCCGTGGGATTACTTCTTCATCAAGAACGAACTGACCAAGAGCAAGTACGCCGTGGACGGCGAAAAAGTCCGCGAGTACTTCCCGATGGACAAGGTGATTGATGGCCTCTTCGGCGTCACGCAGTCGCTCTACGGCCTCGAATACCGCGACGTCACCAAAGCCAAAGGAGGCACGGCTTCGCGCCCACTCTGGCACGAGGATGTCCGCCTCTACGAGGTCTACGACAAAGCTCCCGGACCCACGCAGGGCCAACTGATCGGCGAGTTTTATCTCGACCTCTACCCGCGCGACAACAAGTACTCGCACTTCGCCCAGTGGTCCCTGGTCAATCACCGCGTCGCGAGCGACGGCACGGTCACCAAGCCCCTCGCGGCACTCGTCTGCAACTTCACGAAACCTGACGGCGATAAACCCAGCCTGCTCGGCCACGAGGAAGTCGAAACCTTCTTCCACGAGTTCGGCCACTGCCTCCACACGATCGTCAGCACCGCACAGATGAACCGCTTCAGCGGCACCAACACCGAGCTCGATTTCGTCGAGGCCCCGAGCCAGATGTTCGAGAACTGGGTCTGGGATGCCGACGTCCTCAACACCTTCGCCAAGCACTACAAAACCGGCGAGCCCTTCCCCAAGGCGCTGCTCGACGGCATGATCGCCGCGAAAAACCTGGGCAGCGGCCTCGACGCCGAAAACCAGTTCTACTACGGCCTGCTCGATCTCGGATACCAGACCACCGCCGACGGCAAGGTCGATACCACCGCCGTCGCGATCGCGCTCTACCCCGAAGTCACCACGTACCACTTCAAGCCGAACGCCACGTTCTTCCAGGCCAGCTTCGGCCACCTGATGGGCTACACCGCCGGCTACTACTCCTACATGTGGTCCAAGGTCTTCGCGGCAGACATGGCCCAGCGCTTCAAGGAACTCGGCATGCTCAATCCCGAGGCCGGCATGTACTACCGCAACAAGATCATCAGCCAGGGCGGCACGCGGGATGCATCGGAGTTGCTGAAGGATTACCTTGGCCGCGAGCCGAAGCTGGATTCGTTCCTCGAGCAGCTTGGGATGAGCAAGTAACCCCACCACGACGATTTCTCACGTCACCTTTGCATACGGGCGATGAACCTCCGCGCGCGACGCGGTGAACAGCCCCCAGATTCCCATCCCCGCGATGATCGCGATCGCGAACGCACCGTTATTAAAGTACCACGCGTCGGTGTTGGTCGAAATCGGGAACGAAACACAGAGCTTGAACACGAACGCGCCGACCACGAGCGCGAGCAGGCCGTAGCGCAGCAAAACCGTCATCACGATCGCGGTCATGAGCGCCGCGAAAACCCAGGCGAGCGCGTTGTTCGACGCAGAAAGCCCGAAGACGGCCATCTGCAGCGCGGCGTAGCTCGCGAGCGCAAATCGGCGGTTGCGAAACAGCAGCGAGAGCAGGACGATCCCCAGCAGCAAGCCCATCCCGTACAGGCAGGCGTCCACGGCGTGGATGCTGGTCGCACCGATGATCTCGCGCACTCCGAGCAGCGCGGAGATCGCCGTGGCTTCATCGATCATCGGTCGAAGCGTCGGCGATCCGATCCACGGCCCGCACAAGTGCTGGAAGCTGTGCGTCACCACCACAAGGCATCCCGCAACAACGCCGATGACCGCGCTCCGTCCGACCTCAGGATCGTTGAACCTGCCGAGCAACAGCCTCGACCACGCGATCAGTGTCTCCGGCCAGAACCGGCGCGCGTACGGCTCGAGCGCGAAATACGCGATCCAGACACAGACCGCGAGGAACAGCCCGCCTTCGATCGCACTGAAAATCACGCCGATCGCCCCACGCTTCAGGTTGAACGTTGATGCCGACGAACTCGACAGCACATCCGCGCGGCAGAGCACCGACAGCACCAGCAGCAAACCCATGAAAACCGCTATGCGCGTCGCGCCCCTGGCATCCCCCCGGCGATACCGGAAGTTCACCCACGCGAGCACCGCAGCGATGAGCAGGGAGCCTACCCGCAGCGTCGCTTCCAACATGATCGCCAACTGCACCCGTCCCGGCGTATTGGCCACGAGGTCCTTGAACGTGGTCGCAAACTGAGGCTCCAGCGTGCGGAAACTCACCAGCTTTCCCTCGAACCACGCGAGCTCGACGCGCACTTTCGTTTCGGGGCTTTCCGGGTAGACACCTTCCCACGCGAGCATGAGATCGCCAAAGACCTGCGGCACGCGCGCGGGGGTCACGGGCACAAACTTGTCGAAGTCCAGCCCGGCCGCGATGAACGCGGGACGCGGATCGGGCTTTGCCGTCGGCTTCGACGCGGCGCCGGTCGCGAGTTTGTCGATCGCAGCGAGATCATCGCCCGCGCCGTCGGGCACGGCACGCAGTTCGCGCAATTGCCCGAGCAAATCCAGCCTCATGCTGATCGAGCCGCCAATCGGGCGAGGATCATCCCACGTCACGACGCCATCGGACATTTCGGGCCGGATCGGCACCGGGAACTGGCGATACCAGAAGTCCATCGCGCCCGGACGCGGCAGGCGCAGGCGATCCCACATGCCGATACTGCTTTCCTTCTGCTCGATGAGATCCAGATACTCATCGAACACATCAAACCGGTAGACCGAGTTCTCGAGCGTCGGCGTGTATCCAAGCGTCTTCAGGATCTCCCGTGCGCGATCCGCCAGCACCGCCGGAGGCTTTTCCAAAGGCAGCTGAGCGAGCAACTGGATCCGGGGCATCAGCCACACAACCAGCCCCAGCAGCACAACGAGCGCAAGCCCGGCAAGCCCGAGCGTGCGAGCCCGCATCGACTTCAAGTTCGTTGCACCCGCGATCGTCGCGACCGACGGGGTCACGCCCGCCGCAAGCGCCGCACGAAGCGGATCGCCCCCGGGCAGCATTGAAAGCACTTCGAGGGCCGAACTCGGCCTCATCGACGGCTCGCGTTCAAGACACCGCATGATCGCCCGTTCCACCTGCGGATCGACATCGCGCACCATCGCGGATGGGGGCAGAATCGCCTGCTCCTGCTTCTCCGCAAGATCCTTCAGGCTTGCCGCGGCAAACACGGGCTTGCCCGTGATCAACTCGTGCAGCACCAGACCCAGCGAATACAGATCCGATTGCTCCGTCGCCTGCCCCAGCCGCAGCGATTCGGGCGCCATGTACAGCGGAGTCCCGGCCGCCTTTCCGCTGTTCGCAACGTCCGAGGCCATCCCCGCAAGACCAAAGTCCGTGATCTTTGCGACACCTTTGGCGTCGATCATCACATTCGCGGGCTTGAGATCGCGATGGATGATTCCCTTTGCGTGTGCCGCGGCAAGCCCCGAGCAGAGCTGCCTCGCGATATCCACCGATTTGTCCGCCGGCATTCGCCCGATCCGACGCAGCAGCCCGGCAAGATCTTCACCGCTGACGAATTCCATGGAAAGCACCGGAGCGCGGACACGCGATCCGGGCGCGTCCCCGGGAACGTCGATCTCCGCGAGGTCGTGCACGCGGCAGACATTCGGATGCGTCACCTCACGCGAAAGTCGCACCTCCGCCGACAATTTGCGCGTCCGCTCGGCGACCCCCGCTTCGCTGATCCCCGAGGTCGAAAAGAACTTCAGCGCGACTTCCTGCTCCAGCCTCAGATCCTGAGCGCGGTAAACCTCGCCCATGCCACCCTTGCCCAGGAGCGCCAGAATCCGGTAGCGATCTCCCAGCACCTCGCCGATTGCAAACCGATCGCCACTCTTGGAGGGGTTGGAATCCTTGGTTGCAGGCGTCGGCACGCCCCGGGGCGGCGCGGGCAGCGTGTCCAGCGTTTCCGCATCCCCCAGTTCCTGGCGGGCCGCTCCGCAAAAAGCGCAGAACCGCGCCGAGGGAATCAAAGGCTGCCGACATTGATGGCAAACGGTCATACGAGTTCCCGATCCGCAGGTCCAGGCGGCTCACTCTACACGCTTCTGCCGCCTCGAACACGGCCTCGGCGTCGGCCCGGCACGCCTCTTGCGTCTGCACGGTCGATGTTCCGCATTCTCGCCATCGTTCTGGCGTTCCTTCTCGCCCCACTGGCCCCCCACGCCTTCGCGAGCAAGGTCTCCGACCTGACCCGCATCCGGGGGCAGGGCGAGTTCAAGCTGCGCGGGCTGGGCCTCGTCGTCGGTCTCAACGGAACCGGCGACAGCGGCAAGGACATGGTGCTGGCCCGGCCGCTCTCGAAACTGCTGGAAAACGAGGGCAATTCGCCCGGACAGATCTCGGAATTGATGGGGGCCAAGGCCGTTGCCATTGTCTGGATCGATGTCACAATCCCCGAAGTCGGCGGGCGGGCGGATGACCGCTTTGATTGCTATGTCTCTGCCGCGTACGGCGCGAGCAGCCTTCGGGGCGGGCGGCTGGTGATCGCGCCCCTGAAAGGCCCGCTGCCGGGAAGCCCCGTGTATGCCATGGCCAGCGGCTCGGTCGAACTGCCCGATCCTTCCCTCTCCTCAAGCGGCAAGGTCCGCGCGGGAGCGCAACTCATACACGATGTCGCCGGGCCCGTCGTCGGCGATACCTTCGACCTCTACATCTCGCCCTACTTCAGCGGTTGGGCCTCGGCACAGAAGATCGCGACGTGCATCAACAGCGATGCCGGCCCCGGCCCGCTGGTCGCGGGACTCGATTCGAGCGTGCGGGTAAGCGCAAACGTCGCCACCGTGCTCGATGACCGCACGATCCGCGTCGTCATCCCCGAGGCCGAACGCCCGGACAAGGCCGGGTTCGTCGCGGCCGTCCTTTCGGCCAGCGTCCGCGTCGCGGAGCTGGATCTCCCGGCACAGGTGATCGTGAACCAGCGCAGCGGGGTCATCGTCATCACCGGCGACGTCGAAATCAGCCCCGGACTTGTTACCCACCGTGACCTGGTCATCAACACGACCGTCCCCACGCCCGTGGGCACCCCGCAGAACCCGCTGACCACCACCAGGCACTTCGCCGAGGTCAGCACCCGGGCGCGGGCCAGTGACAACGCCCGCCTCGCCGACCTGATGGCCGCGATGAAGCAGCTCGACGTCTCGGTGACCGATCAGATCGAGATCCTCCAGATGCTGCACAAGACCGGCCGCCTGCACGCCAAAATGATCGTGGATTGAGCCTAAACCCATGCCGACAATGGACATAAGCGGAATGCAGTTCCGGTCGGGCTTGAACCCGCTGGACGCCAGCACCCGGGTGCCAAACGCGCAAAATCAGCTTGATTTTGCGGAGGTGTTGGGAAAGAAGACCGGCCGCCAGCTCGGACGCGTGGATGAAGCCAAGATCCGCGAAGCGGCGGAGAGCTTCGTCGCGGTGGCGTTCGTCCAGCCCGTGCTCAAGCAGATGCGGTCCACCAATCACGCCGCGCCACCCTTCGCGCCCAACAAGGCCGAGCAGCAGTTCCAATCGCTGATGGACGCCCAGATCTCGCGGCACATCGTTCACAAGGCAAACTGGCCGGTAGTGGATCGCGTGGCACAGCAAATGCTGAAGAAGGCCGGACTCGCCCCTTCCACTCCCGCCGCTCCCGCGACTCTGGAGTGATGGCCGGCGAGCTCCACTGAAGAGCGACCGATGCCGACCACCACCCCCACCACCCCCACCACCTTGCCAGCCCACAC